>CP154827.1:942500-1242500 GCA_039613835.1 Acetobacteraceae bacterium | reverse complement strand
CATGCCGTCCGTGCAGGTCAATATGCGCGGTGGCCATCTTCCAGAAGCGGAGGATGATGGGGTAAGTTACATCAAGATTCCGGTCAATCGCCTCTGAGGCGGTGTTATCTGGCCAGGAAGCAGGAGAATAATATGAGCGTGAAACCACTATCCTCCGACTTTACCGCCGCGGGACAGGTCACAGTGGATGATATGCCTCGACTCGTCAAAGAGGGCTATACTGCCATCCTCTGCCTGCGACCGGATGATGAAGAGCCGGAACAGCCGAAAGCAGCTGAGATAGCCGCGGCTGCCGAAGCGGCTGGTTTGCAGTTCGGTCTCCTGCCCATGCGGTCGAGTGAGCGTCCGGATGAAGAAATGTTGCGGCGGCTGCAAAACATCATCAACGACCTTAAAGGCGACGACGCGAAGGCCCGCATCTACGCTTATTGTCGCTCCGGCGGGCGGGTGCGCATTGCGTATGACCTGTTACGTGCGCTTCCTGGTCGCAAGCATGTTGCGGCCCATAAATTTGATGTTGTCATTGTGGGGGGCGGTTCCGGCGGGATCGCCACCGCGGCGAGCCTGATCAAAAGACGACCGGATTTGACGATTGCGGTGATTGAACCGGCAGCCGCGCATTATTACCAGCCAGCCTGGACACTCGTCGGTGGCGGGGCTTTCAGCAAGCACGCCACAAGGCGCACGGAAGCCTCCGTTATGCCGAAAGATGTGAATTGGGTGCATCATGCGGTCGCGGCATTCCGTCCTGAAAATGACACGATCCTGCTCGAGGATGAGACGGAAATCTCCTATAAGGCGCTGGTGGTTGCCACAGGCGTCACTCTGAACTTTGACGCGATCCCGGGGCTTGAGGAGACGTTGGGCAAAAACGGCGTGACCTCGAATTACCGTTATGACCTCGCGCCCTATACGTGGGAGCTGGTGCAGGGGCTTGAAACGGGTAAGGCGATTTTCACCCAGCCGCCCGCGCCGTTCAAATGCGCTGGGGCACCCCAGAAAGCTGTTTATCTTTCCTGCGATGCCTGGGCGAAGCGCCACGTCAATGACGCGATCTCGGTCGAGTTTGACGTGGCGGGCCCGGCTTTGTTCGGCGTGAAAGATTTCGTTCCCGTGCTTATGTCCTATATTCAGCGATATAAGGTTGATTTGCAGCTGAATTCAAAGCTCGTGCATGTTGATGGCAATGCGAAGACAGCGACATTTGAGCGTCAGGCGGGCGGCAAGACGGAAATCGTCACGCGGCAATTTGACATGCTGCATGTTGTGCCACCCCAATCGGCCCCAAAAATCGTGCGGGAGAGCGCGCTTGCCAATGCGGAGGGTTATCTCGCGGTTGATCCGCAGACATTGCAGCACATTACCTTCAAAAATGTTTTCGGTGTGGGGGATGTAATCGGGACATCCAACGCCAAAACAGCGGCCGCCGCGCGGAAACAGGCCCCGATCATCGCGGAGAACCTATTGGCGATGATGGACTCCCGCGACCTGCCTTATGCTTATGATGGATATGGCGGCTGCCCGCTTACCGTCGAAAACGGTAAGGTTGTGCTTGCGGAGTTCGGTTATGGTGGCAAATTAATGCCAAGCTTCCCGAAATGGATCATCAATGGTTTCAAGCCGTCCCGCGCCGCCTGGACCCTGAAAAAATTTGGCCTGCCCTTTATTTACTGGAATGCGATGCTCAAAGGGCGGGAAATCATGCTTGGGCTGAAACGCCGTTAGGCGACCCGTCGCTTCCCAAGCGCGATCTTTACAACAATGTCAGCCAATCTGCGCCGTCGGAAATGAATGTCCGACGGTCACTTATCGAGTCTGCGTCGTCTGATGATAAGCCGGTGGCGACTGGTTCTGACTACCGGAGAAGAAATTCAGCGCATTCATCGGGTTGATGTTAAGGGCATAGGCTGCGGCGACGACAATGATGATACCGACAATGCCGATCCTGCATTTGGTATTTGACAATGTCGTCAACATTCTTGGCTCACTATGATTGTTGTATTCTGTATTATTGTTGCCCTTCTTGAAGAAATTACCAAACACACTTGAGTCGTGGTTTTGGGTGGGCGCGTCGGGATTTTCCGTTTTCGGCGGCGTGTCCTGATTGGGAAGCTGATCCGTTATGTAAAAACTCCTCGTTAACGATGTTCTCCGACAACGCGACGGGCTTGACCCGTTTCAAACTGCTGGATTTTCGGCCCTCTCCCACACTGATCACCAGGGCATTTACCGGATTTAAGCCTTAATGATTGAACGCCATTTGACGGTGACGCCCAGTTGTGAGAAGTCGGGAGATCAGGCGCGCATCATGAATCGCGTCGCATCGCTCAGGGCCAAGCTTTTTCCGGGGAAGAGAAGGTCGAAGAAATGAGTCGTTTCCAACGTCGTGGCTTCCTCTCAATAGCAGGTTTGGCGGGTTTGGGCGGTGTCGCACAGGCCATGCCCGTAGGCGCACCACATTCCGGTAAGGAAAATGGACGTAAATCGGCCAGCACCGCGCCCGGCCCGTCCAAAACACATGCGCCACCCTCGCAGCAAAACCTGCATGGTGCCGCCATCCCCGATTTTGTCGCGTCTCTCAATCGCGCTGAGATGCATAAGGTCGATGGCGGATGGGCGCGAGAGCTCAATGACGCGCAATTTCACGCCCTCAAAGACCTCGCTGTTGTCAATATGGGGCTTGAGGTCGGGTGTATGCGCGAGATGTTCTGGCGACAGCAGGCAGAGTGGGGCTACGTCGTCTCAGGCAAATGCCGCATTATGTCGCTGGATGAGCAGGGACGCTCCTCCGTCGATGATGTCGGGGCGGGCGATATATGGTCGGTTCCTGCCGGGACGCCGCACAGTATCATCGGACTCGCCCCGACCGGTGCGGAAACCCTGATGTTTCTAGATGACGCGGACGGCTCGGAATTTCATACAAATTCGATTTCGGCCTGGATGGCCGCGACACCGCCCGAATTGCTCGAGAAAAACTTCAACATGCCGCAACAGGTTTTTGCCGCGTCAAAAAAAGAACCGCGCTGGATCAGCCGCCTCTCCAACCCCAGTGATCTCGATACGGCACGAAAAAATGCGCGGATCAGGCCGGGTGCCGAGAAAATCGTCTATCTCTTCTCCCGCTCCAATTTTTATGCGCGCACGGCGGGCGGTTATATGCAGGTCGTTGATCCGGCAAGCTTCCCCGCCAGTCGTCCATTCTCAGCGGCGAGCGATGTGATTCACGTCAATGGCATGCGTGAGATGCACTGGCATCCCCATGCGGCGGAATTCGGCATTGTGCTTTCCGGCACGGCGGAACTGACGGTCATGTGCACGGACGGGCATCAGAAGACGGCGCGTCTTGATAAAAACGATGTCTGGAATATTCCGCGGGGGCAGGGACATTGCATCGTCAATCGCGGTGCGCAGGACTTGCATGTCCTGACCGTTTATAAGGCCGATCGATATGCCGGATACGGCCTGTCTGATTGGTTGACGCATGTGCCAGTGGAAGTCACGGCGGAGACGCTCGGCCTTCCCGTTGATGTGATTGACCATTTCCCCATGGCGCGAAGGGGCTTCATGCCGCGTTGAGGCGTGATGGGGTGATCCGGCCTGGCGCCAACACCCGAACGCTGGAGGATCTTTGCGCTTATGACAGGGCGCGGCTCAAATCTCGCCGCGCCGTCACATGTCAGATGTGCTGCCAAAGATTAACAAAATATGAAAAACTTTATCGTACGCGGTTATTTTTGACTTATGAACCATGATCTATAAACAGAAAATAAATTTTTAAGATGTCTTTGCGTCATCGGGGTAGCTTATCCCCATGACGCCAGCCTCGAAGGGCATCCTCGTTATATTTTACGACAAGAAGGCTATTTGATATGTCCTCTGCTTTTCCCGTCAAAACGCGTTTCAAGGCGCGTTATGAGAATTTTATCGGCGGAAAATGGTCCCGCCGGTCAATGGCGCTTACATGACCAATCGGCCTCCGTCGATGGCCGCGTCTTTTGTGAGGTGCCGCATTCATCCGATGCGGATGTTGAATTGGCTCTCGATGCGGCCCATGCGGCGCGCGAGTCATGGGGCCGGACGTCCACCACGGACCGCTCCCGCATTCTGTTGAAAATCGCCGATAAAATGGAGGCGAATCTCGACCTCATCGCGCAGGCGGAGACGTGGGATAACGGCAAGCCCATCCGTGAAACGACCAATGCCGACATCCCGCTGGTGATTGACCATTTTCGTTATTTTGCTGGCTGCATCCGCGCGCAGGAAGGCGGCATCAGTGAGATCGATGCGACGACTTACGCCTATCATTTTCATGAGCCTCTCGGCGTGGTCGGGCAGATCATCCCCTGGAATTTCCCGATTCTCATGGCCGCCTGGAAAATCGAGCCCGCGCTCGCCGCGGGGAACACGATTGTCCTGAAACCGGCAGAAACGACGCCCGCCAGCCTCCTCGTGGTGATGGATCTCATCGCGGATATCCTGCCCCCCGGCACGCTGAATATCGTGAACGGTCTGGGCAAGGAAGTCGGTTCGGCTCTGGCTGGCAATAAGCGCATTGCGAAAATTGCCTTTACAGGGTCAACGGCGGTTGGCCAGCGCATCGCGCATCAGGCGGCGGAAAACATCATTCCCGCAACGCTGGAGCTTGGTGGTAAATCGCCCAATATCTCCTTTGCCGATATTATGGACAAGGATGACGCTTATTTTGATAAGGCCCTTGAAGGCTTTACAATGTTCGCGCTCAATCAGGGGCAGATCTGCTCCTGCCCCAGCTGTGCCCTCGTGCAGGAATCCATCTTCGATGCCTTTATGGAACGGGCGATCGCGCGCGTCAAAGTCATCAAGCAGGGCAATCCGTTTGATCACGCGACAATGATGGGTGCCCAGAATTCCACCATGCAGCAGGAGAAAATTCTCTCCTACATCAAGATCGGTCGTGAGGAAGGCGCTGAACTTCTGACGGGTGGCGACGCCGCCGAATTAGGCGACGGGCTGGATGATGGTTTTTACATTCAGCCAACGGTCTTTAAAGGCCATAATAAAATGCGGATCTTCCAGGAGGAGATTTTCGGCCCCGTCCTCGCCGTGACGACCTTCAAAACGGAGGAGGAAGCACTCGCCATTGCCAATGACACGGAATATGGTCTCGGCGTGGCGTGTGGAGCCGTAACGCGAATACATGCTTCCGCATGGGGCGTGGCATTCAGTCCGGTCGCGTCTGAGTCAATTGCTATTACGCCTATCCCGCGCATTCAGCCTTTGGTGGATATAAGAAATCGGGCATCGGACGTGAGACGCATAAGATGATCCTCGACCACTATCAGCAAACGAAAAACATGCTGGTCAGCTACAGTGAGGATAAAGTCGGTTTCTTCTGAGAAACAGCCTGAAGGGCGGGGGTGACCTTGTCTGACCTTAAAAAAGGGCGCCCGATAAATGGCACCCTTTTTTAAGGCTTGGTCTCGTTCAGGCGAGGCGCGTTCGATATCGTTGAGAGCAGACCCAAATGCTGCTGGCCGCCGAACGCGCGTCGAGGATCGCACATCCCGTCAGGATATGACGACATTCGGCGCCAGCAATTTTTTCGGGTCAATGAGGCGGTCATATTGAGCTTCCGTCAATTTCCCGGAAGCGAGCGCCGCCTCTTTTAAAGTGCGGTCCCGCGCCATCGCATCATGGGCGATTTTTGAGGCAGCGTCATATCCGATCTCCGGCGCCAAAGCAGTGACAAGCATCACTGATTCATCAACATAACGCTGGATGCGCGCGGCATTCAGTTCCGTCCCCTCAATCAGGAAGCGGCGGAAGTTTTCGCAGCCATCATGGATGAGTGTGATGCTCTGCAGAGTGTTATAAATCATCAGCGGCTTATAGACATTCATCTGCAACAGCCCGGACGCCCCGCCCATCCCGACCGCGACATCATTGCTCATCACCTGTAAGGCCAGCATCGCCAGTGCTTCTGCCTGAGTCGGGTTCACCTTGCCCGGCATGATGGATGATCCCGGCTCATTCTCCGGTAAATGAAGTTCGGCCAGCCCGGCGCGCGGTCCGCATGAGAGGAGGCGTATGTCATTGGCGATTTTGAACAGCACCCCGCCGAGCCCCCGGAATGTGCCGGAGAGATGAACAAGCGCATCATGCGCGGCCTGAAGGGCAAATTTGTCATGCCCGCTAGTAAAAGCGTGGCCTGTCAATGTCGCGATCCGGGCGCAGGCATGGGAGGCGAAAGCCCCATCCGTATTAATGCCCGTGCCGAGCGCCGTGCCGCCCAGGGCAAGGGGGTAGAGCCCCTTTACCGCATCTGACACACGTGCGGCCGCCTCCCGTAATTGCGTCGCGAAAGCTGACCACTCCTGCCCGACACTTAAAGGGACGGCATCCTGCATATGGGTGCGGCCGATTTTGACAATGTCGGCCCAGTGATCCGCCTTGCGCTGGATTGCCGCCGCAAGCGCCTGCACGGCGGGCGACACCTTGCGCGCCGTCCCCAGCACAGTGGCGATGTGCATGGCTGTCGGGAAAGTATCGTTAGAGGATTGCGACATATTGACGTGGTCATTGGGGTGCACCGGCATTTTGCTGCCAAGCGCTGTCCCGGCAATCTGGCAGGCGCGGTTGGAAATCACCTCATTGACATTCATATTGAATTGCGTGCCAGAGCCCGTCATCCACACGTGAAGCGGAAACATCTCCGCATGTTGCCCGGCGAGGAGCTCATCACAAACCTGCGTGATCAGGTCATGCTGCGTCTTCCCGAGACGTTGGCTGGCGGCATTGGCCTCGGCGCTCGCCTTTTTGATCATGGCGAACGCCTCGATCATTTCGACCGGCATTCTCTCCCAACCGATGCTAAAATAATGGAGTGAGCGCTGCGTCTGCGCACCCCATAATTTATCGGCGGGGACATCAATATCACCGAGCCCATCCCGTTCGGTCCGAAAATCCGTCATTATACGCGTGCCTTACTGTAGCTTTTATATTGAGGTGACCAGATATGCTGGTCGATCATGCCGTCAAGTGTGTCATCGGAAAAACCCGCGCACACGCCATCTGCGCGGGCCTGAAGCGCAGTCGCGATGGCGATATCTCGCGCGACATCTCTCAATTGCGTGACAGGTGGCAGCAAGTTACCGTCCGGGTCCTGATGTAACGGCGAGAGCGCGGCCAGCTTTTTAGCGGCGGCCATAAACATCGCCTCCGTCACCCGCATGGCGCGGCATGCGATGATGCCCAATCCCATACCGGGGAAGATATAGGAGTTATTTGTCTGATCAACCCGCCGTGTCGTGCCCTTGTATGGCAAAGGCGGGAAGGGGCTGCCCGTGCTGACAAGTGCCTTGCCATCCGTCCAGCGCATGATGTCTTCCGGCGTTGCTTCCGCGTGGGAAGTGGGGTTCGAGAGGGGGAAGATAATCGGCCGTTCCGTCTTACGCGTCATATTGCGGATGATCTCCTCCGAGAAGACACCCGCGACGCCGGACACGCCAATCAGGATGGCGGCGTCGATCGTATCGATCAATGTCGCGAGATCACCTTTCGCGCTCGACCAGTCATCGCGCGCAAAAAGCTTCTGACCCTCATCGAGCATTTCCACTCTTTGCGCTGTCAGTAATCCGTCTTTATCGAGCATATAAAAGCGTTGACGGGCTTCCTCATGCGGTGTGTCTTCATCCTCTATCGCCGCCAGAAGCAGACGCGCAATGCCGACACCTGCGGAACCTGCGCCGAGCATGACGATCGTCTGATCGGAGAGTCTTTTACCGGAAGCCTGATTGGCGGCGAGGATGGCACCCGCGGCAACGGAAGCCGTGCCCTGAATATCATCATTAAAGGTGCAAAGCTGATCCCGGTAACGCGCGAGGAGGCGTGCGGCATTAACCCCGGCAAAATCCTCCCATTGCAGCAGGACATGCGGCCATCTTTTCATGACGCATTCAACAAACTGCTCAATAAACGCATCATATTCCGCGCCACGAACTCGCTTATGACGACTGCCAATGTAAGATGGGTCCGCCAGCCGCGCCTCATTATCCGTGCCGGTATCGAGAAGGATCGGGAGAGTATGTTGCGGGGCAATGCCAGCGCAGGCAGTATAGAGCGATAATTTGCCGATCGGGATGCCCATCCCTCCTGCGCCCTGATCACCTAAACCGAGTATGCGTTCCCCGTCACTGACGACAATCACCCGGACGTCATCAAGCGCGGGGTGTGCCAGGCGGGCTTCCATATTCTCCCGGTCCTCATATGAGAGGAACAGGCCGCGCGGACGTTGCCAGATGGTGGAGAATTTCTGGCAGGCTTCTCCGACAGTCGGGGTGTAAATCAAGGGAAGCATTGTTTCGAGGTCAGACGCGATCAGGGCGTAGAACAAGGTTTCGTTACTATCCTGAATGCTGCGCAGATAAATATGCCGGGCGAAAGGCGACTCCATATCATCAAGCAGCATCCGGGCCGTTTTTAACTGTTCTTCCAGCGTTCTGACGGCAGGAGGTAAAAGCGCGTGCAGGCCAAACGCGTCGCGCTCCGCCTTGCTGAAAGCCAGGCCCTTATTGAGAACGGGATTCTCCAGGAGGCTTTTTGTGGAAAGGTGGAAAGAGAGGTTTTCTGTCATGACGTTTTATTCTCCGAGGCACAATTTACTTATTTTCCCGCCCGGCCGCCCAGCAGCACAAACATAAATTGATGATGACAGCCATAAAGGCGGGGTTAACGCCGTAAAGATTGAATCCACCAAATCGCAGGACGCACCCTGAGGCGAGCCCGCCCACCATGCCGCGTATCAGGTCAGCCGATGAGACGCGCCAATTGAAGGTGATCGCCAGCACGCCAGACAGGATCTGCGCCAGTCCGAGATAAAACATCGTGTTCAGTGAGATCAGCAGATTTCTGGCAGTGAGTGCGCCGATGAGGGAAAGCGTCAGATAGGCGGCGATCGTCACCAGCCCGATGCGGATCTGCTGCCGGGCTGTCTTTTCCAGCACGACGCTGCGTGCCACGACGCCGCCAAGTGTGATGCTGCAACTGGCGAGGATGACGAAGGCGGCGAGACATGTCCCGGCAAGAACAAATCCCATCATCCATGCGGGTAAAAGCGCCTGCGCTGTCGCGAGGAAGATATCATCGGGACGCGCCGCGGCAATATGGTGGTTATGGCCATATACCGCCACAAACCCGAGAAGCGGGAAGAGCAGCATATAAAGGGGCATCCATATCTGGCCCCGTCGCACGGTCTCGACATGACGGGCTGAGAAAATCGCGGCCAGGGTCGGGGGGGAGATACAAAAAGCGCTTGCCTGCACGGCAATGGTGGTCAGGATGAAGAGATCTCCGCTGACACTGGGCGTGAAGGCATGAAAAACTTCTGGCGGTTCGGTGACCCCTTGATGTGACGGGGAAAGCCATCCGGCCCCGGCCATCAACGCCGCGCCCGCCACCATCACGATTGCGGAGATGACCAGCACGTCCTTCAGGATTGCCGCCCGCGCCGTCCCACCCATGCCCTGACCGGCCGCGATGAGAAAGGTCAGCAGCCCGGACAAGACGAGGGCCGCCATCACGCCGCGTGGGGCGCCAGGACCGGCCAGAAGATTGAACGCGGATTGCAGGCCGATAAATTGCGATGTCCCAAGCGGGATGAAACACAGGAAAAGCAGGGCGGCCAGGAGGAGGTCAAAGCGTCGGTCATTGAAACGGTATCGGAAGAGATCCATCAAAGTCGCGGCTTCACATTCCTGACCGATCTGCCATAAGCGGGGATAGAGCATGGTCGCGATGGGGAAAGCGAGCATAATGTAACCGCAAAACCAGAGCGCCGCGAAGCCGCCATCCGCGTAGATGGACCCGGGAAATCCCAGAAGCGTACCAATACTGTAAGTGTCGCCGATGGCGAGCACAGCATACAGGACCAGGCCGAACTGTCCGGCCGCGGCGAAAAAACGCGGCGCATTCTGCCCGGAACGTCCTCCCGACAAAGCGAGAAGTAACGCGATAAGCCCGAGGGACGCGGCAACCTCAATTGTGATCAGCATGTCAGATAGCGTTCCGCCGCCAAGAGATAAAGGCTGGTCAGCGGGATGCTCGCAAAAAGCCAGAGAAAGACGCTGTTAACGCCAAATAAGCTGAACTGAAGGTGCTCCAGAATCAGAAGCGGGATCAGCAAGCTGATAAAAGGCGCTGTGAGGAAGAAAGCTCGTAAGCGCCGCGCCTGCGATGAGATGACGAGTTGAGACGACTTGCCCTCAGAATTCACAGGCGATGCGTCCTCCCCAGCTGGCGGGCGTTCCGGCAAGCGCGACATTGTCTCCGGCCACAAAAAAGTTACGGTCAACATCATATTGCTTATTGAAAATATTGTCGCCGAAAAACGCAAAAACCCAATGGGAATGGGGTGGGCGCACGCTGAGGGACGCGCCGAAGATTTTATAGCCGTTCACGTTATACAGGGGACCGAAAAGGGACCGGTAAGTGCTGTGAAGCGCGTAATTCATGGAGGGGGTGACCTGCCAGTCCGCCATCTGGATCTGATAGGCGATGCTGCCTGTCAGGGTCAGTTTCGGTGCGGGTAGATGGGTGCCGCTTTTATCCTGATAAGTCGCGACAAAAACACCATTTTGCCGTTGGGCGGAAAACAGCGCGGTGAAATCGTCAAACCGCCCGACAGCCCAGCCGCCCCCCTGCGTGATCAGCATATGTTGCCAGGGTGACTAGCGCAGGTTGAATTCGCCGCCCGACATATGGGCGCGCGGCGCGTTGACGATGGCGTCCAGCAGCCCGACAGTGGGGTCAAGGATCGCGGATTGCACCTGCTCATCATGCAGATCATCATAAAACGCACTCAGCTCCGCCGTTAAATGCTAGGCGGGAAGC
Organism: Acetobacteraceae bacterium; assembly: GCA_039613835.1. NCBI lineage: Bacteria > Pseudomonadati > Pseudomonadota > Alphaproteobacteria > Acetobacterales > Acetobacteraceae > Acetobacteraceae bacterium. The sequence goes on along the minus strand of CP154827.1, from coordinate 1,231,634 downwards.
GTCGCGCGCGCCGGTTTCGAAGGCCCATAATTGCTCCGGCCGGAAAGGGGAGGTGGAGAGGGCAACATTTGTGGAATTATAGGAGGTGAAGTCACCGGATTTCATCCCGCGTCTGGCAGAAGTGTAGAATTGCAGGTGGGATGTCGGGTGGTAATCCAGCCCGATCGCACCGGTTGGCAATGTGTATGTCAGGCTTCGGGATGAAAGCATATTGCTCGGATTGGTGATCACGCCGCCCAGCGTATAAGTATAGGCACGGTAATCATGCAAGGCACGGTTTTCATGATCGACGCGCACCGCCGCATTGAGGGAGAGGGTTGGGGTCAGGTCATAACGCAACTTGCCCAAACCGGCGATGGTCATCCCTGTCTGACGATAAGTGACGGATCGGTTAAAGCCATAGCTTGCGGCAAATCCGGTGAGATACTGGTCGGAGAGCGTCTGATGGTTGAACCAGAGCCCTGTTTCCCAGTGAAAGCGAGATAATGATGTGGAGATCAGACGCAAACTCTGCACCAATGTGTTGGCGTGCGTCTTGAAGGCGATATTTGCTACGAGTTCAATCGCCGCGCCGAAATTATCATATTCCCGCCGGTTTCTCGCATCGAAACCCGTCACAGCTTCCAGTTTCGTCCCAGCGAATTTCTCCTCCAATGTGAAAACGCCACCGTCTGATGAGACGTGATGGAAAGGTTTCTGGCCCAGCTGCAAACCTGCCATGCGGGCGAAGCTGGGTGATGTGCCCCACCATGTCTGCCGACGATCATGATCAGCCGGGAGGACAGGCTCCCCGCTTCTTATTTTTCATCGTCGTCAACGGCGTGAAACGGTGGAGACCCATCCCATCTGAGCGGTCATATAATCCGTGAACATCCAAAGAGAGGGTCAAGGCGTCATGGACCTGAATGCGGTTGATCAGCCGTGCGACAGACTGATTGCTATTGCCGAAATCCGCGCCGGATGGTCCGATCTGCCATGCGCCGCCCTGTCGTGACTCAAAGCTGATGCGGCTCAGCCAGCGTGGCGCAACCTGCCCGGACGCGTGTCCATCCACAACCATCGACCCGAACCGACCATACTGAAAGCGCGCGCCGTAAGCGAGCACGGCTTCCGGCCGGTAAGTGCGATAATCGATCAGACCGGTAGAGACGCTTCGCCCCCCTTCATAACCTTGCGGCCCGCGATGGATGGTCACGGTCGCGATATCCGCCATCAGGCCCCCGGTCAGGAAGGGAAAGGTCTGCGCAACACCATTGATGGATATGCCGACGGCGGCGGCATTATTTGAGGCATAATCGTTAAAGCCGAGACCGCGTATCGTGTAACCAGGCTGCCCGGAGGCGAATTGTGGCGTCACCTGCAAAGAGGGGGTGAGATATTGCAGCCCGAATATCGTCTGCACATTGCGCGCAGTAAGGGTCTCTCCCTTGACGATATCTTCACTCTGCGCGGCGTGCGTTGTGACGCTCTGGCCGTGGATGGTGAGATGTTCGGCCGTCTTCTCCGAAGGGGTGGCGGCCTCAGGCGCGGGTGGTAGTTTTTCACGATCGCTGACAGCCCCCATCGCGCAGGAGACGGAAAGATATGAGAAACCGATATAGCGCACATGAGTGACAAGGCGCGACTTTAACAGCTTCGAGACATGTCGACAGGTCAGGCGGCTGATCAAAAAGGGCCTCGCATGAAATGAGGGGTCGCTGATATAGCGGGCTTAAAACTGACGACGGGGGCGCAAAGGTTAAAATGCAAATTTCGCGGCTGTCAATTATCGTGACTTTTATGCTGCAATACCATTGTGAGATGGTAGTGATATCTGGTCAAGCTGCCTAAGCGTCTGTTAAAAGCAGGAAGAAAATTCTGGTTGTTTCCGTCTGAACAACACGGCCGATGAAGACGACATTTTTCGTATCACCGCTCTTAACTCACTCCCGGACGGTGATGCATGGCGCTTATAAAGACGCCCTTCCCAACCGGCCTGACGACGTTGATACGATGAATTTGGGGAACATTTATGTGGCGGAAGCGTCACATTTCATAGGTGAAGTTATGTCCTGAACACCGTCAGATCATTATACGGGACAATTCATCAGTTACCACCTTTCCGACATGATATTAAAGGCGTTAACGTGACCGAGCGACATCATCTTAAAAAAAAGAAAAAGCCTGTCGATGCCGGGCAGGACGCGCCGGGGACGGATGTCGGCAGTCCGCTGCGTATGCCCTTCAAGGGCTGGCTGCTTGTCCTGAAACAAACTTTTCTCAATTTGATCTCAACACAGTCATCCCTTTCAGCTTCAGGATGTGCGTTCTTCGCGACTTTATCGTTCTTCCCGGCCATGACGACGCTGCTCTCTCTTTATGGTCTTGTCTTTGACATCAACTCAGTTGAGCCGCAACTTCAGGTGCTGCGCAATCTTCTGCCGCCCGCCGCCTTTGACCTGATTTCCGACCAGATCCATCTGCTGATCTGCCGCCCCCATGTATCGCTGACCCTCGGGCTGATTCTGTCCCTTGCTTTCGCTTTATGGACAACGTCCTCCAGCACCAAATCCGTGCTCGCCGCGTTGAATATCGCCCATAATGTAGATGAGACGCGAGGCTTTCTACATTATCAGTTCGTGTCGCTCGGCATGACGTTACTGGCCGTGCTCGGCGCGGCGCTGACTTTGGCCCTGATGGTCGCGCTGCCTGCTTTCGTCGATTATCTCCCTCAAATTCTCGATCATTTCGGGATCTGGAATTTAACGCCTAAACTCCGGGGCTGGGCGCTTTATCTGATGAGTTACGGCATCAAGAACATCGTGCATTTCGGCGCACCGGCATTAATGTTGTTATTTATCTTTGTCGCTGTGTCGTTTTTGTTCCGTTACGCACCCTGCCGGGAAGCACCAGACTGGCGTTGGGTTCTGCCAGGGTCCCTTGTGGCCACGATGCTCTGGGTGCTGACATCACTTGGTTTCTCCTATTATGTCGCGCATTTTGCAAGTTACGGGGCGACATATGGGTCACTCGGCGCGGTCGCGGCGGTTATGATGTGGTTCTTCGTGAGCACCTATGTCGTGCTTTTTGGCGCGCAACTGAATATCGGGTTGCAGGATTGCGATAAAGGGTGTGAGCCGGCTGTCCCCGGTGGGCCGCGTGAGGATGAGGTCCAGACCGCGAAAAACGCCGCCAAGGCGTGAGACTGTATCATTAAAACCCGCTTAAAAAGCGGCGGACCCGCGGGTTAGAGCATAATCACTCAGGTGCCTGCGCAACCTCGATTGGCGTGTCATCCTGGTCCCCTGACGGTGTCAGCAGGGCGATGCGCACATGGGCGAGGCCGCGATGCACAATGCCCAGGCGATTCGCGGCGCCGTGTGACAGGTCAATGACGCGATTATGGCTGTAAGGGCCACGATCATTAATCGTCACAATCACGGATCGATGGGTCTGCGTGTCCACGACCAGAACCTTAGACCCTAGAGGCAAGCGATGATGGGCGGCCGTCTGGCTTTAGGGTTAAAATGTGTGCCGCTGCTTGTGCGGCGTTTGGCAAAGGCCTCACCATACCAGCTTGCGACGCCTCCGCGCACCCACCGGCTAATGAGGTAACGTTTCAGGTCGGCGGCTGTGACACTCCCGACGGGGAAGCGTGTTGTTTTAGAGGAGGCCGAGACCGATTTCCGGTTCGATGTCGGTTTTGGCTTCAGCATCTGGGTGTGTGAGTCAGCGGTCATCGGTGATGTGCCAAGCACAGCACCGAGAAGCACGTAAAGCCCGGCGGCTTTCTGGCGAGATGACGGGACGGCCCGTCTGGATTTCACCTTTCTGCCGCGTGTCGTTTTAGGGCGCAAAAATTTTTACCCTCCATGTCTCATCCTCTCCGACGCTGTCGGTCGATCTGGCGCTGCGTGCCGCATCGATGCGGGCGCTGGTCGCGCTATGTTGCTGACCTTCCTCCGCCTGGCGGTTGACATCTGCGCGCGTAATTCCGCCTAACGGTATATCGTTGCGAAACCTCAATTGTTTCACAAAAAAGCAGGAATGGGGCAAATAGAGGAAGCACCGTCAAAAGGGATATTTCCCAAACTGCCGGAAAGTGCTAAATGCGGCCTTTATGACCCGCCTCAAGATTGCCGTTTTTAACGGTCCCAACCTCAACTTACTCGGCATTCGGCAACCGGAAGTTTACGGTTGTGCGACGCTGGACGATGCTGAACTCCTCTGCCACAGAACGGCGGAAGTTCTCAGTGCAGAGCACCACGTTGTTGAGATTGACTTCCGTCAGACAAATATTGAGGGTGAACTTATGTCCTGGATACAGGAATGCCGGGGCCGGGTGGACGGCATTATCCTGAACCCGGCTGCTTATGGGCACACCTCAATCGCATTGCTGGATGCGCTGCTGGCGGTTGAGCTGCCAACGGTGGAGGTGCACATCTCCAATATCCATCAGCGCGAGGCGTTCAGACATCAACCCTACACCGCACAGGTGGCGATTGGCGTCATATGCGGATTTGGTGTGCGCGGGTATCAAATGGCGATCCGCGCTTTATATGATATGTTCCAGGATGAGGACGAATAATGAGCCGTATGCAAGTGGACGGAGATGCCATACGCGCATTGGCCGATCTTCTCGATGAAACGGGCCTGAGCGAGATTGAAATCGCGGAGAAGGAGCACCGCATCCGTGTCGCGCGCGCGGCGGCGGCGTTGGCGCAGGCCGTGCCAGCGCCAGTGGCCGCCGTGAGTGGCGGCGCCTCTGTGGCGACAGCGGACCATCCCGGCGCGGTGAAGAGCCCGATGGTGGGCGTTGTGTATCTGGTATCGGACCCTTCCGCGCCGCCTTATATGCAGGTGGGACAGTCCGTCACGGAGGGGCAGACAATTCTGCTAATCGAAGCGATGAAGACGTTCAATCAGGTCAAGGCGCCGCGCGCCGGCAAGGTGACGCGCATCCTGGTTTCTAATGGTGACCCCGTTGAATTCGGTGAACCTCTGGCCATCATCGAATAAGGCGTTCCGCGCTCATGTTCTCAAAAATTCTCATCGCTAATCGTGGCGAGATTGCCCTTCGCATCCAGCGTGCCTGCCGCGAGATAGGAATCAAAACCGTCGCTGTTCATTCAACGGCCGATGCGGATGCCATGCATGTGCGCCTTGCGGACGAGGCTGTTTGCATCGGTCCCCCAGCCGCGCGGGATTCCTACCTCAATGTTGCCGCGATCCTTTCAGCGGCGACGATTACGGGCGCGGAGGCCATCCATCCCGGTTATGGCTTCCTGTCTGAAAATGCTGAATTTGCCGAGACGGTGGAAGAGCACGGCATCGCCTTTATCGGCCCGACAGCGCAGCATATCCGGACGATGGGTGACAAGATTTCGGCCAAGACGACCATGGCCGCGCTCGGTGTTCCGCTTGTGCCTGGCTCGGATGGTGGTCTGCCGGATAGCGCGACGGCGCGGGAAGTGGCCTCCCGCGTTGGCTACCCGGTGCTGATCAAAGCTGCGGCGGGTGGCGGTGGTCGCGGCATGAAAGTTGCCGAAAGTGAGGACGCGCTGGAGGAAGCCTGGAACGTTGCCCGGACCGAGGCACGGGCGACTTTCGGCAATGATGAGGTTTATCTTGAGAAATATCTCGATAAGCCGCGCCATATTGAGTTGCAGATCCACGCGGACACGCATGGCCACGTTGTGCATTTCGGGGAGCGGGATTGTTCCCTCCAGCGTCACCATCAGAAACTTTTGGAGGAGGCCGGTTCTCCGGCCCTGACAGCTGCGGAACGCGACACGATCGGCCGGACGGTGACGGACGCCCTCAAGAAAATGGGCTATCGTGGCGTCGGCACCCTCGAATTCCTCTATCAGGACAGGCAATTCTATTTCATCGAGATGAATACTCGCCTCCAGGTTGAGCATCCAGTGACGGAACTGGTCTGTGATGTGGATCTCGTGCGCGAGCAGATCCGCATCGCGGCGGGGGAAAAGCTGGGTTATAAACAATCTGACATCACATTCCGGGGTCATGCGATCGAGTGCCGCATCAATGCGGAAGACCCGGAGACTTTCACGCCGGATCCCGGTCTTATCAAAGTGTTTCACCCGCCGGGAGGGCTGGGTGTCAGGACCGACAGCGCCCTTTATTCCGGTTACCGCGTGCCGCCTTATTATGACAGTATGATCGCGAAACTGATCGTCCATGCGCCAGATCGGGATGCCGCCATTGCACGTATGCAGCGTGCTCTGGATGAATGCGTCGTGGAAGGCGTCAAAACCGTCATCCCCCTGCATCGTAAAATTCTGGCGGACCCGGAATTCCGCAAAGGCGATTACACGATCCACTGGCTTGAAAATTTCGTTGCCCATCGGGAGGGCTAGGTTCCGTTTGACGGACCTGCTGGCAGGGACACGGTAAAGCGGGGCTTTACACCGTGACTTAATCCTGTGAAGCGGCGCGCAAAGCCGCGCCGGTGGCGAAAGCGCAGGCCGGGAGCGCCACCAGCAGAAAAGCGCCAAGCACATCAAGTTCCGGCCCGGATGGAAGGTGATATTGCGCCCGGTAAACGGCGCTTGCACCAAAAATCAGAACGGGTGAGGCCAGCGGCAGAATAATCAGCGGCAATAAGACCCCGCCCCGCCTTGCACCCAGCGCAATCGCGGCGGCCATCCCGCCTATGAGCGATAAGAGGGGCGTGCCGATGGCAAGGCCCACCAGCAGGGCGGGCAGGTCTGCCGGGGACATGCCCAGCATCAACCCCATCGGCCCTGAAGCAAGCAGCGGCGGCAGGCCGGTTGTCAGCCAATGGGAGAAGATTTTCCCAAGCCCGATATAGGGGGCGGGGAGCCCGGTCAGGATCAATGAGTCGAGGGATCCATCCTCAAGATCAGCACTGAAGAGGCGCTCAAGCGGCAACATGGCGGCGAGAAGGGCGCAGACCCAGATGATGCCGGGGGCGACGCGCCGCAGCAAATCGGGCGATGGCCTCAGCGCAAGCGGGAAAAGACTGCTGCACAGGATAAAAAACAGGAGCGCCGCAAATGAGTCCGTGCCGTGGCGCCAGGCCAGGCGGACATCGCGGCTGAGGATGGCGATGAAGGTTTTCGTCACGATTTTAATCCGTCACCCAGGAAGCGGGCCTTTCCGGCAAAGTGAGGATATGGGTGAAGGGGGTGGGCAATTCCGCATGGGTGGTGATAATGGCAATCCCCCCTTCCCGGAGATGGTCCCGCGTGATTTCCCCCAGGCGCAGCAGAGCCGTCGCGTCCAGCCCGAGATGAGGTTCGTCCAATAACCAGATCGGCGCATGTTTCATCACCAGGGCCGCGAGGGCGACGCGTCTCCTCTGGCCAGCGGATAATTGCCGCACCGGTACATCCGCACATTGCGGAAGGTTAAGGCGCGTCAGGGCCTCCGTCACATCGAAGCGCGCATGATGGCGGTGGATGGCGAGATTTTCCCGCGGTGAGAGATCAAGCTTCAGCCCGTCACGGTGGCCGAGATAAGCGACCCGAAGGGCATGCGCATGGAAATCATGGGTGATATCCTCGCTTTGCCACGTCACCCGCCCCCCATCCGGTCGCCTGAGACCGCTGACGACGCGAAGCAGGGTCGATTTACCGGCGCCGTTAGGGCCGGAGACGCGCAGCGCGTGGGCGGGCCCGGCAGAAAAACCGACACGGAGAAGCACCGGTAGCCCGTCCCGTGTAACGGTTATTTGTTCGGCACATAACATGTGCCATAGATAACCCAAATCCTGCGCAATACCCTAAAACTTTTACATTGCCATCTTATCAAGGCGGCGGGGACCAAATAGAGGATGTTAATTGGACCGTCGCTGCCCCTGTTTAAGCGCGTCCCCACCTTGTATAGAAACCCGGAATCGAGTCCGTGCGACCTGGAGGTGAGCACTGACTCACGTTCTTTCGGGAGGACAGTATGCGCATGACAGGGATTGATACACTCGAAGTTACAAGCGAACTGGTCGTTGACGGCAAAACCTACCGCTATTTCTCTCTCCCCGCCGCGGGGGAAAAAATCGGGGATATTTCACGCCTCCCCGTCTCAATGAAAATCTTACTCGAAAACGTTTTACGTTTTGAAAATGGCGGGAGTTGTCAGGTCAGAGACGCCGAGGCCTTCAAAAGCTGGGTGGCGTTTGGACATGACACGCATGAAATTCCGTTTCGGCCGGCGCGGATTTTGATGCAGGACTTCACCGGCGTCCCGGCAATTGTGGACCTCGCTTCCATGCGGGATGGTATCGTGGCGCTGGGCGGCGACCCGACCAAGGTCAATCCGCTTGTCCCGGTTGATCTGGTGATTGATCATTCCGTGATTGTCGATGTGGCGGGTGACAAGGACGCGCTTGAAAAGAACATGGCGCTGGAGTTCAAACGCAATGCGGAGCGCTATGCCTTTCTGCGTTGGGGGCAGAACGCCTTTGAGAATTTCCGCGTCGTGCCGCCCGGCCAGGGTATCTGCCACCAGGTCAATCTTGAATATCTCTCCCAGGTCGTCTGGACGCGTGATGAAGACGATGGGACTTACGCTTTCCCCGACACAGTTTATGGCACGGACTCGCATACGACGATGGTCAATGGGGTCGGTGTTCTCGGGTGGGGCGTTGGCGGGATTGAGGCGGAAGCCGCCATGCTGGGGCAGCCGATCTCGATGGTGCTGCCCGATGTGATCGGTGTGCGGCTGGAAGGCCAGTTATCCCCGCTTGCGACCGCGACCGATCTTGTGCTGAAAATCACCCAGATGCTGCGTCAGGAAAATGTCGTCGGCAAATTTGTCGAGTTTTACGGGCCAGCTCTGGATACGCTGCCCTTGGCGGACCGGGCGACAATTGCAAATATGGCGCCGGAATATGGCGCGACGTGCGGGTTCTTCCCCGTTGATGACATCGCGCTGGCCTATCTGGAGCAGACAGGTCGTGACCCACATCGCATTGCACTGACACGCGCGTATCTCAAAGCGCAGGGCATGTGCCGCGATACAAATGCGCCGGAGCCGATTTTCACAAAGTCGCTGACGCTCGATCTGGCGAATGTGCAGCCTGCAATTTCCGGGCCGAAACGGCCGCAGGATCTCGTTCTGCTCTCCGAAGCCAGTGCAAATTTCAATGCGGTCCTGCAAAAAGATTTCGGGGTTGTATCAACTGCGCGCGTCAAGCTTGCGGGGCAGGAATATGATCTCGGAAATGGCGATATCGTCATTGCCGCCATCACCTCCTGCACCAATACGTCAAACCCGGAGGTCATGATCGCCGCCGGCCTTCTGGCGCGCAAAGCGCATGAACTCAGTTTGCGTCCCAAGCCATGGGTCAAGACCTCGCTCGCGCCTGGCTCCCAGGTTGTGACGGATTATCTCAACAGGGCAGGCTTGACGCCGCATCTCGATGCGCTTGGCTTTGAGACAGTGGGCTATGGCTGCACGACATGTATCGGCAATTCCGGCCCGTTAGCGCCGGAAATCACCGCGGCGATTGAGGCGAACGGTTTGGTCGTGGCTTCCGTCCTATCTGGCAATCGCAATTTTGAGGGCCGGATTTCACTCAGCGTCAAGGCGAATTACCTCGCCAGCCCGCCGCTTGTCGTTGCGTACGCCCTCCTTGGCAGTATGTGTCAGGACATCACCCAAGTCGCGCTCGGGAAGGCACAGGATGGGCGCGATGTGTTCTTGCATGACCTCTGGCCAAGCCGAGAGGAAATCGAGACCGTGCTCGGCAAGGCGATTTCGCGCGATGGTTATGCCTCCAGTTACAAAAATATCTTCGAAGGCAGCTCGCATTGGAAGAATCTTGCCGTCGCGGCAAGCGGGCAACGTTCCGCCTGGGATGATTCATCAACTTATATCCATCAGCCACCCTATTTTGAAAAGCTGAAACCCAGTCCCGGCGTCACAAGCGATATTAAAAATGCTCGTATCCTCGCCATTTTGGGGGATAACATCACGACGGACCATATCTCACCCGCGGGGGCCATCAAGGCGTCGTCACCCGCAGGGCGCTTCCTGATGGAACGGGGCGTTGCCGAGGCGGATTTCAATTCCTACGGGTCCCGACGTGGCAATGATCTGGTGATGGTGCGGGGCGCGTTTGCGAATACGCGTATCCGAAACAGCATGATTCCGGGGGTTGAAGGGGGAATGACCCGTATCTTGCCGGATGGTGATATCGCGTCAATTTACGACGTTGCACAGCAATATCGCGCCCGGAACATTCCTTTGATCGTGATTGGCGGTAAGGAATATGGTATGGGCTCATCCCGGGACTGGGCGGCGAAAGGCACGTTGCTTCTCGGGGTTAAAGCGGTTATTGCGGAGAGTTTCGAGCGTATCCACCGTTCAAACCTTGTCGGGATGGGGGTGCTGCCGCTCGTTTTTCCAAACAATGTCAACGCCCAGACGTTGCAGCTTGACGGTTCGGAAACGATCACGCTTTCTGACCTGACGGATATTAAACCGCGCATAACGGTCCGGGCGGATATTGTGCGGCGCGACGGTCGCGGCTTGCGGGTTGATCTGATCTGCCGCATCGATACGGAAGATGAAGTGGAATATTACCGTCATGGGGGCATCCTGCCCTATGTTCTGCGGGGGATGACCAAAACTGACTGACACGGCAGAGATCATACTCGATGCAGGCGGGGTTGCAAAAACCTATGGCGGGCAGGCTGTATTGCATGACGTTTCCCTCTCCGTTACGAAGGGGGAGCTCGTCAGCATTATTGGTCCGTCCGGGTGCGGTAAATCCACTTTTTTACGTTGCCTTAACCTTCTGGAAGTGCCGGATCGTGGCAGGATCCGCGTACATGGCGTTGCGGTTGATCGCAACGCCGCATCCCGATGGACGCGTGAGGATGAGCGCCAGGCTCATGCTTTGCGGGCGCATGTCGGGATGGTCTTTCAATCATTCAATTTATTTCTGCATCGCACGGTGCTGGATAACGTCATGCTCGCCCCCCGTGTCGTCAAGAAAATGTCGTTTCAGGATGCCAAATCCGTAGCAGAGGAATTGCTCATTAAAGTCGGGCTTGGCCATGTCATGTCGCGCTATTCCTCCACTTTATCAGGTGGCCAGCAGCAGCGCGCGGCGATTGCCCGCGCCATGGCCATGAAACCCGATGTGATCCTTTATGATGAGCCGACATCCGCGCTCGACCCGGAACTTGCAGAGGAGGTGCTGCAAGTCATGCGCGCGCTTGATGATGAGGGGATGACCCAGATTGTGGTCACGCATGATATGCGTTTCGCACGCGCAGCGTCAGATCGCGTCCTGTTCATGGATGCGGGACATATCATCGAGGCCGGTGATCCGGACATTATGTTCGCCCGGCCGGAAGATGCCCGCACCAGGCGGTTTCTGCGGACATTTCTGTGATGCGCTGGCTGATTTCCCTCCTGACTTTTATCATGATGATCACCCCCGCCGCGGCGGGGGGCACTTTATTATGGGCTTCGGATGGGGAGGCGAATGTCCCCTATGTGTTTCATGACCCAGCTTCCCAATCCAGGATGCAGGGTTTTGAATTCGACATTATGCGCGAGGTCGGGCATCGGCTGAATGTCACGCCCAAATTTGTGCAGAATGACTGGGATGGGCTGATCCCTGGTTTGCGGCGCGGCCTGTATCGCCTCGTCGTCGACGGGATTGAGATCACGCCGGAGCATGAAGACGCCGTCCTGTTTTCCCGCCCTTATTACCAGACGGGAGAGCGCATTGTGGTGCGCAAGGGGCAGTCGGGGCTCGACAGTTTGGAAGCCTTGCGCGGTCATGTAGTGGGCACGATCCGTGGCACATATGCTGAACGCCTTTTGCGTGATTCCAGCGATATCGCCATCCGCACTTATATGGAAGAGACAAATGCGGTCTCCGATCTGCGGAATAAGAGGCTTGATGCATTGCTCGTGGATGCGCCGATCGCCGTCTATTATGGCGCGCTATCTGATGATCTGAAGCTCGTCGGCAAGCAGGTCGGCACCGTCCATTACGGCATCGCCATGCGGAAAGGCGATTACGCAATGCGCGACCGGGTGGATCGCGCCCTCTCCGATATGATGGCAGACGGCACATTGCAACGTATCCTCAGCCGCTGGAATCTGTGGACGCCGCAAATGGCGGCTTTTACCGGTGATGAGACGGAGCAGAATATCGCCCCTGTCGAGTGGGATCGATATCGCCTGGCGATGGCGGATCGTGGGGGATGGATTGACCGACTTGAACTTTATGCCGGGTTTCTTCCCCTTATTCTGCATGGGGCGTGGCTGACACTGGCGGTTTCAGCCGCGGCGATGCTGATCGCGGTGTCTTTGGGCGTTTTTCTGGCGCTGATGCGTCATTATGGGAGCAGCCCCCTTAAATTATGCGCGGGTGTTTATATTGAAGTCGTGCGGGGCACACCCTTATTGATTCAGATCCTCCTTATTTTTTATGGCCTGCCGCGATTTGGCGTTAATCTTTCACCCTTCCTGGCGGGTGTCGTGGCTTTGGGGCTCAATTATGCGGCCTATGAGGCGGAAAATTACCGAGCAGGGCTGATGTCTGTATCCCAGGGCCAGATGGAGGCGGCGATCGCGCTGAATATGACGCGGCTCGACGCTGTGCGCTTCGTCATCGTGCCTCAGGCTTTCCGTACGGTTGTGCCTGTCATGACCAATGATTTCATCTCGCTGCTTAAGGACTCATCGCTTGTCAGCGTGATCACCTTGACGGAATTGAGCCAGACTTACATCCGACTCTCATCCACCTATTATGATTATTTCGGGATCGGTCTGCTGATCGGCGGGTCCTATCTTCTGCTGGGACTTCCTTTTGTGAGATTGGCCCGTTATGCGGAGAAGCGCCTCGGTCGTTTCATACTAGCCAATCACAGCCATCACCACTGAAAAGACGGCCCCCATCAATGTAATCAGTTGCAAGGGCCGTTTTTCAGGCCGGGTAGGCTGGGTCCCTGTTCTCTCTACGCATGGGCAGGTTCGGGCCCGCCATACCGTTTTCCATGGCGTTGCGTAAAATGGTGACCCAGTTATCAAACCAGGACTGCGTCCGCCCGATGAAGCTTCGTACCGTGCGGTCAGCTGCAAAATCCCGCACATTCCAGGAAGAGAGTGGCGCGATAAGGCGGAGGGAACCAGACTCATTCGGCGCGAGGAAGACGACATCACGGTGGGGTACCACGTTCCCGTTGTGCCGGGCGCCGCGTAAACCCATCGGGCCTGTACAAACAATGCCGGGTAGGGTATGCCGGGGCGGTCCAGCTCATCACCAATAATGGCGGGGAAGTCCTGTGGTCCTGAGCGATGAGATATTTTGGACGGCGCGAGATACCAACATTCCTTCGTGCCGTCAGGTGACGTTATTTTTGACGATTGTGAAACGTAATTGCCGGTCCCGTCGCATAAATTAAACTCACTCTCAAGCGCCATACGGGTGAGGGGATGCGTGTCTGCACCCAGCATGATGACGCCCGTCACGATATTCTGATCAATCCGCACGAGGGAGAGAACTTCCTGAGAGCCCTGAAGTCCCCCTTCCCGCCGCAACAAGTGGGCGCCATGTTCCGGCGGGAAGGGGAATGCGGTGCCCGGCAAGAGGGATACTGCCCGAGATACTGGCAAGTTCATCCGGTGAAGCCGGTGCTGACCCTGGCTGTGCCGTGGGGCGATCCTGATGTCCCGATTTGTCGGTGACAGACCCCCAGGGGAAATCACGGTGCAGCCATGAAGCCAGGAAGATGATCGCGAGGGCGAGGCAGAAGACGAAAGCGTAAATCGTCAGGCGCCATAAAAATGCGCGGCGCCAGAGGTCTTTCAGTTGTTTCACGACGTCAACCTCCGTGGGGGCAAAATCTTCAGTTCGAGAGGCGGCTGCGCGTACTCCCGGACTCCGCCGTCACTTCAGCTTTGACGCCATCCTGGGAGGAGACGAGGCGGACAAATGTGGCACCTCCCTGGCGGGCAACAATCAGCGTTTCACTGATCATGTCTTCAATGGAACGCACAAGGTCACGCGCTGACGCGCCGGAGCCGATTTTATGTTGCCGCTGCATGATCTGAAACAACAAAGCGGGATCAATCCCGCCGGGCTCGACGCGCAAGCCGTAACCATCAATCATAATTTCGATTTCCAGTGCTGCGACCCGGACAAGGTCGAGCCCTTCAAGCCGCCGGAAGACGAAAATCCGATCAAGTCGATTGAGGATCTCCGGCGCGAAACCCGCCTTACGCAGCGTCTCGGTCGATTCGGCGCGCATCCGGTCGGGGTCGCCTTCGAAATTCTGGGCGATCTCGGTCAGTTCCTCCGTCGCGATATTCGACGTCAAAATAAAAATGGCGCGTGTTGTGGAGACTTGCTCACCAGTGGAAGCTTCCGTCATATGGCCATCATTCCAGGCCGTGAGGAATTTTTTGAAGACATCCGGGTGCGCCTTCTCGATTTCATCCAGCAAAACGATGCTGTCGGGAAATTCCTTCAACCCGCCCGTCAAATTACCGAAGGAGTCGGAGCCGACATATCCTTTGGGCGACCCGAAAAGTTGTGTCGCGGCAAAGGCGTTGGACATTTGCGTCATATCGAAATGCAGCAATTTACGCCCTAATTGACGTGCCACCTGTTTGGCGAGATAGGTTTTGCCCGTCCCTGGTGGCCCGGCCAGCAGAAAAATTCCGACCGGTTTGCCGCGAATATGCAGGGCAAGGCGGCGACGCAATTGCTGCGCGATATCTTCGCAGACAGCATCCTGGCCAATGACGCGGGCACGGAGGCCGGCGGCGAGTTCATCTGCATCGATCAGCGCCTCTTTCTGCTCCTGCGCGAGCATTTCCTCAAGCGCTTTGCGATTGGTGAGGCGGGCGAGAACATCTATGAAAAATCCCCTCTTCCGTCGCAGCCCCTTCCTGGCACGCTTCGTGGCGTGACGGTCGAAAAAAAGCCACTCAAGAGTCATGACGCCAAAAAGCAGCGCGACCGGGTCGTAAAATGCCCGTGCACGTCCTAGTGTCTGAAGATGCCGTCCAGCGAGATGTGCAATGACATCAACGCCTGAAGCGTCAGAAGGATGATCAGGATCGGCATCATCACCGGCATCAGCCGGTTGAGGAGAGGTAGAAGATTTTTCATCTTTGCGGGCGTGGCAACATGAGGTATTTTGACCCTCTGTCACTTTTGAGTGACGTTTCGGACATCGCCAATTTCAACCGAAAAGCCACCAGTTGCAAGTATTAATCTTTTTTACCATGATGCAAGGGGCGATGGCTTGCGATTCACATTCTGCGCTTCTTTCCGCGCGGTTGGATTTTTTCCATTGCGCCACCGCTTTTCATTGCACGATCACATGTAGCAGCGCCGTGTCGCCACGCGTAGAAAGTGGCGCGATGGGTGAGACGTCGTAAATCGTGCCGACACCCAGCGTCAGCCCCGTCGGGCCCTCATCCTGCAAAATGCTGATTTTGATCTCTCCATATCGATCAATTGGCAAAATGATCTGCTGCGCCTCTGTGCCGAGCAAAATATTCTGGGTAAATCCAGCGCTCGAAATCGTGAGGAATGCGCCAGGTTGGCCGGTCAATATGCCCAGAGGCATGATGACGAGGCGCTTATCATCTCGCTTGAGCGCGACACGCAGCCTGTCTTTTTCAGAGAGGGACAGGGAAATTTGCTTGAGCGCGGCGGGCGCATCCCGTTCCGCGATCGCGCTGAGGGGAAGGGTCGGGATGGATGGGTCGGACTGCGCTGCGTTCTCCCGGGTGTCCGGGAGGAGGTTTTGAGACGGGACAGGGCTTTGTCCATTGTCGCGAAAGTGATGCGCGCCAAACCCGATCATGACAAGGGCCCCGATCAGGCTGAAAGGGACCCACCTCCGGAAATTAAAGTGCCTTTCGGGCGCCGGATTGTCGCGCCTTTGCCGAACTTCCTGCGGCTGCGGCTTTGGATCGCATGGTGCCGCATCATCGCGCCAATGGTGTGGATCACTTTCCACTATGTTATTTCCCTGTAAAATCTTTTAACCGGTGCGGGTTCCGGAGGCGTCAGCCTGTGGCGCATCATGTGACGCATTTATCAGGGATTGATCAAGTCGGGCCCCTATTTATTCGGCTTGCATTCATGACATAAGTAAGCGCTTATTCACACTATTATCTTCCGCTCAACGTCTCGGGGGGTGGCCTTCGCGGGCCGCTTTTTTTGTTTTGGCAAATAACATTTATATGCATAACGCCCTTGAAAGCCGCATCGCCGCGCAAATCACGCCGGCGCTTGAGGAACTGGGTTTTGACCTTGTGCGTGTCGCGGTTCTCGGGCGTGAGACGCCGACGATCCAGATCATGGCAGATCGTCATGATGGCGCTTTGATTGCCGTCGATGATTGTAAGCAGATCAGTCATGTTGTCGGTGTCATTCTGGATGTGGATGACCCCATCCCTGGCGCCTGGACGCTTGAAGTCTCCTCAGCGGGGATCGACCGCCCCCTGACGCGGGCGGAAGACTGGGCGCGTTTCGCAGGCCATATGGTGCGCGCTGAGCTGGATACGCCCATTGACGGGCGGAAACGCTTTGCCGGTGTGATTATCGGCGTTAAGGATGATACGGCTATCATCCGGCTGGAAGGTGACCAAGATGCGGTTTTGCCGTTGACGGAGGTCCGCAAGGCGCGTCTCGTCCTGACCGATGCGCTGATTGAGGCGACAGCCGCGCCGGAAGGTGAAGGGGATGAGGCAACCGCCCCGCGACGTGTTCCAAAACTAAATCCGGTCAAACCGGGTAAAGGTTCCAAGACAGGTCGTAAGGTGCAATAACCCTCACGCCTATGTGTTTTTCACCGGCGCAGCAGCGCCCTGTTTGAGGATCAGCTTTGATGGACACTTCCGTCTTACGCCCTGAGCTGCTTTTAGTCGCGGATGCCGTATCGCGCGAAAAGAACATCGACCGAGAAGAAGTCCTCGAAGCGATGGAACAGGCCATCCAAAAGGCCGGTCGCGCTAAATATGGCCATGAGAAGGACATCCGCGCGACAATCGACCGTAAAACCGGTGAGGTGCGCCTGTCCCGCTGGACCGAAGTTGTTGAGACGGTTGAAAATGAAGACACGCAGATCGCGCTTCATATCGCCGTGAAATTCCGTCCCGAAATCAAATTGGGTGAGCATATTGTGAACCCGCTCCCCCCGATTGATTTCGGACGTATTGCCGCGCAGACGGCCAAGCAGGTCATCGTACAACGTGTGCGTGAATATGAGCGCAAACGCCAATATGATGAGTTCAAAGACCGCGTGGGTGAAATCGTCAATGGCACCGTCAAGCGGACGGAATATGGCAATCTCATGGTCGAGATCGGTCATGCGGAAGCCCTGTTGCGCCGCGATGAATTGATCGCGCGTGAGGCTTTCCGCAATTCCGACCGGGTGCGTGCCTATATTTACGATGTACGTGATGAGCCACGCGGGCCGCAGATCTTCCTCAGCCGGACACACCCGGCCTTTCTGGCAAAGCTTTTCGCGCAGGAAGTGCCTGAAATCTATGATGGCATTATTGAGATCAAAGCCGTTGCGCGTGACCCTGGGTCTCGTGCGAAAATGGCTGTCATTTCCAAAGATGCCTCCATTGATCCGGTCGGGGCCTGTGTCGGTATGCGGGGGTCCCGTGTTCAGGCGGTTGTCGCTGAATTACAGGGTGAGAAAATCGACATCATCCCCTGGAGCCCCCAGGCTGCGACATTCGTCGTCAATGCGCTGGCTCCGGCGGAAGTCTCTAAAGTCGTGATTGACGAGGAAGCCGGGCGTGTCGAAGTTGTCGTGCCGGATGAGCAGCTTTCCCTCGCGATTGGCCGCCGCGGGCAGAATGTGCGCCTGGCGAGCCAATTGACGCGCTGGGATATCGATATTCTCACCGAGGCGGAAGAATCCGAGCGGCGTCAGGAAGAATTCCGCAAACGCACGCAGCTTTTCGTGGATGCGCTTGATGTGGATGACGTAATTGCAGGGCTGCTTGTCACCGAGGGCTATCACTCAATTGAGGAACTAGCCTATACGGACCCTGAGGAATTCAATAATATTGAGGGCTTTGATGAGAGCGTCGCTGAGGAGCTGATGCGCCGCGCGGAAGAGTATCTTTCACAACGTGAGCAGGCACTGGAAGAGCAACGCCGCGCCCTCGGTGTTGAGGATGCGATTGTGGAGCTGGATGTCTTCACCAACCCGATGCTGATCACGCTGGGTGAGAAGGGCGTCAAAACCCTTGATGACCTGGCGGATCTCGCCGGTGATGAGCTTATCGAAATTCTCGGCGCCGACTCCTTCAGCCTCGAAGACGCGAATGCGATTATTATGTCAGCACGCGCCCATTGGTTTGAGGACGGCACGGAAGCCGCACCTTCCGACAAAGCCGGGGATGATGCCTGATACGTGACGCACGAGTCGAAACAGGACGCGACGGACGCTTCCGGGCCGGAGGATAAGCACCTCCGACGCTGTATCGTCACGCGTCACTCCCAAAAACGGGAGAAAATGTTGAGATTCGTCGTTTCGGATGCTGGCGTGGTGACGCCGGATCTGGCAGGTCGCCTGCCAGGACGGGGAATTTGGTTGAGTGCACGGCGAGATGTGCTAGAAACCGCCCGAGCGCGGCATCTTTTTTCAAAGGCTGCGCAACGGAGCGTCACCATTCCTGACGATTTGTATGAGCGAATCGTTCTCGGGCTGGAAATGCGGATCGTGCAGGTGCTTGGCCTCGCGCGGCGGGCGGGCCAGGCGCGAACCGGGTTTGTAAAGTGCCGCGAGTGGATCAGCTCTGGCCATGTTGGACTTGTCATCCATAATGAGGATGCAAGTCCTGACGAATTGAGACGTTTACTCTCGGGGGCCACAGCGCTCCCTTGTGTAAAGCTGCCGTTTGGAACGCTTGCAAAGGCCTTCGGACGGGAACATGCAGTTTATGCCGTTGTCAGTCGAGGCGCTTTGGCGCAGAAACTGGCCGACGCGCATGAGAGATTGACAGGACTGGCAGGTAAGCCGGAGTGAGAGCCGTAAAGTGGCGGTTCGGACGGGGACAGGCGGGTAGATGAGCGAAACCAACGATCGGAAGCAGGGCAAACAGGCAAAGGGCGCGCCGGAAGAAAGCAGCGCAGCCCCGGAGCAAGGCGCTCAGGCTCAAAACGAGACTGCAAAGGGACGGCTGTCACTTCGCCCCTCTGGGCGCATGGAGCTTGGACGTACGGTCGATGCCGGTTCCATCCGTCAGAGCTTCAGCCGCGGGCGCTCGAAAGTTGTGCAGGTGGAAGTGCGCAAAAAGCGCACAAGTGCGTCGGAAGGGCGTGCCGGTGGGGGCGCTGCGCGGAGTGGCCGCGGCGTTGGCGCAGGTGGCCGCGCCTTGACAGCCTCCGAGCTTGCCACGCGCCAACGCGTGCTGGAAGAGCAGCGCCTTGAGGCAACTCGTCAGGAAGAAGAGAAAATCCGCGTTCTTTCCGCAGCTGAGGAAGCGCGTCGCAAGGCCGAGGCCTCCGCTGAGGCGGAAGCCCGCGTGGAGGAAGAGCTTCAGCAGGCCAAGCAGGCTGAAAAAGACGCGCAGGATGAGGCAGCACGCCAAGCGCGTGAAGCCCGTCGTGCAGAAGAGGAATCCCGCCGTAAAGCGCCTCTTGACCCCTCATCAAGGCGTGGGACGGGCGGCGTTGAACTGGCACCGCCGATCAAGCGTCTGCGGCCCCTGGCGGAACGCGCTGTCATGGCAGCCCGCCCGATGGTTGCGCGCAAACCTGATGGTGCGCCGACCGTACCTGGTGAGGCCGCGCCGGCGCGGCATGAGACATTACACCTCAAGCGCAATGTCTCTGATGATGATCGCCGTGGCGGCGGGCGCAAAGCCGGTATGGCCGCGCGGCGTGCCGCCACCCCCGCACCGAAAAAAGGCGCGGATTCGCGTCGCTCCGGGCGGATTGATGTCCGTGCGGCCATTGAGGGGGATGACGATAAGATGCGTTCCCTCGCATCGGTGCGTCGCCAGCGTGACCGTGAGCGGCGTCAGGCAGAGTTGGAGCGCCTCCGGTCAGACCAGGTGCGCGTTGTCCGCGACGTCACCCTGCCGGAATCGATCACGGTGGCCGAGCTTGCCAACCGTATGGCCGCGCGCCAGGCGGAAGTTGTCAAAGCCCTCATGAAAATGGGTGTCATGGCGACAGCGACTCAGCTTATCGATGCAGATACGGCTGAATTGGTCATTGGCGAATTTGGTCACCGCGTCCGGCGCGTGGCGGATAGCGACGTTGAGCTTGGCATTGAAGGCGTTGAGGATCGCGATGAGGATCTGAAGCCGCGCGCCTCTGTCGTGACCGTTATGGGACATATTGATCACGGTAAGACGTCACTTCTGGATGCGCTGCGCACGACAGATGTAGCCTCGGGCGAAGCCGGGGGAATTACCCAGCATATTGGCGCTTATCAGATCGCCCTTGCTTCCGGGCAGAAAATCACCTTCATCGACACGCCGGGCCATGAAGCCTTCACCTCCATGCGGGCACGCGGCGCTTCGGTCACGGATGTCGTTATCCTTGTCGTCGCGGCGGATGATGGCGTCATGCCCCAGACGATTGAGGCGATTAAACACGCCAAGGCGGCGGATGCGCCGATCATTGTCGCGATCAATAAGATCGACAAGCCGGGTGCCAATCCTGACCGCGTGCGACAGGAACTGCTCAGCCATGAAATCGTCGTGGAATCCATGGGTGGCGATGTCCAGGATGTCGAAGTTTCGGCTAAGCAGCGTCAGGGGCTGGACCGGCTTCAGGAGGCTATTCTCCTCCAGGCCGAGTTGCTGGAGCTTAAAGCAAATCCTGATCGCCTTGCGGAAGGCTCCGTGGTGGAAAGCCGCCTCGATCGGGGACGTGGCCCTGTGGCGACCCTTCTCATCCAGAAGGGCACGCTCAAACGCAGTGATATCGTTGTCGCCGGTGCTGAGTGGGGGCGTGTGCGCGCCATGCTCGATGAGTGCGGTCGCCCTCTGAAGGAAGCCGGACCCTCCATGCTGGTGGAATTACTGGGTATCACAGGCGTGCCGGGTGCGGGCGAGCCGTTCTTCGTGGTTGAAAACGAGAACAGGGCGCGGGAAATCTGCGCTTTCCGCCAGCGCCAGTTGCAGGATAAAGTGGCGGCCGGTCGTGCCGCAGCGCGTGGAACGCTTGACCAGATGCTGGCCCGTATTCAGGCAGGCAAGCAGAAAGAAGTCGCATTGGTCATCAAAGCGGATGTTCAGGGTTCCGCCGAGGCGCTTCAAGCCTCCGTGCAGAAGCTTTCTCAGGAGGAAGTCGGCGTCCGCGTTCTGAATGCGGCTGTCGGGCAGATCACGGAGAGCGATATCCAGCTGGCCAAAGTCTCACAGGCGGTTGTCATCGCCTTTAACGTGCGTGCGACGGCGCAGGCGCGTGATCTGGCTCACCGGGAAGGTGTGGATGTCCGGTATTATTCGATCATCTATCAGGTGACGGATGATGTTGAGCAGCTCATCAAAGGCCAGCTGGCGCCGAAACATCGCGAGAAATTCCTCGGATATGCGGAAATCCGTCAGGTGTTCAACATCACGCGTGTTGGTAAGGTGGCGGGTTGTTACGTCACGGAAGGTGTTGTCAAACGTGGCTGTGGCGTCCGCCTGCTGCGCGACAATATCGTCATCCATGAGGGTGACCTCAGCCAGCTGAAGCGCTTCAAGGATGACGTCAAGGAAGTGGCGCGCAATTATGAATGCGGTCTCTCCTTCGCCGGTTTCAATGACCTGCGTGAAGGCGATGTTGTTGAGTGCTATGAGATGGAAGTCGTCCCTGTATGAGTGAAGGACGTCGCCGGGCCGCCGGGCCTGGCCTTGGGCCGTCCCACCCGCAGGGGCCGACCCAGCGCCAATTGCGCGTGGGTGAGGAAATCCGACGCCTCCTCGCTGACCAGCTGACACGCACGGGGTTCCGGAATCCTGAACTTGTGGGCGTGCAGGTGACGGTCACTGAGGTGCGTGTCTCTCCCGATCTGCGCCATGCTACCGCGTTTGTCTGCCGCCTGGGACGTCAGGACGTTGAAGAGATTCTACCTGCCCTGCAGAAAGTCGCACCGCATTTTCGCACGGCCTTATCCCGGGCCATGCGCACGCGGATTGTGCCGGAAATTCATTTTCAGGCAGATACGGCTTTTGAACGGGCCATGGATGTTGAAGCCATCTTCAACTCCCCTGAGGTTCGGCGTGATCTGGGTAAAGACTGAGCTGGGCCGGTACTGTTATGGGCCGTAAAAAGGGGTGGCCGATCAATGGCTGGCTTATTATCGACAAGCCGCTACATGTTGGCTCCACCGATGTCGTCAATAAGATGCGCCGTCTTTTCAACGCGCGCAAAGCGGGCCATGCCGGTACGCTTGATCCGCTCGCTTCCGGCATTCTGCCCATCGCTTTCGGCCAGGCCACCCGCACTATTCCGTATATTATGGAAGCGACGAAACGCTATCAGTTCACGCTGGAATTTGGCGCGTCCCGCACGACGGATGACAAGGAGGGGGAGGTTCTGGAGACTTCCGACCACCGGCCCGATGACGCGGCAATTCGCGCGGTTCTCCCACGTTTTATCGGCGAGGTCATGCAGATCCCGCCCATTTACTCGGCCCTCAAGCTTGGGGGTGCCCGTGCCTATGAGCTGGCCCGTAAGGGGGAAGTGCCTGAGTTGCAGCCGCGCCCGGCCCGGATTGATAGCGTCACTCTGACGGAAAGGTTGGATGCTGATCACGCTGTTTTTAACGTCCAGTCAGGTAAAGGCGTCTATATGCGGGCTTTGGCACGGGATATTGCCCGTGCCTGCGGGACAGTCGGGCATATTGCGTCACTCAGGCGAGAAAAATGTGGCCCGTTTGATGTTTCAAACGCGATAACACTGGACAAACTGTTGCAAAATAGCGAGAAAGCTTCAACTCTGGATGGATTTCTCCTTCCGTTAGCGACCGCGCTGGACGACATCCCGGCTCTGGCCGTGACAGAAGGAGAGGCCCAGGCACTCAGATGGGGTCAGACGCTTCCGGCTCTGTATATAAACGCAGAAACCGAGGCGGATCTCCTCCGTGCGGAATTCCAGGGTGACGTCATTGGTCTTTGTCGCGTCTCGGAAGGGCGCCTCAGGCCGGTGAGGATTTTTGACCTGACAAACAATGGAGTTGACGATGTCGATTACAGCTGAGCGCCGCACGGCGCTGATTGATGAATATAAAATCGCCTCGAACGATACCGGGTCACCCGAAGTGCAGGTGGCGCTGCTCAGTGAGCGCATCAGCAATCTGACGGAACATCTGCAAACGCATAAAAAAGATTTTCATTCGCGCCGCGGGCTGCTTATGCTCGTTGGGCAGCGTCGTGGACTTCTTGACTATCTCAAGCGGAAAAGCACTGCACGTTATCAGACGCTGATCGGGTGTTTGGGTCTGCGCCGCTAAACAAGGCGTATTGTGACAATAGGGGCGGGGTTACCTGCCCTTAACGTCGCACATCACTCAACAACAAACAGGACTTGCTTATTGAAGAGATCTTCCTGGTCAAAAGGGATATTCCAGCGTTTCAGGCCACATGGTGACATGCAGCGATTGCATCTGTGCCATGCCGTCCGAAGCGCTGCTTCAGGGTTTGACTCTGCCCTGACCCGGGCCTTTTCGGAGAAGTCCGTCATAAGGATTTTTCATGTTTAATCATTTCAAGAAAACCATCGAATGGGCCGGGAGCGAGCTGACCCTCGAAACCGGCAAGATCGCCCGCCAGGCGGATGGCGCGGTCCTCGTCACCTATGGTGAGACATCCGTTCTCTGCACGGCTGTGAGCGCTAAAACGGTCAAGCCTGGGCAGGATTTCTTCCCCCTGACAGTCAATTATCAGGAGAAGAGCTACGCAGCCGGTAAAATCCCCGGCGGCTTCTTCAAGCGTGAAGGACGTCCTTCCGAGATTGAAACCCTGACTTCCAGATTGATCGACCGCCCCATTCGTCCGCTTTTTCCTGCGAATTTCCTCAATGAGGTGCAGGTGACGGCGACAGTGCTGAGCCATGACCGCCGACATGACTCGGGCATTGTCGCGCTGATCGGTTGCTCGGCGGCACTGACATTGTCGGGCATACCCTTCCAGGGGCCGGTGGGCGCGGCTCGCGTCGGGTGCATTGATGGTAAACTCGTCATTAACCCCACCGTGGATAGGATGCAGGAGAGCACGCTCGACCTCGTTGTCGCCGGCACAAAAGATGGCGTGCTGATGGTTGAATCAGAAGCGCAGGAACTCTCCGAGGACGAGATGCTCGCGGCAGTCATGAAAGGGCATGAGGCTTTCCAGCCTGTGCTCGACCTGATTTGTGACCTTGCTGAACTGGCCGCGCGTGAGCCCTGGACGCTGCCGGAGCTGTCGAAAGAGGCGCTGACACTCCGTGAGCGCGTCGGTAAACTCGCGACGAAGCCGATTACGGACGCCTATAAGGAAAAGCAGAAGCAGAAACGTCAGGAGAAGATCACTGACGTCAAAGAACGCGTCATGGCCGCCATTGAGAAAGAAGGGCTGGACCTTGAAGCCGCCAAGCCGATGCTCAAGGAGGTTGAAGCGCAGGTCGTGAGAGGGTCCATCCTCAAAACCGGGCTGCGTATTGATGGGCGGGATCTCAAGACGGTTCGTCCGATCGTTTCGGAAGTCAATGCGCTGCGTCAGGTGCATGGTTCAGCCTTGTTCACACGGGGTGAAACGCAGGCACTCGTCATCGCCACCCTTGGCGGTCCGCAGGATGGGCAGGTGATTGATGCGATTGAAGGTGAGCATCGCTCCAACTTCATGCTGCACTACAATTTTCCGCTTTATTCCGTGGGGGAATGCGGTCGTATGGGGAGCCCGGGCCGTCGTGAAATCGGACACGGCAAACTGGCATGGCGCGCGATTCATCCGCTTCTGCCCAGCAAGACGGAGTTCAACTTCACCATCCGCGTCGTCTCGGAAATTACGGAAAGTAATGGTTCATCCTCCATGGCAACCGTCTGCGGCACCTCGCTTGCCCTGATGGATGCGGGTGTCCCTCTGCGCAAACCCGTTGCCGGTATTGCGATGGGCCTCATTAAAGAGGATCGTGGCATGGCGGTGCTGACCGATATTCTCGGTGATGAGGATCATCTTGGCGACATGGATTTCAAGGTTGCCGGAACAAGAGACGGCGTGACCGCCTTACAGATGGACATCAAGATTACGTCCATCACGAAAGATATCATGAAGACGGCTTTGGAGCAGGCGCGTGACGGGCGACTGCATATTCTGGGCGAGATGGCCAAGGCGCTTGAGGCGGGTCGTCCGACCGTTTCAGATAATGCCCCGAAAGTCACAACCCTGACCGTGCCGAAGGAAAAAATCCGGGATGTTATCGGGTCCGGCGGCAAAGTCATTCGTGATATTTCCGAAACATCCGGCGCACGTGTTGATATCGCCGATGATGGAACCGTCACCATCATAGCCCAGAATAATGATCAGGCTAAAATGGCGATCTCCCGCATTGAGGCCATTACGGCTGAGCCGGAAGTGGGTCGTATTTATGATGGTAAAGTCGTCAAGACGGCTGATTTCGGGGCTTTCGTCAATTTCCTCGGCCCGCGTGATGGCCTCGTCCATATTTCGGAATTGGCCAATAGTCGTGTTTCCCGGACGACGGACATTGTCAAGCAGGGTGATCAAGTCAAAGTCAAGGTCATTGGTTTTGATGATCGCGGCAAAGTAAAACTGTCGATGCGGGTTGTCGATCAGGAATCGGGTGCCGATATAAGCGACACCGTCGGTGATAAGCCATCCCGCGCGCCACGCCAGCGCGACGGCGAATGATGTGAAGAAGCAGGGTGGCCGCAAGGGCGCGGCCACCCGAGTGGAGTTCTGCATAAGACATGAAGTTACTCGACACGGTCAGAATGGCTGGACGCGAGGTGCTTCCGCTCGTAGAGGGCGGTAAGGGCGTCTCTGTGTCGACTGGTATTTCGGCCGGGAACTGGGCGTTGCAAGGCGGCGTCGGCACCGTTTCCGCAGTCAATGCTGACAGTTACGATGTGGATGGTCGGCCCATTCCGCAGATTTACCATGCCAAGACGCGGCGTGAGCGTCAGGAAGAGCTCATCCGCTACGCCATTGATGGTGGTGTGACTCAGGTGAAAGCGGCGCGGGAGATCGCGGGCGGCCAGGGGATGATCAACGTCAATTTCCTTTGGGAGATGGGCGCGGCCGAGCGGGTGATTGAGGGCATTCTCGACCGGATTCCCGGACTCGTTGACGGGCTGACCTGTGGTGCCGGTATGCCTTACCGCCTGGCCGATATTGCGATGCACCACAATGTCTGGTTTTACCCGATCATCTCCTCGGCACGTGCCTTCAATGCTTTATGGAAGCGCTCATACCACAAAGCGGCGGAGCGCCTGGCGGCCGTCGTTTACGAGGATCCATGGCGTGCAGGCGGCCATAATGGCCTGTCCAACAATGAAGATCCCAACGTCCCGCAGGACCCCTATCCCCGCGTCAAAGCTTTGCGGGACACGATGCGTCAATATGGGTTGGGGGAACTCCCCATCATCATGGCGGGCGGTGTGTGGCGCCTTGATGAATGGCAGGATT
The DNA here is from genome assembly GCA_039613835.1 of Acetobacteraceae bacterium. Taxonomy (NCBI): domain Bacteria; kingdom Pseudomonadati; phylum Pseudomonadota; class Alphaproteobacteria; order Acetobacterales; family Acetobacteraceae; species Acetobacteraceae bacterium. The sequence continues at coordinate 1,205,039 of CP154827.1, read as the reverse complement.
GGATCGGCAACTCAGAACTCGGCCCCATCGTGTTTCAGTTTGGCACGCGGCCTTTACTAACCGTTGAAAGCCCGATTCCCCAGGCATGGAAACGTCGCCTGCGCACCATCAAGAAAAGCGATGTCTATCTCAACCGTTTTTCCCCCACAGGATTTTACTCCTCCGCTGTCAATAACAGCTTCATGCAGGATCTCCGTGCACGTAGCGCGCGGCAGATCGCCTTCAGCACCGAAGCGGTCGGGCATCATGACACGATGTTGAGCATCGGTGTACGTCGCCGGGAAGTCTTTGTCAGTCAGGAGGACTTTGAACTGGCGGAAGCTTGGCGTCAGGTTGGCTACACCGAGGCACTGCGCACGCCGGACTCCACGCTGGTTTTCGTGACGCCTGAAAATGCGCGCCAGATCCTCGCGGATCAGGAAGCATGTATGGGCTGCCTCTCAGAATGCCGATTTTCAAATTGGAGTCAGTCGCGGCCCGGCTTCACGACGGGCGCCAAGGCTGACCTGAGATCTTTCTGCATCCAGAAAAGTTTGCAGAACATTGCACACATCCCCGAACAACTTTCCGAATTTGAGGCGGATGAAATTGCTGATCATAATCTCATGTTCGGCGGCACAAATGCCTGGCGTTTCGCGCAGGATCCTTTCTATTTCAATGGCTTCGTGCCTACCGTGAAGGAACTTGTCGAACGCATCAGATCGGGCCAATAACGCGGCCTGTTCCGCCCGGCGCATCTTTTTGATGCGCGCCTAAAGCAGGCACAATTCGGCGAGTGCTTTGCGCAGGTGGGTCGGCATGGCGTGCAGCATATTCTCATCTCGCGCGGTGAGGTCGGGCGGTGCGTCCTCGGGCTTGTAATAGCGCCAGCCCTGAAAGGGCCGCATCGGCCGTGGCTGCACCGATATGATTTCCGGCGCGACAAGAATCATCGTGCCTTCCTGCCCATCATGCCGCGTATGTGGCTCAAAGCGAATCACAAATTGTCGGATGGCGACGAAGCCCGCGATCACGCGGTAAATCGAGCCTTTGCCGGCAATTTCTTCGGCGCGTTTCGGTTGGGTGCGGGTGAAGACAACCTGCAGGCCGTCATGCCAATCGCCCTCACGCATGCGTTGCGCGAGCTCCTCAACAGTCGCACAACCGGGGGTAAGTTTGATCAAATGCAGCACGGGGGAAATTACCACTTGTCACGAGAAATGCCGGTTCAGCCTTCAAGATGAGCGTGCAGTGCATTGCGGTCAAGCGAAGTTTCGACAGTCAATCCGGCCCGCGCTGACAACCCCTTTGCGATGACGCGACAGCCTGACCCATCACGCCCGCATCTCTTCACAGCACCAGCGCAGCGAGAAGCGCCTCCAGACGGATGCGACCTGACTCTGTCGCGGCAATATGCCCGTTTTCATAGGTCAGATAGTCCTCATCGCGGGCCGCTCTAAGAAAGTGGCGTCGAGGCAATCATGCAGGTTCTGCCCTGTTTTGCGCATAAAGCTTTCTGACGTCAGGCCCTCCTGCAGGCGCAAACCCATCAACAGGGCCTCACACACGCGCGCGCCTCGGCCCCCAGAGACGCTTCCGTCTTTGTGCCATGACCGTCCTGATTGACGTGCTCAAGCCAGAGGGAAGGGGCGCGATGCCGTCATGCCGCCCATTTCTGCACGCCGCCAGCAGGGTCCACGCACGTCAAACGACTATGCGCTTCCCGGGCCGATGCCAAGATAGTCGTCATAGCGCCAATAAGCGAGATTATGGCGACTCTCCGCGCCGGGCCGTGTATAATGGAGACTTCATAAGCTTCGAGCCCGTGAAGCGCCGCAATCTCGCCCGTCACTTCGTAAAACCGCGCGGCTTCATCGCCATCGGGCAGGATCAGCCTCCCCTGCCGGGCTTCAGACTCAAATTTCGTCCCGGGCTCGATCGTCAATTGATAGAGCGATAAATGATCGGACGCGAGGGCAAGCGCCTGATGAAGCTCGTCCTGCCAGGCGAAAATTGTTTGGTCAGGGCGCGCATAAATCAGGTCAAACGAGACACGGTCAAAAAGATGGCGGGCCATCTCCAGCGCGCGGATGGCCTCATCCGCGTCATACTGTCGCCCCAGTCGTTTCAAGGCCGCATCGTCAAGACTCTGCACACACCCAGCGAGACGCGATTCACCCCGGCCTCCCGGATCGCGGCGAGGCGGGCTTGCTCCGTGCTTGTGGGATTGGCCTCCAGCGTGACTTCCAATGAGTCGACCGGCTGGAAAAGCTGTGTCGCCTCCGCGATCAGCCTGGCGACATCTTCGAGGCGCATGAGGGACGGTGTCCCCCACCGAAGAAAATTGATGTCAGGCGTCGCTTGCCTAACCGCGTCGCCTCATGGGCCAATTCCCGTTGCAGCGCCTCGACGTAAAGTGCGTGCGGAATTTCGGGGAAAACATGGCCGTTAAAGTCGCAATAAGGGCATTTACTGAGGCAGAAGGGCCAATGAATGTAAAGCGCCAAACTATCCTGCGGGGCGAGGCGCGATGTCGCACCGCCCGCGGCACCGGAAGAAATTTCGTCATGCTGCATCGGACTTAAATCGAGACTCTCACCCCGAATTCAACCACACGATCCGGCGGGATGCGGAAGAATTCCGTCACTGAAACCGCATTACGCGCGAGGAAGAGGAAAAGCCACATACGCCAGATGGGGAGTTTGGGCAGGGAAGAGCGCACGACGATTTCGCGTGAGACGAAATAAGATGCTTGGATGGGGTCAAACTCAATTCCGGCACTGCGGAGATCCTCCAGCGCGCGGGTGACATTGGGCAGCTCCATAAACCCGTATCGTACAATGACGCGGTGAATATGCGGTGCCAGCTCCCGCACTGTGGCGCGGTGTCCCCGCTCCGCCTCTGGCTGGTTGAGGTTCTGCACCGTGACGAAGAAGATATTCTGATGCAGCACCTTATTATGGCGCAGATTATGCAGCAGGCAGTTGGGCACGATATTCGGGTCCGCCGTCAGAAAGACCGCCGTGCCGGGCACACGCGGCGTGCGTGAATGGGGAAGCCGCGCGAGAAACGTGGCCATGGGGAGGTTATCCGCCCGCTGACGCTGCCGGACGAGGTTCCGCCCCCGCTGCCATGTCGTCATCATAATGGTCGCGCACAGGCCGATCGCCAGCGGCACCCACCCGCCTTCCGGGATTTTCAGCACGTTTGAGGTGAAGAATGAGGCATCGCTGAGGAAGAAAAATCCGAAAACAAGCGCGGTGAGCCATTTGCTCCATTTAAACACACGATGAAACACGACAAGCGCCAGCAACGTCGTGCAGACGAACGTGCCGGTAACGGCGATACCGTAAGCTGCTGCCAATGCGGAGGATGACCTGAAAGCCAGCACCAGCATCACCGCACCAATCGCGAGCAGCCAGTTGAAGAAGGGCAGGTAGATCTGCGCCTCCTCATAAGGGTTGGTATGCTTGACGCGCATTCGCGGCAGGTAACCTAACAGCATGAGTTGTCGGAAGAGGGAGAACCCGCCGGAAATACCCGCCTGACTGGCGATGACGGTGGCGAAGGTCGCCAGGATCAGAATGGGGATCTGCGCCCAATGCGGTGCCAAATGGAAAAAAGGGTTTTGCAATGCATCGGGAGAACGGATCAGCAAAGCGCCCTGGCCGAGATAATTCAGCGCAAGGCACGGCAATACCAGGACGCACCAGGCATATCGAATGGGCTGTCGGCCAAAATGCCCCATATCCGCGTAAAGCGCCTCCGCCCCGGTGACAGAAAGCACAACGGACCCGAGTGCGATGAAGGAGAGAAACCGGTGATAGACGACAAATTGCGCGGCGTAATAGGGCGAGAGTAACAGAAGAATATGCGGGTTCTGCGCAATTGAGATCGCGCCCAACGTGCCGATGACGATGAACCATATCAGCATGATCGGCCCGAAGGCGCGGCCGATTTTCCCCGTTCCGAGGGCCTGTGCGCTGAAAAGAGCGATGAGGATAATGATGGCGACGGGCACGACGACATGGGCGGCTGACGGTATGGAAACCTCGATCCCCTCAATGGCTGAAAGCACCGAGATGGCCGGCGTGATGATCCCATCGCCGAAAAAGAGGCACGCGCCCGCGATGCCAACCACACCCAGGAACCATCGATATTGCGGCGTATGGCAGACGCGCTGGGCGAGGGACATCAGCGCGACAATGCCCCCTTCACCATTATGGTCTGCCCGCATGATCAGCAGAACGTATTTGAGGGTAACGACGATCATCAATGCCCAGAAGGTCAGGCTCTCAAGCCCCATAATTTCCCAGGTGTGAATCGGGCGCTGGCCACCGCCAATAATCTCGACAGAGGTCTGAAATGCGTAGAGGGGGCTCGTGCCGATATCACCGAAAACGACGCCGAGCACGCTCAGCAGGCCGGCGACACCGACCGGGGCGGATTTATGCCCGCTATCCCGCCCGAATTCCCGAATAAGCCCGGCTGTTACCTCATGAGGATGGGTTTCGGCCAGATGATGCCCCCCTTCATGATGGCCCTTATGGCCATGTTGAGAGCGGTCATGCGTTGAGGTCATGCAAATCGGCCTAAAATGAAAGGGCAGTATTCCGACTGCGATCCCTCGGGACCCATCATGCGGAACATGCGATTCTCTTCTGATACAGTGATCTCAGTCAAGCTGACAACCAGACAGCATGAACATCAAAGTCTGGGGTCCAAACCGGGTTGCATCACAAATCCGGTGTCAGGTGGCGGGCAGGTTGGGACGCACGCTGCCCGAAAATTGCTGTCCCCACACGAATAAGCGTCGCCCCGCAATGGATCGCCGTTTCGAAGTCATTTGACATGCCCATCGAGACTTCCGGCAGATCGTGACGCGCGGCGAGGGAAGCGAGATAAGTGAAATGCGGTGTCGGGTCATCTTTCTCAGGCGGGATACCCATCACCCCGACAAGCTGCGCGCCAAAGCGCTGACGACACGATTCGATAAACGCATCCGCCGCATCACGACTTATCCCGGATTTTTGCGGCTCATCTCCCGTATTGACCTGCACGAGTAATCGCGGGAGGCGACCCGCCTGATCCGCCGCGCGGGCGATGGCATCGGCAAGGGCAGGGCGGTCAAGCGTTTCAATGACATCGGCCATGCGGCAGGCATCCCGTGCTTTATTCGTCTGGAGCGTGCCAATGATATGGAGTTGCAGCTCCGGGAAGCGCGACCACAGCGGGGGGAATTTCGCCTTGGCCTCCTGCACGCGGTTTTCCCCGAACGTATATTGCCCTGCCTTCAGTGCTGCCATCACCGCGTCCTGCGGATGAAATTTACTGACCGCAACAAGCCTGGTAGCGCCCTCCGGCCGGGCGGCGCGCGCACAGGCGGCCCGCATCCTTTCTCGGAGAGCGTGGAGCGTTTCAGTGATATCGAGGCCCGTCATCGCGGCAACTCCTTTTTTGAACCAGGGTCATGCGCGCACCTTCGATCACGCGTCAGGGGTGACCTCGCGGTGCGTGATATGCGATAGGCAAAGCATGCGTCAAGACAAGTCTCTTATATCCCGTTCCGACCCGACCGCGACCTTGCCTTCGATATACTGACTGGCATCTTCGAGCATCGACGCATGTTGGAAACGACGATGGATCGGAGCAGAGTTAAAGCAGGGCGGGATCGCGCCAGCGCCCACCGCCTCGCCGCGACGGTATTGCGACATTATGGCAGCATGTCCGAGCTTCTGCGTCCTTTGCTTAAAAAAGAGCTGCCTGTACCCGTGCTTTGCGCGCTTCTCATGGGGGCGGCGCAGCTCCGTTATCTGGAGACGCCGCCTCACGCCGTCGTCAACACCATCGTTGCTTTGCTGCGCCGTCGACGCCTGACGCCTTTCGCGGGGCTGGCCAATGCGGTCCTGCGTCGCGTTGCAAGAGAGGGCGCGGAACTTGAAGCGGGACTGGATCACGAGCGCCTCGACATTCCGCCATGGCTGTGGAGCGCCTGGGGGAATCGGGCGCGCGCCATTGCCTCCGGCCTTTATCAGGAAGCGCCTCTCGATATTCGTCTGAAGCCCGATATCGCGCCCCCCAATGCGCTGCCAGCAGGGCGCGACATGGCCATTGAGATAAGCGGCGGAAAAGAGGACCTTACACGGGAGGAGCCGCCCCGCATCGCGCCGCGCCTGTTACCGAATGGATCGGCGCGTTACTCTGCGGGAACGCGCGTCACCCTCCTTGACGGGTTTGAGGAAGGGCACTTCTGGGTGCAGGATGCGGCTGCCGCCATGCCCGTGCTTTTAATGGGCGCGGTTGCGGGCAAAAATGTGATTGATCTCTGTGCAGCGTCCGGGGGTAAGACAGCGCAGCTTGCCAGCCAGGGTGCGCATGTAACCGCTGTGGAGCGTGATGCGACGCCTATGCGCTTCCTCAAGGAAAATATGAAGCGTTTGGACCTTGAAGTCACCTGCGTTCAGGCGGATGCCATGACATGGCGGCCGAAAGATAAGGCCGATATGGTGTTGCTTGATGCGCCGTGTTCCGCCACCGGGACATTTCGTCGTCATCCTGATGTTCTCTGGGTCAAGCGTCCGCGTGACATTCTCTCCCTCACGCAGCGGCAGGACAGGATGATTGATGCGGCGCATGAGATGTTACCTCCGGGCGGCACGATGATCTACGCCGTGTGTTCTCTCCAGGATGAGGAAGGGCCTGACCGTGTGCACGCTGCCTGCGCGCGCGGATGGTCATTGGAGCCTTTTACCGAGGCGGAATTGGGTGCCATGTCCTTCGCCCTGACGGAGGCGGGATTTTTCCGGACGCATCCGGGGATGTGGCCGGAGGAAGGCGGGCTCGACGGGTTTTTCGTGGCGCGGTTGAAGCGTATATAAAATTGTCGCGCTCTGAAATGTCGGGATTGTTCTTCCATCATCTCATCGGGAATAACCGTCGCTTTCTGAGCCGGGATTGCGCGCGTCGCCTCAATATGAGAAGTCACGGCGCCCCTGGTGGGAAAATATTTAGGTCAGGTTTGTTAGATGCCGCAACGTAAGATACCTCTTATTGCCCCTTCCATTCTCTCCGCTGACTTTATGAGATTGGGGGAGGAGGTCACCGCGATTGACCGGGATGGCGCGGACTGGATTCATGTCGATGTCATGGATGGGCATTTCGTGCCGAATATGACCTTCGGCCCCAGTATGGTCGCGGCCCTGCGTCGCCAGACGGATAAGCCGCTTGACGTCCATCTCATGATCGCCCCGGCGGACCCTTATATTGAAAGCTTTGCCCAGGCGGGCGCCAATCACATTTATGTCCATTGTGAAGGCAACCCGCATGTGCATCGAAGCTTGCAGACCATTCGTAAATCAGGCGCCGTCCCGGGCATCGTCATCTGCCCGGGCACGCCGCCCGAGGCACTGACCTACCTCATGGGAGAATTGGATCTCATCCTCGTTATGACCGTCAATCCGGGGTTTGGCGGACAGAAATTCATCGAAGATCAAATCGGCAAAATTGAGATTCTCCGCACGATGGCGGATGCCACGAGTCGTGATATCCGCATCGGTGTTGATGGCGGAATTGATCCGACGACCGCTCCGCGTGTTGTAAAAGCAGGAGCTGACATGTTGGTCGCGGGCACGGCGGTTTATGGCCAGCCGGATTATCGCAAGGCGATCAGCGATCTGCGTGATGCCGGGATGCGCAGCCTACAACCCTGACACGCTGCGAAGGCGCCCCGGCACCGGCGTGGCAGGATTCTAAAATCGGGGTGGTGCGGAGATGAGGAGGATGGGCGATTAAACCTGCGTTAGTCAGGCTGCAACATGCCCTGTCCGGCCTCAAGAGAGCGCCGTCAGAACCCTCTGCCGTTTTACGCGATATCTGGACAGGCAACGCTGACCGCGCGGCGAAACTTCTGGCCGGCTTGATTTACGTTGAAGGGCGCGAATACCCTTTTCTCCTCAATAATGTTGAGCGTCAGAGCCTGCCGCAACTGGTACAGGAGGAAATCGGCAAGTTCCTCTGGCTGTCTGGCTGCGTGACCTCGTCGCTCTGGGCACGGAGGAGGTGCGTCTCCTCGTGCGTTCCAGCATTGCGGGCTGGATCCGGCAACCGCTTCCGCAGGATAACCCTGTCCTGACCGCCGCGCACCTCTGCGCCATGATTGGACATTTCGAATTTTACGCGCGTACGGCGGATGAGCGTTTCCGTCGCAAACTCATGCGGCATCTCATTCTTGTCGATCGCCTCCTCGCCATCGCACCACCGGAACTTGAGTGGCGCTGGCAATCGCTTGTCGTTACGCGGGGCCTGATGGTCGTCGCGTTTTTCCTCCCCGGATTTAAATATCTGCGTGAGCGCGCCCTGCGCCGCCTTGAAACAACAATATTGCATCAGATCTACCCGGATGAGACTGTGCGGCAGCGCAGTCCTGACACGCAATTTCAGGTTGTTCGGGAATTGACGGAAATGAGCGCCATTCTGCGCATGGCACAGCAGCCCGTCTCTGACATCATCATGACGTCCCTGACGCGTCTTTGCCCTGTTTTGCGCGCCATGCGCCATGAGGATGGCGGCGCGCCGCCGGAAGCGGAGTTTGACCAGACGGCACATAATGCGTCCTTTGTCTTTGAGATGTCCTATGGCCGCCAGCGCCTGTTGGTCAATTGCGGCAGTTCTCGGTTGCCTTCCTGGCAAGGGGCGTTGCGCCATCCATTGGCGCATAACAGCCTCGTGACGGAAAATCTCCTCCCGTTCGCAGGGGACGGACAGGCAGGTCCGACATCCATAGAACGCCGTATCTTGACCGACTTTGTGGAGAATGATGCCAGTCTCGTGCTTGAACTGAAAATGGAGGTCACGTCCGGCACAGGCACTTATAGTTGGGAGAGACGCCTGTCCCTTTCTGATGACGGTCGTGCTCTGAAGGGAGAGGAGAGCGTGAAAGCGGATGCGGATCGGGACCTTGTTTATCGCTTTCACCTCGCGCCCGACATTCGGATTTCAGATTTCACGGAGGGGAACTCCTGTGAGCTTGAGTGTGATGGCATGATATGGCAGTTCACCCAGCGAGGCGCGACACTCAGCCTTGAAGAAAGCGTTTATTTCAGGAATGGATTTTACCAGAAGACGAATCAGATCGTGCTGACCGCGAATGATCCCTTTGACCGCCCCGATGAACTCCCATTCTATCGATTGGGAGATGGGCGTCATCGCGTGGTGCAATGGACGCTGGAGAGGCTGTGAGGTTGTTTCGTCGACATACCGGGCCGGGCGGCCGGTTGCGGATTCTGGAAGTGGCGAATATCGATTTCGCGATGCGGCAATTCATCCTTCCCATCATGGAAGGCCTGCGGGATGCTGGCTGCGAGGTGACGGGCGCCTGTGCGGAAGGGCCGCATCTCGCCGCCGTGCGCAAAGCGGGTTTTAAAGTCGTTGCCGTGCCGATGGTGCGCTCCCTTTCTCCTTTCGCACAATGGCGGGCGCTGAAAGCTCTCATCCGGTTGATAAGGGAGATAAGGCCGGATGTGGTGCACGCGCATATGCCGATCAGCGGTTTCATCGCGCGGGTCGCAGCGCTCTATTGCCGCGTACCGTGTATCGCCTACACGTGTCACGGTTTCCTCTTCAATCAGCCCGGTCCTGTCTGGCGTAAGCTTCTCTCCTTCTCGCTGGAGTGGGTGGGGGGGCAATGGACCGATATTTTCATGACGGTCTCGGAGGAAGAGGCGCACGATGCGCGGCGATGGCGCATCAACCGTCACCCGGTCGCCAACCTCAATGGGCGTGACCCGCAGCGCTTCCGGCCTGACCCGGCGGCACGTCAGGCCATTCGTGACGAGTTGGGTGTTGATGATGACACGGTCGTGATCCTGGCCGTGTCTCGTCTGGTGCGCCACAAGGGATATCCTGAGCTTCTCCGCGCGATGGAGGACGTTCCAAATGCGCATCTCTGGATCGTCGGCGCCCCCCTGCCGTCAGATCACGGCGATATGATGACGGCTGAATTCCAGCGCGGGAAGGAAAAACTCGGCACGCGCCTGCACATGCTGGGTTATCGCGACGATGTTCCCGCCATTATGGCGGCTTCGGATATTTTTACGCTGCCCAGCCATTTTGAGGGCCTGCCCATGGCGATTGTGGAAGCCATGCTGACCGGCCTCCCCGTAGTGGCGACAAATATACGCGGCGCGCGTGAGCAAATTCTTGACCAGGAAACGGGTTTAATCGTCCCGGTCGGTCAGGTCGATGAGCTGGCCCGGGCTTTGAACAGTCTCGTCGATGACCGCGACATTCGCCGCGCCTACGGTGCTGCGGGGCTGGCGCGCGCGCGTCATCTCTATGTGGAAAGTGACAGTGTGGCGCGAAGCGTCCAGCTTCTCACCGCGTCGACAAGTTAGATGTAGCGCTTCATCATTCCGGTTTGATGATGACGTGATGTTTTTTCCCTGAAGACACGCGCAATACACCCTCTGAAAGATCGTTCAGCGTGACAGTCTGATTTTCATCCGAGACCACAACATCATTCAGTCTTGCCCCGCCGCCACGGATAAGGCGGCGTGCTTCTCCGCCGGATTTGACGAGACCGGTTTCAACAAAAATCCGATATGCGGGCAGACCCTCCTCAAGCACATGGCGTGCGAGAGATATTGTCGGAAGGGAGGTGGAAAGGCGGCCTTGTTCAAAAGTCGCCATCGCGGTTTGCGCGGCTTCCTCCGCCGAGGCGTGGCCGTGACAGATGGTGGTCGCCTCCGTCGCGAGGATTTTCTTCGCGTCATTGATTTCCGTGCCTTCGAGGGCGCCGAGACGCTCACATTCCGCCACGGGCAGATCGGTGAACATTTTGAGAAAGCGCCCGACATCGGCATCTTCCGTATTGCGCCAGAACTGCCAATATTCAAAAATGGGCAGCTTTTCCGCCAGAACCCATCGCGCCCCTTGCGCGGACTTCCCCATTTTCGCGCCGGAGGCGGTGGTGATAAGCGGCAATGTCAGGCCGAAGACCTGTTTGCTCTCCGTGCGCCGCACCAGCTCGACACCGGCAACGATATGGCCCCATTGATCGGAACCGCCAATCTGCAGCGTTACGCCTTCGGCACGGTTGAGGGCGCGAAAATCGTAGGATTGTAATATGGAGTAATTGAATTCAAGAAATGTCAGGCCCTGTTCCCGCTCTAGTCTTTGGCGAACACTGTCGAAAGAAAGCATTCGATTGACTGAAAAATGCACGCCTACATCGCGCAGGAGGTCAAGATAGGTCAGGCGGTTTAGCCAGGCCGCATTATGGAGCATAAGGGCGGATGACTCCGCGCCGTCGAAATCAAGAAATTGCCGCAGACTGCGCGCCACGCCCTCACTATTTTGCGCGATGGTCTCCGCCGTCATGAGGGACCGCGCTTCTTCCCGGAAAGACGGGTCACCGATCTGGGCGGTTCCGTCGCCCACAAGGGCAATGGGCCGATGACCGTGGCGCTGCATCAGGCGGAGAACCATCAGGCAGAGCGCATGGCCGACATGCAGGGAGTCCGCCGTGGGATCAAACCCGATATAGGCGCTGACCGGCCCTTCAAGAAAAGCCTGATCAAGCGCTTCAGGGTGGGTCGATTGATAAATATATCCGCGCGCCTGAGCTTCTTGCAGGAAAGGGCTTTTATAGGTCGTATTTTCCATGGGGCCTCCGCGCGGGGTCGATTCGGGCGCCTTTCATACGCTTCTCAGCCCCATAAAAAAGCGCCCGTTTGATGGCGCGCTCCCCCCCCCCCGCCTGATTTGCCTTCAGTCCATGGTCAGGGCAAGTGGGCGCTCTGCACGACGTGCGGAGACGTGTTCCTCCAGCGCTTCCGAGACGAGATCCGCTTCATTGGCGAAAATATGGTTCGCATTTTCAAAAACGCGGTAATCGACATCGACATTTTTTTGCGTGTTCAGCTTCTCGACAAGCTTTCTGATACCGGGCTCGGGCGCCATGTCGTCTTTACCGCCTGCAATCATGAGGCCGCCACAGGGGCAGGGGGCGAGGAACCCGAAATCATAATCATTGGCGGGCGGTGCAACACTGGTCCAGCCGCTGATCTCCGGCCGACGCATGAGGAGCTGCATCCCGATAAACGCGCCGAAAGAATAGCCGGCGATCCATAATTCGGAAGAATTCGGGTTGATCGACTGCATCCAGTCCAAAGCCGCGGCCGCGTCGGAAATCTCGCCAATCCCACCATCATAACGCCCCTGAGAGCGCCCTACGCCGCGTGAATTATAGCGCATGACCGAGAACCCCATTTTCTCGAAACTGCGATACATGGAATAAGTGATGCGGTTATTCATCGTGCCGCCATGATGCGGATGGGGATGAAGTACGAGAGCCAGAGGCGCGTCCGCTTCTTCAGAATGGTGATATCGACCTTCCAGTCGGCCGTCAGGCCCGGTAAACATGACTTCAGGCATTAAGGTGCTTCCGTTAATTTGAGTGACAGAGGGGCGCGCTGCGTCATATTCCTAACGGCGCGCCGCGGCTTCAGAACAGAAAAGGAGAGGGACGTGCGTGCCGGGCAGCGATCCGGGGAATGGGGTGCGGTTGACGATTGAAGATTAGGCATGCTCCCGAGCATTCTCCTTCCAGATTACGACAACAGGCCCGGGCCAATGCGGGTCTCGGCTTATGGAATCAGGTACATTTTTAAGCGTGGCGCTTTTTCTCGTCGGCGTGTATACCAGGGCTTCAAGGCAAAATTCTACTTAAATCGTCACGTCATTTTAAAATCGTTTATCCGATACATGGCGGAATCATGCGCGACGTCAGGAAATCACGGGGGTTAGGATGAACTTGTATTTCGACGCCAATGCGACGGAGAAGCCGCGCCCGCAGGCGCGCGAGGCCATGCTGGAAGCGGCGACATTCATCGGTAATCCCGCCTCCATCCATAAGGCCGGTCGTGAAGCGCGCCGCCTGCTTGAGCGCGCACGGACGTTACTCGCGGAAAGCTTCGACATTATTGAGGATCAGGTCATTTTCACTTCCGGTGGTACGGAGGCCAATGCGCTGGCCCTCCATGCCTTCTCCCATGATCGCCGTATCCTGATGACCGCGACAGAGCACGATTCGGTACGGAAGGCGGCGAGAGCCGCCAGCGTCATCCCCGTGATGCCGTCAGGTGAGGTTTCACTGGAAGACCTCGAAACCATGTTGCGTAAAGGTGGGCCTGCCCTTGTCTGCGTCATGGCCGCCAATAATGAAACCGGCGTCATCAACCAGCTTCCGGAAATTGCCGCGCTTTGCCAGATATATGGTGCTTACCTGCATGTCGATGCCGTGCAATATGCCGCGCGACACGTCATGACGATGCGCGGCCTGACCAGTGTTGCGATATCGGGCCATAAGGCGGGTGGCCTTAAGGGAGCCGGTGCGCTTTTACTGAGTGGCGACATGCCGGTTAAAGCGATGATGCCCGGGGGTGGGCAGGAGAGAGGGCGGCGCGGCGGGACGCCCGCATTGCCGGGTATTGCCAGTATGGCGGCGGCGATGCGCGTCGGGCAGGAGCAGGACTGGTCACAGATCGCCGCATGGCGCGATGAGATTGAGCGCGTGGCGCAATCCTGTGGCGCGCTTGTGGTTGGAAGGGAGACCTCCGCCCGTCTGGCCAACGCCACCTGTCTGATCCTGCCGGAAATGAGCGGGCAAGCGCAGCTAATCGCCCTTGATCTGGCGGGGTACTGCGTCTCAACCGGCTCCGCATGTTCCTCCGGCAAAGTGACGCGCTCACACGTGCTTGAAGCCATGGGGCTGGGGCACATTGCCGACCACGCCATCCGCGTTTCCCTGCCCTGGGATGTCACAAAAGAGGATGTCGCGCACTTCTGCACGGCCTACCGGCAAATGGCCTCGACCCGCAAAAAGGGTGTCACGGCGTGATCTATCTGGATTACCTCGCTTCAACGCCTTGTGATCTGGAAGTCATTGCGGAGATGCAGAGATGTTTTTCCGACATTCGTGGCAATCCTCACAGTGCGCATCACGCGCCTGGCCGCGCTGCCGCGCTGAAAATCGAGGCGGCGCGCGCTTCCGTCGCTCGGTTGATAGGTGCGTCGCCGCAGGAGGTGATTTTTACGTCAGGCGGGACGGAGTCCAATAATCTGGCGATTAAGGGAGCTGCACGATTTTTGAAAAAACAGGGTGATCCACGGCGCCGGATCATCACGGCTGCGACGGAGCATAAATGTGTCCTCGAAGCTGTGCGTGACCTGGAACAGGAAGGGTTTGAGCCGGTTATTCTGCCCGTCTTATCTAACGGGGTTGTTTCGCCTGACGCGTTGGCGGAGGCGTTGGCCGTGCCGACCCTGCTCGTCTCCATTATGGGGGCAAATAACGAGACCGGCGTCATGAATGACATACCGGTATTGAGCGCCCTCGCGTGCGGAAAGGGGGCGCTCTTTCATTGCGATGCCAGCCAGGTGATCGGGAAAGCGCCTTTTACCTGTAAGGATGTCGATCTCGCCTCAGTATCAAGCCACAAGATTTATGGCCCGCAAGGCGTTGGTGCGCTTTATGTGCAGAGGCGGCCGCGCATCCGCCTCGCCCCCTTATTCTCCGGCGGCGGGCAGGAGCGTGGCCTGAGGTCCGGCACGCTTCCCGTGGCGCTTATTGCAGGGTTTGGGCTTGCTTGCGCCCTTTGCCTGACCCATATAGCCACGGAAGCGCCGCAACTGGCGGCGCTGCGTGATGCGCTTTTCAAAGGCTTACAGGCGCTCTGGCCGCGAAGCGTTATAAATGGCCAGGATGCTGCGAGGTTACCCGGTGCTTTGAATATCTGCCTCAAAAATGGCCCCGAAGCACAGGGTTTAATGGTATTAACGCCGGAATTAGCTTATTCAAGCGCTTCCGCATGCATGTCCGGTGATGTGGCGCCATCTTATGTCTTACGCGCGATGGGGCTTTCTGAAGCGGATGCGAGACGAAGCTTGCGTCTCTCCGTCGGACGTTTTACCTCGTCATCCGATATTTCGCGGGCGCTGGATGTTTGTGACAGGGCGTTGCGGGCGACCTGAGTTAAAGAAATGGAATGTTGAATATGCCACGTATGGTTTTCGTCGCGCAGGACGGCACAAGAAGTGAGGTTGAAGCGCCCATCGGCCTCTCCGTTCTCGAAATCGCGCATAAGCATGATATTGACCTGGAGGGGGCGTGTGAAGGCTCTCTCGCCTGCGCAACATGTCATGTCGTCGTCGACCCGGCCTGGGCTGACCGCCTGGCGACACCGACGGAGGATGAGGAGGATATGCTCGACCTCGCTTTCGGACTTCAGAAAACCTCCCGCCTTGGCTGTCAGATCGTCATCACGGAAGCGCTTGACGGGCTG
The DNA here is from genome assembly GCA_039613835.1 of Acetobacteraceae bacterium. Taxonomy (NCBI): domain Bacteria; kingdom Pseudomonadati; phylum Pseudomonadota; class Alphaproteobacteria; order Acetobacterales; family Acetobacteraceae; species Acetobacteraceae bacterium. Next base: position 1,189,719 of record CP154827.1, on the reverse strand, counting down.
GTCGTGCATCTGCCGAAAACGGCCTGATTTGAGAGTGACGTTTTCATGCGTGTGATGGTCGCAATGTCGGGCGGGGTGGATAGCTCCGTTGTGGCGGCACTCCTCAAGGCTGAGGGCCATGAGGTGATCGGGGCCACTTTGCAGCTTTATGATCACGGTCAGGTCAGCCGCAAGGGGGCCTGCTGTGCTGGGCGCGATATTATGGATGCGCGCGCTGTGGCAGATCATCTGGATTTCCCCCATTACGTCATTAATGCGGAAGATCGCTTCCGTGACAGTGTGATCAATGATTTTGCAGCCAGTTATGCGCGTGGCGAGACGCCCGTGCCGTGCGTTGCCTGTAATCAGGGCGTTAAATTCACGGATCTCCTGACCCTCGCGCGGGATCTGGGCTGTGACGCGATGGCGACGGGCCATTATGTGCGGCGCGTTGAAGGCGCGGCCGGGCCGGAATTGCATCGCCCTGTTGATGAAACGCGTGACCAGTCATGGTTCCTGTTCGCAACGACGCGGGATCAGCTCGATTATCTGAGATTTCCGCTGGGTGCCTATGCCTCGAAGGCGGAAGTGCGTCAGAAAGCTGAGTCATTCGGGCTGAAAATCGCCGATAAGGCGGATAGTCAGGACATTTGTTTTGTCACGGATGGCTCCTACGCCAAAATGGTGGAAGCGCTGAGGCCTGAGGTCAAAGGCCCCGGTAACATCACGGATGAGGCCGGAAAGGTCCTCGGCCAGCATGATGGTATTGCGCGCTATACTGTGGGGCAGAGTAAAAAGCTCGGTGACGTCCATACAAAGGATGGAACGCGGCAGATGGTGACGCGCATTGACGCCGCGCATCGGCGCATCATTGTGGGGCCGCGCGCTTTAGCCGGGCGGCGCAGCTTCCGCCTGCAGGATGTGAATTGGCTAGTCAATCCGCCGCCGGAGGGGCTTGCCTGCACAGTCCAGCTCCGCGCCCGGGAAAAAACCCGTGAAGCCCGCATTTTTGCGGAAGAGGGCGCTTCAGCCCGCGTCGAACTGCAAGAGGCGGCGATGCCCGCCCCGGGTCAGGCCTGCGTGTTTTATCGTCAGTCCCATGTTTGGGGGGGCGGCTTCATCCAGGCATTTCATGACTGACGCGTCCGACCTCCTTCTGCTGGGGACACGGCGCTATTCCTCATGGTCGTTACGGGCGTGGCTCGCCGTGCGACTTGCCGGACTTGATGTGCGTGAGGAGGTCATACCCCTCAAAGGGGGCAGGCAGACGGTGGAAATCCATCAACGCAGTCCCAATCGATGCGTCCCCTACCTGCGATATCATGGGTCGGAAATCTGGGAGAGCCTGGCGATCTGCCAGTTCTGCGCGGGTTTTAACGCGCAATTATGGCCGCAATCGCACGAAGCTCATGGGCGGGCGCTGAGCCTCGCTGCGCAGATGCATACGGGTTTCGGGCCTCTCAGACGCGCCTGGCCGATGAATTGCGGGCGCGTCTCTTCCCCCGCGCTGACATACCTGACCCGGATGTCGCCCGAGATCTCGCTGATATCGAGACCTTACTGACGGCAACGCGGGCGCGTTTCGGGAAGGGCGAGGCCTATTTGTTTGGTACGACCTTCGGCATTGCGGATGCCATGTTCGCGCCGGTCATGTCGCGCTTCGCGACGTATCAGGTGCCCGTCTCGACGGCGGCTGGTGGCTCTTATCGCGACGCCGTGCTTGCCCACCCCCTCATGCGGGAATGGTATGCCCTCGTCAGAAAAGAGCCTCCATCTTGGTATCTTGATCAATTTGAGTTTCGGACTTGATCTGACCCGGCTCACGAAAATTTCAACCCGGCTTGAACTCTCCGAACTTCAAGCTTGGCCTCAAAAAACCGGCTTTTCCCGTGGAAGGGCTTGGCGTTTGCCGGGAGGGGACTTATAAACCGGTCGCAACGGCAGCTCCCGACAATCGTTCAGGCATGAAACGTCAGGAAGAGGAGAGCCTGTTATGAGAGAATCTGGTCGTCTTCACGGGAACATTTGCCAATGATTACGCTGCCGCCTGATTACCAACCTTCGGAAGACGAAGAGTTCATGAACCCGCAGCAGGTCTCATTTTTTCGGGAGAAATTGATTCGTTGGCGCATGGACCTGTTGAAAGAAGCCAACCTCACCCTCGCCAGCCTGTCGGAAGGCGGCATTTTGGAACCGGATATTTCTGATCGCGCCAGCGTCGAGACAGATCGGGCGCTGGAATTACGGACCCGTGACCGCGCGCGTAAGCTGATTGTCAAAATCGATCTCGCCCTGCAACGTATTGAAAACGGGACTTATGGGTTTTGTGAGGAGACAGGAGAACCGATCGGCCTCAGACGCCTACAGGCGCGCCCGATCGCGACTCTTTCCATTGAAGCGCAGGAACGTCATGAGCGTATGGAGAAAGTGCGTCGCGATGACTGAAAATCGCCTTGTACGTCGTGGCGAGGGCTTGCGGAATCCCCGTTTAAAAGCTAGTTAGCTGCGGCAGGCTGCTGTAGCTCAGTGGTAGAGCACTCCCTTGGTAAGGGAGAGGCCGCGAGTTCAATCCTCGCCAGCAGCACCATTAAAAAACCCGGCTTTCCGGGTTTTTTTCGCCCGGTTCGGGTATCATGACAGCATTGTTCATGCGTAAAGCGGCCTGTTCGGCAAATTCTGCCTTGTTCGCGATGGCCCGCGCGCGTCACCAATGCCCAAACATAAGTTTGCCCACGCATAAGCAGCCGATGATATTGAGCAGGGAGCAACTGGTGATGAGAATAACCTCCAAAGCTGATGGATATTCCCGCAGGACAAGCCATTGACCGGTCCTGAACATGGCCCCTACCCAGAGGCGAGGCTTGCGAGAAAGAGCAGGCGTAAAAGTCAGGTAAAAATGAATATTGTCAAATCTTCACTCCCTCATCCTCCACCTCAGCGATGTCGGCACGCTTGATGGATGCATCGTCAGCCCCAGCACTTCCGTCAAAAAGGCGATGCGCCTTGCCGATTGTTGCCTGCCACAATCGTGAGGTGCAATATTGACTGGAGCGCGGAAGAGCCGCGACACGATAACGTGATGATCACTATGAATGTTCACACGTCACGACGGCTTTTGCGAAACGTGATACGGGAGAGCGCATGAATAATGCTGTCACGCGTGCCGATGCTTTTAAACGCTCCAGGAAGCGAATTGACCGGTCGGGTCGGGGTCAAAGTCAAAAAGGTTCAGTTCGGTGCTCCGTTCGGAATGACGAAGAACTCAATTGAAGGGCGTGAAAATTTCCCAATGGACAGGCACTTCAACATAAGCCGTCCGACCATCTTCCAATGTTGATAAAAACTTTTTGTCCGGAGACAAAAGTGTAAATCGCTTCGCGATGGCCTGAAGGGTGAAGGGAATGCGCGTCAATCCGGTGGCTGACAGGGAGTAGAGCGCTCCATTCATGACTACGATGAGCTCCCCGCGGCGCACACGGTGCCGATCCGTCTGATGAAAAAGCTTTTCGACAGGGTCATAAGTTAAAAATTCGCCGGTCCAGGTGAGAAGCTTTGAAAATATCGGCACCGCGATATCCGGCGTGCGCAGCATTCTGAGCAAGGTGACAGCCTTTTCAACGTGGCCGAGATCAACCAACCTTACCGCTGCTCGCCCTGGCTCCTTGTAAAAAGTGAGAAATCGCTCACGGGCGCCGGTTTCATAAGCGCGACGACTATTTAAAGCCTCGATGAGAAGGGTGGGCTTTTTCCATGGCAGGCAACCAACATATGAAGGATGTTCTGAGCGCTTCGGCTGTGGATCTTGCGGATGAGCGGGGTCAGGTTGCCATTCGCGAGGACGGTCTCCAACATTGCCGCGCAGTTGCGTGACGCTTTGAGGGAGAAGTCAACCATATGGGTTGCATAAGGCACGGCCATGCATCTCGCATTGTGGATATTGTCGCAGATAACCTCCGCCTCGATCTTATCTTCAATGTTATGCGGGTCATAAAGGATGTAACAAGGCGCCGTGACTTCGTCATTTTTGGGCGCCATTCCCTTCATGTAAGGCTGATAAAAGCCTGAACAGAAATTATGCCTGCCAGTTTCTTCAAAATCGATACTGTATATCGGTGCGAGGGCGATGACAGCGTCGAACTCGAAAGCGCGCGCATATTTTATGGCGGCGTAACCACCCATCGAAACGCCATATCCAACGATTTTGACATGATGCGGAGACGATGCTCGGATTGGTGGATCAATCTCCGAACTTCGGCGATCGCCTCGTTGATACCGTTTTCGAGATACCAGCTTTCAGACTGTGCGACGATACCGATAAAAGGGATATTGAGCGCTTTGGCGACCTGCTGACCGAAAAACGTACCATCATAACGCTCATTCGCCCTCACGCCGGTGAAACTGACGACAATAACGTCAGTAGTCTGTGCCGGAATGAAGCTCCTGACGAAATAACCGTCATTAGCGAATTCTGTCGTTATCTCTGTCATGGATGAATTAATAAATTAATATTTATTAAAGTTAATAATTTCTCCAAGGTGAAGAGGAAAAAAATTTTCATTTTTTTTAGATGTTGGCCTCGATATTTTTCTCTATCTGTATCTTAGCGCGATGACCTCAGAATTGATACAATAAAGCCGCACACGCATCGCGTGTATGGCTCTTTTTAATTGTGATGCTCGCCTTTAAATAGTGTGTGTTTTCACCTCACGCGACCAGAAGCGAAGGGCGCGGCATTTCTCGATAAATTGCTGCATGTCGCCAGCGGATTCGAGATGGATCAGCCCCTCATCCTCATCATTTTCCGTAATCCCGCCCTTACGCAGTAAAGGGACGCAATTATGGCAATATCCGATGAATTTCGCATGTGCCCAGGCATCCGCAACGAAGTCACGCACTGTCGCTTCATTGAGAAGCTGATCTGCGCCCTTTAAAGGAGGTGGGGCCGTTTTTGAGAATGCTCAATTTGTCCGAAGCCGGGAGATCCATCTTTGGCGTGCGCGCCGGCGGGGCGGCGTCTGGCAGGGTTTCCAGGCCTATACCTTTGGCGACATTTTCGGCGAGAGTCTTATCGACATTGATGAGTTGTGACACGACCCGCGCGCGAATATCTTCACGTTCGACCTTACTCAGTTCGAAAACGAACGCATCCTTGATGTGGGTCTGTTCCGTCGCGGTCTGGCTGACATAAAACTGTCGCGCCTGACTATAGTGATCGGCAAAGCGCTCACCACGCTCAAAGGTTTTGACGTCTTCCACGACGGAGAGATAATGCTTGTAACCGCGATCCCGGTTTTCAACCGGCCCTTCTTCCCAGGAATTAGGCTCATAATTGACGCGCCCCTTGGGGTTTTGCACCGCCATATGGCCGTCCTGCTGCAAAGTATGGAAGGGGCATTTGGGCGCGTTAATGGGCAGATGCGTGAAATTCGTGCTTCCGAGACGTTTGACCTGCGTATCGAGATAGGAGAAGTTACGCCCTTGCAGGAGCGGGTCATCCGTGAAGCTGATGCCGGGCACGGCATTATGCGTCATGAAAGCGACCTGCTCCGTCTCCGCGAAGAAATTATCAACGACCCGGTCAAGCACAATGCGCCTGATGATTTTGACGGGGACCAGTTCCTCAGGGATCAGTTTGGTCGCATCAAGGATGTCAAAATCAAATTTATCCGCGAAATCATCGTCAAAAAGCTGGACGCCCAGTTCCCATTCGGGGAAGTTTCCGGAAGTAATGGCTTCCCACAGATCGCGCCGGTGATAATCCGGGTCCGCGCCATTGATCTTGACGGCTTCATTCCAGACGACGGATTGAAGACCAAACTTTGGTTTCCAGTGAAATTTGACGTAAGTGGATTTGCCATCCGCATCGACGAGGCGGAAACTATGGACGCCGAAACCCTCCATAAATCGGAAGGAGCGCGGTATGGCCCGGTCGGACATGATCCACATCAGCATGTGCACGGTTTCAGGCGATAAAGACGCGAAATCCCAGAAATTATCATGGGCGGATTGCGCCTGCGGAAAGCTGCGATCCGGCTCTTCCTTAACGGAATGCATAAGGTCCGAAAAGCGGATCGCATCCTGAATGAAGAAGACCGGGATATTATTCCCGACAATGTCCCAATTGCCTTCCTCCGTGTAAAATTTGACAGCAAAACCACGCACGTCACGCGCCAGATCAAAGGAGCCTTTCGCGCGCCACTGTTGAAAAACGGACGAAGACCGGCGTGCGTTGCCCCTTACGGGTCAGGACTTTGGCCGTCGTGTAATCCGTTAAGGGTGTGTCCAGCTCAAAATACCCATGGGCTCCATATCCGCGCGCATGCACGATACGCTCCGGGATACGCTCATGGTCAAAATGGAAGATTTTTTCCCGGAAATGAAAGTCCTGCATCAAGGCAGGGCCGCGCTGACCGGCTTTGAGGGTATTCTGATCATCCGCAACAGGCGTGCTCTGCTTAGTCGTCATCCCGGGTTGGCTACCGTTACCCAGGTAATGCGTCTGTCCTTGAGGACCGATCTCGACCTTTACATCACCAATTTTTTTGTTCTCGTTTGTAATTGTCGTTTTTCATGGGTGCCTCCGAAATAATTGCTTCAAACTCAACGTGAGCCTATCAGACGGGTTTCGGCTTGCGCCGCCAGGGTGCAAGAGGCACTATAGCATTTTTGGAGGTAAAAGAGGGAGGGGATTCTGTTTTTAGTGCCGGATTATTTTTTGATACTTATCTTGACAAAATGAGCACTTGGTATTTATTAATAAAGGGTGAAACGGGTTGTCCCGCTTTTTTGGCTTTGACTGTGACGTCGTCAGGCGCCCGCCCGCTCGCGTCGGCAACGGGATGGGGGCGGGTTCTTCTCCGGAGGGCGGGCTTCGTCCGGTTTTTCCGACGAGAACTCGAAGGCGAGCGCGTCATTTTTGAGATGGATGCTGACAAGTCCACCGCGATTAAGTTTGCCGAACAGAAGCTCCTCAGCGAGGCGTTTTTTGATCTGATCCTGAATCAGGCGTGCCAGCGGGCGGGCACCATAAAGCCGGTCATAACCGCGTTGCGCGAGCCAGTCACGTGCGGCCGGGCTGAACTCAATCGTGACGTCCCGATCCGCAAGTTGCGCCTCAAGCTGGAAGACAAATTTATCAACCACCCGCGCAACCGCATCGGTTGAGAGCGGCTGGAAGGCAATGACCGCATCCAGGCGATTACGGAATTCCGGGGAGAAGAGGCGTTTAATCACCTCCTCATCATCGCCGGTACGCTCCACCCGTCCAAACCCGATCGCTTCCTTACTCAAATCCGCTGCACCGGCATTTGTTGTCATGATCAATATGACATTGCGGAAATCCACGAGCTTGCCTGAATGGTCAGTCAATGTGCCGTGATCCATGACCTGGAGAAGGATATTGAAAAGGTCCGGATGGGCTTTTTCAATTTCGTCAAGCAGGAGGACGCAATGCGGATATTGATTGACGCTGTCGGTCAGCAGGCCGCCCTGGTCGAAACCGACATAGCCGGGCGGGGCCCCGATCAGGCGGGAAACAGAATGGCGCTCCATATATTCCGACATGTCGAAACGCAGGAGCTTGATCCCGAGGAAAGAAGCGAGCTGACGTGCCACTTCGGTTTTACCGACGCCTGTCGGGCCGGAGAACAGGTAATTACCGATCGGCTTGCCATGATCGCGCAATCCGGCACGGGCGAGTTTGATGGCGGAGGCCAGGGCGTCAATCGCGTCGTCCTGCGCGTAGACCATGCTTTTGAGGTCACGGCTGAGCGTGCGCAATGTCGCTTTATCATCCGCTGAAACTGCCTTGGCCGGGATGCGCGCGATTTTAGCCACCGTGTCCTCAATATCGCGGAGCGTCACATTTTTGCGACGCTTATTCTCGGGCAATAACATACGGGAGGCACCAGCCTCATCGATGACGTCAATCGCCTTATCGGGTAGTTTGCGGTCATTGATGTAGCGCGCGGATAATTCGACCGCGGCGCGGATCGCCTCATCCAGATATTTGACCTTGTGATGGTCCTCATATTGTGGCTTCAGGCCTCGTAATATCTTGATTGTGTCGTCGATATTCGGTTCCATCACGTCAATTTTTTGGAAGCGACGACTGAAAGCGTGGTCTTTTTCAAGAAACTGGCGGTATTCCTTGAAAGTTGTGGACCCGATGCAACGCAAACTGCCCGCCACCAAAGCCGGTTTCAGAAGGTTCGATGCGTCCATGGCGCTGCCGGAGGTTGATCCCGCACCGATCACCGTGTGGATCTCATCAATAAAGAGGATCACCTTTTCATCCTGCGCCAGTTCCGTCATCACGGCTTTGAGTCGTTCCTCAAAGTCACCACGATAGCGCGTTCCGGCCAGGAGGGCGCCCATATCCAATGCGTAGATCGTGCTCTTATTCAAGACATCCGGCACGGAGCGCTCCGCGATCCGCTTGGCTAGACCCTCCGCAATGGCTGTCTTGCCCACGCCCGGATCACCCACGAGGAGGGGGTTGTTCTTCGTGCGACGACATAAGATCTGTATCGTTCGGTCGACCTCACGTTCTCGTCCTATCAAGGGGTCGATTTTGCCCGCGCGTGCGCGTTCATTGAGGTTCATACAATAAGTATTGAGGGCTTCAGCACTCTTACCCGACCGAGCGGCTTTTTCTTCCTTCTCCGCTTCGGAATTCTCGTAAATCGGAGCGGCATCCTCCGTGCGCGCGGCACGGGCCGGTGTTTTCGCGATGCCATGAGACAGAAAATTGACAGCGTCGAGACGCGTCATATCTTGCATCTGGAGGAAATAAATAGCGTGGCTCTCCCGCTCGGCAAAAAGCGCGACGAGCACATTGGCACCGGTGACTTCCTCACGACCGGTAGACTGCACATGGATGGCCGCACGCTGGATGACGCGTTGGAAGGCCGCTGTCGGTTTCGGCTCCTTCGTTTGTTCCGAGACGAGACCGGCGAGGTCCTTATCCAGAAATTCTGACAGATCCTGGCGCAATTTGCCGATATTGATCCCGCAGGCACACAGGACGGCAATCGCGTCCTCATCTTCCGTCAAGGCAAGGAGGAGGTGCTCAAGCGTCGCATATTCATGCTTGCGCTCAGCCGCAAAGGTGAGCGCGCGGTGCAGCGACTGCTCAAGAATACGAGATAACATGATTGACTGCTCCTCTCGCGCCCCTCGTCCGAATGGTCGGGTTCGGTCCTTTAAAAAGGGGCGGTCCAACATGCATCCCGCGACCCATAACTAAACAAACGAGAAAAAAAGAAAAAGTTTTCAGCGGGCTGGCTTCATTTTTTTAACGATATTTTCAAAGTTGTCAGGCTCTCTCCACTGCGCATTGGAGGGGATGCTGGTGACTTCGGGCGAGTTCCGTCACCTGCGTTACTTTCGTTTCAGCGACTTCAAATGTGAAAATACCTGCCACGCCGATGCCCTGACGGTGGATTGTGAGCATAATATTGGTTGCCTCATCTTGGGACTTGTTAAAAAAGGTTTCCAGAATATGCACCACAAAATCCATCGGCGTATAATCATCGTTAAGGAGCAGGACTTTGTACATGGATGGTCGCCGCGTTGCCGTGCGTGACTGCACGGCAAAACCGAGATCCTCCCGCGCAGCGGAAATGACGGAGCCGGGCGACACCGCATCCCGCCGCATCGCGATGACGTCATCATTCAAATGCGCTTCAAGTCCCATCAGGCTGCCTGTCTCTCCTCACTATATGAATAAACCGCATTAACGGCGAAAATCATAGTCTTAATTCCCACCTTTTCGTCATACCATCATCATGATATCGCAAAAAAATAATGTATCTTTTTGATATTTAAAGTGAGTCGCGTTCAGCCGCGTAAATTATGATGTTTACGTTAATCCACGGCGCATCTTAGCGTTATAAACGCGTCAAGATATTACGAAATTATTGCGATCTGTTGAAACTTGCGCGAATCATTGTCGTAAAGATCAGCGTCTGATAGATTCATGGGCGAATTTTGCGTTTGAGTCGGGGAGGCCCGTTTGCGTCGAAGTTTAGTTAATGGCCTGCTTTCAGCGTTGGCGTTCGCGCTGACGTTCTGCCTTCCCAATTTCGCGCGCGCGCAATATGCGGGTCATGTCAGCAGCTTCATCATCGACGCAAAAACTGGTTTCGTCCTTCTGGAGAGCGACCCGAACCTCCAGCGCTACCCGGCATCCCTTACCAAGTTGATGACATTATATCTGACATTCAAAGCGCTGGACGCCGGACATATCTCCTTCAATACACTTGTGCCGGTTTCCGTTCACGCCGCATCGATGGAGCCATCCAAGCTCGGCCTGCGCCCCGGTATGCGCCTGACGGTGCGGGAAGCCGTGCTCGGGCTTGTAACAAAATCGGCCAATGATGCCGCCGCCGCTCTGGGGGAACTCCTCGGCAGGGGAGATGAGGTTTATTTCGCCAATATCATGACGCGTGAGGCCCGGGCCCTCGGGATGCGCGACACGACCTTCCAGAATGCTTCCGGTCTCCCCGATCCGGAGCAGGTGACGACAGCCCATGATATCGCATTGCTCAGCGCACGGTTGATGCATGATTTTCCGGATTATTACCTGTTATTTTCGACGAAAAGCTTTGTTTTCCATGGGCGGGTGATCCCTAATCATAATCCCATGCTCAAAGGTTATGTCGGGGCGGACGGTCTCAAAACCGGATATACGGCGCTCGCCGGACATAATCTTGTCGCGTCAGCGCGGCGCGGTGCGGTGCAGCTTATCGGCGTTGTGCTGGGGGCGCGCAGCAATCTGCAGCGCAATCGCATCATGACGTCATTGCTGGATAAGGGTTTTGAGATGGAAGGGGTCGCGCCGATACCCGCTGCCTCTGAAGCGCCCATCGTGATGGCGTGCGCCGCCACGCGTCATCATCGGGTGCGGAGAAATCGCGCCGGCACTTATCGTAGCACGACCGTTGAAGTGGCTGAGGCCCCATCCGGCCCGCGTCGTTACCGCCTCGTGACGCATCGCGCCGCGAGAAGGCGGGTCGCGCGCAAGCCCGTCTTCGTCCGCGCGGCCAGCTCCGTGCGGCATCACGCGGCGAAAATCAGCAAGACAAAGAGTCATCACAGCCGTCATCAGGGCTGAGATCGTTTAAAGTTCCGCGCTCGATTTCGCTGCCGGGACGACTCTCTTTAAAGATCACCACACCTGACACGCCGCATGTCGCTGCCTTGGCCAAAAGCGGCTGTGGCCTGTCTAGCCTTGGCTTCACCAGTCACAGCGTGCTAAGTCTACCGCCGATCTTGATGAAAGGTTGGAATTGACTGATCTTCGTCTCGCATTGTTAATTTTTATGAGTTGAGGCGGAGAGTAAATGGCTTCAGGTGATTCAGTCCGGCATATCGTGCGATATACGGAGGAGGACTTCGCCGGTCTGCGCGCAGCGGGTCGACTCGCGGCTGAAACATTGGACATGATCACGCCCCACGTCGTCCCCGGCGCGCTCACGGCAGATCTTGATGCGCTGATCCATCAGTTCACACTTGACCATCACGCTGTTCCGGCGCCCTTGAACTACCGTGGATTCCCGAAATCCTGCTGTATCTCTATCAATCATGTCGTCTGCCATGGCATCCCGGGGGATCGTCGCCTTGTCGAGGGTGACATCGTCAATATCGATGTCACTTCCATTCTGGATGGTTGGTATGGCGACACGTCCCGTATGTTCTACGTCGGCAAAGTGCCACGGAAAGCCGTCAATCTGGTTGAAAAAACCTACGAGGCGATGATGCGCGGCATTGAAGTCGTGCGGCCCGGCGCGCCTTTGGGCGATATAGGTCACGCCATCCAGAGTTACGCGGAGGGTCACCGGCTTTCCGTCGTGCGGGATTTTTGCGGGCATGGGATCGGGCGTGTCTTTCATGACGCGCCAAATGTCCTGCATTATGGTATACTCGGCACGGGCATGACGCTTGATGTCGGCATGGTTTTCACAATTGAACCGATGTTAAATATCGGGAGATATGACGTCAAAATACTCGAAGATGGCTGGACAGCTGTTACGCGTGATAGGTCTCTCTCTGCACAATTCGAGCATATGATCGGCGTCAACCATAACGGTTGCGAAATATTTACCCGATCGCCTGCAGGGTTTAATCTGCCCCCTTACGCTTGAATTGTTACAGGAAATAAAAATGATGACGTCCAAAAAAACCTGTTTTCGCCTATTATGTTCAGCTTCGCTTACATTCTTTGCCGTTTTGCCCATGACATGTCTGGCCACCTTAGCAGACCCGCTTGGCTATCAGGCAACGCATCGCGGCGATAACAGCCATCCGGCTGTCGTCGCACCCCATGCAATGGTCGTGTCCGCACAGCATCTGGCGACGGATGCGGGGGTCGAAATCCTGAGAGCGGGCGGTAACGCGGTCGATGCCGCTGTCGCCGTCGGTTACGCCCTCGCCGTCGTTTACCCGGCTGCCGGCAATATCGGGGGCGGCGGTTTTGCGACGATCCGACTGCCGGATGGGCAGACGCATTTCATTGATTTCCGGGAGCATGCGCCGCTTGCCGCAACATCCACAATGTATCAGGACAAAGATGGCAATGTCGATAAAGCGGCAAGCGTTGAGGGCTGGCGTGCTGTGGGTGTGCCGGGTACAGTCGCAGGGCTGGACGCTTTGGAGCGCAAATGGGGCCGCCTCGGCCTGACCCGCGTCATGGCACCCGCCATCCGACTGGCAGAGGAAGGGTTTCATCTGGAGGTCGATGATGTCGATCTGCTGAATTCCGCCAAAGACCGCCTTGCCCGGGACAGTTACGCGAAAAAAATCTTCCTCAATCCGGATGGCAGCGCGCTAGAGGTTGGCGACACGCTCGTGCAGAAAGCCCTCGCCAATAGTTTGCGGCGGATTACGCAGCGCGGTGATAAAGGCTTTTACGAAGGTGAGACAGCGCAGGAGATCGTTGCAGCCAGTCGGCGAGGCGGCGGTATTTTGTCTCTCAAGGATTTCATATCCTATAAGATCCGCGCGCTAGAACCTTTGCACTGCAATTATAGAGGTTATCGTATCGATACGGCCCCACCGCCGAGCGGGGGTGGCGTTGCCATTTGTGAAATCCTCAATATTCTTTCCGCCTATGATCTGAAAAAGATCGGTCTGCGAAGCGTTTCCGGTGTGCAGCTTCAGACGGAAGCCATGCGTCACGCTTATTCCGACCGTCGGGATCTCGGAGACCCTGCTTTCGTGAAAAATCCGATCGCTCATTTGATGGACCCATCTTACGCGGCTGCGATCAGAGCGGGTTTCCGACGCGATCACGCAATCGACTCAGCATCTCTTTTGCCGGGTGAGGCCCTGCCGCAAGGCGATGCCTCTGTCACGCAGCCCTCACGTGAGAAACATGAAACGACGCAATTCTGCGCGGCGGATCGGTCAGGGATCGCGGTCTCCGTCACCTACACCCTGAATGGATGGTACGGTGCGCATGTCGTGGGTGGCCGAACGGGCATCGTGATGAATGACGAGATGGATGACTTCTCCGTCAAGCCGGGCGTGCCCAATATGTATGGGATCGTCGGGTCACGCGCCAATGAGATCGCGCCGGGCAAGACGCCGCTTTCCTCCATGTCGCCGACAATCATCTCCAAAGATGGCAAGCTCGTCATGGCGATTGGCAGCCCCGGCGGCTCCCGCATCCCCACAATTGTCCTCAATGTTGTGCTTGGCGTGATTGACGGGGGGATGGATATTCAGCAGGCCATCAATCAACCGCGTATTCATGAGCAATGGATGCCCCATGCGCTCGAAGTGGAACCGGGTGCGCTGACCTCTCATGTCAGCACGGTCCTGCGGGCACATGGATATCAGATCACGGAGCAGCCGCAATATTGGGGGCTCGCCCAAGGTATTCTCTTCGGTCGTCCGCATCTCGACGCGCCGGTGACGGGTTTTGCTTATGGCGGTTCAGACCAGCGTCATGCCGGGGGGCTGGCGCGCGGATTGTAATTTCAGGCATGATTCCCCTTGCCAGGGGGGAGGGGAATCATGCTAATCCTGCGCCGGGAGGTCGGCCGTGGACGGGCGGCTTGCAAACCCGGTCAGGTCCGGAAGGAAGCAGCCGTAGTGAGTTTTGCACGGGTCGTGTGTTCGGCCTCCCACCTTTCCGATAATTTGGTCTATAAGTGATCGCATGAGTGGTCTGATCGCATGAGTGGTCACGAATCGCATCCCGACGACGCCCTGCCCCTCCCTCCTGCGGCCTATCGCGTCCTGGCGCGGAAATACCGCCCCCAATTCTTTGATGACCTGATTGGTCAGGAAAGCACTATCCGCATCCTGCGGCGGGCTTTCGCCCTCAAACGCGTTGCACATGCATTTATGCTGACAGGCGTCCGTGGTGTCGGCAAAACGACGACAGCGCGCATCATCGCCCGCGCCCTCAACTGCATCGGGCCTGATGGTAAAGGGGAGGCAACCGTTGAGCCCTGTGGCGTCTGCGCAAACTGCACCGCGATCCTGGCTGACCGTCATCCCGACGTGCTGGAGATGGATGCGGCCTCCCGCACCGGGGTTGATGATGTCCGGGAAATTATTGAGCAGACGCGTTTCCGTCCGATTCAGGGGCGTATGAAGGTCTTCATCATTGATGAGGTCCATATGCTGTCCCGTAATGCATTTAACGCCTTGCTCAAAACACTTGAAGAACCGCCGGAGCGCGTCACCTTTATTTTCGCCACCACGGAGTTGCGGAAAGTCCCCGTTACAGTGCTCTCACGCTGTCAGCGTTTTGACCTCAGGCGCGTGCCAAGTCAGATGCTTGTGGCACATTTCGATTCGATTGCGCATAAAGAGGGGGTCGCTTTCTCCCCTGAGGCACTTGGTCTCATCGCGCGGGCGAGTGACGGCTCGGTGCGTGATGGGCTGTCACTTCTTGACCAGGCGATTGTGCGTGGGGCGGAGGAGGGTGCCGACCGTATTGAGGAAAATGTCGTCAGTGCCATGCTCGGATTATCCGATCGGGAGACGGTTTATGACCTCTTTGAAGCCCTCATAAAAGGGGATGTGGCGCGCGTTCTGAGCGTGACGGATAATGCCTATGCACTGGGGGTGGAACTGGGCGGTTTACTCGGTGAACTGCTTGAGCTTGTCCATTTCATCTCTCGCCTGAAAGCGGTGCCGTCCCTCGGAAAACGCCCTGACCTGACAGAGGTTGAGCGCAGTCGCGGTGTCGCCTTTTCGCAGGATCTTTCCATGGCGGTTCTGGGGCGTGCCTGGCAGATTCTGGTCAATGGTTTGAAAGAGCTGGAAATCGCGCCCGACCGCCGCGGCGCTGTGGAGATGATCCTCCTGCGACTCTGTTACGCCAATTCCCTTCCCACCCCGGATGATCTGATCCGTCAGGCACGGGGGACGATATCGCCGCGTGATGCCGGGCTGACATCTCCCGTGCGCGACCCGTCGGATGTGACGCTCACCGCCCTCAATGCCGGGCCTGCGGAAGGCGCGGTCACTGCGGGTCACGACAGGGTGCGTCCCGTCGTCTCGCATCGGGACCTCCATCTCGTCGCGGATAATACGCGTCCCGCGCCGGCCGCCGCATTGGCGCCGCATATCGAGGCGGCACCCGCCGCACATTCTGTCTGCCCGCCGCACCCGATTGAGGAAGAAACCGCTACGGTGAGCGCCGTCCCGTCGGAAGAACCGCCGCCCGAGATGGTCATGACAGGCACAGATGGCGCGCCTCAACATCCCGTGCAAGTGACTCGCCCGGAGACAACATCGCCCCTGCCGCACGTCGCCGCGTCCGAGATCGCGGAACCTGCCACGGACGCGGCACTGGAGATAACGCCGGACGTCTCGGCCGTGCCGCCCATTCGCTCATGGCGTGAGATGGTTGCCTACGTCAAATGGTCGTCTAAGCCACTTTTGCACGGCCTGTTGCGCTATGCCGCGCATTGTGTGCGGTTTGAGCCGCCTGAAATCGCGATCCGTCTACAAAGCGGCGTTAATCCATGCAGTCTGGCGCGACTTCAGGCCGTGCTGAATCTGCATTACCCGGATCGCTTCATCATTATGGCCTCCCATGAGGAGGGCGCGCCGACTTTGGATGAGCAGGGCGCGCAGGTGACGGAATCTTACCGGCAATCCATGCAGGAAGATCCCCTCGTCCAGGCGATCATCACGCATTTCCCCGGCGCGCATCTCGGCTTGCCGCGGGACCTTTCCCTTGATGATTACGGCCTGCCGCCTAAAAATCTGGATGAGGTTATGCCGTCTGCTTTCCCCGAGGAGGGGCCTGATGCTGAAGGGTTGGAGACGGAATTGCCGGAAGACGATATAAGTCAGCCCGGCTATCGCTATCACTGAGGATTTATTTACATGAAAAATCTCGCCGGCCTAATGAAACAGGCTTCCCAAATGCAAGCCAAAATGGAGGAATTGCAGGCGCGGCTCGACGCTTTGATGATTGAGGGTGAAGCGGGCGCGGGTCTCGTCAAAATCACCCTGAATGGCAAAGGCGATATGAAAAAGCTGGTCATCGACCCGAAATTACTGACGCCAACCGATGCTGAGATGGTGCAGGATCTCATCCTGGCGGCTTTCAGCAATGCACGCAGCAAGGTTGAAGCTGCCAGCACGGAGGAAATGCGGCGTCTAACCGGTGGGATCGATCTGCCCGCCGGCTTTAAACTGCCTTTCTGACTTGGCCTGGCACCGCACAGGCGGGGTTGAGCTTGAGCGGCTCATCCAGCTTCTCTCCCGATTGCCGGGGCTGGGGCCGCGCTCTGCCCGACGTGCGGCGCTGTCCTTACTGGCCAGAGCCTGAGCGCCGCCTTGTCCCTCTCGCGCAGGCCATGCAGGATGCCGCCGCCCACATTCAGAGTTGTGAGATCTGCGGCACGCTGGATGTCACAAATCCGTGTATGGTCTGCACAGATTCCGATCGGGATCACAGCGTGATCTGCGTGGTTGAGTATGTCAGTGCCCTCTGGGCGCTTGAACGTGCCATGGTTCATCGTGGCGTTTATCAGGTTCTTGGCGGGATGTTGTCAGCCTTGCTGGGAAAGGCCCGGAGTCGATGGTGCCGCGACCTCCCACTGGTTGGAAGATCCCTTGACTGATACGATGTCACTGTGACACGCGTCGGGCGCGGTGTGCCAATGGGCGGGACACTTGACGGGTTGGATGACGGCGCATTGGTCGCGGCGCTGATGGCTGAAAGAGAAGCGCGAAAGCGCGGTGAAGGATCGAGGCCGCCATTTAACCGATCGCATCCCGCAAGCCGAAAAATTAAGATCTATAATCGACACGGTATTTAACAGAGGCTGATCATGCAATTGAGCATTCCGGATACCATCCCGCGCGTCGCGCTTGTTACGGGCGGCGCGAAACGCATCGGGCGTGCACTGGTCATGGCCCTTGCGGCAGAGGGGTTCAAAATTGCGATTCATTGCCATCAAAGCGCTGCCGAGGCGGAAAAGCTTCTGCAGGAAATCCAGCATCAGGGTTACATCCTGACCGCCGACCTTGCTGACGAATCGGCCGTCTCCGGGCTGATCGGTGCCGCTTCGGCGCAGTTAGGTCCCGTCGGTATCCTCGTCAATAATGCCTCGATTTTTGAGCGCGATGCGTGGGACACTGTGACAGAGGATAGTTGGCAGCGTCATCAGGGGATCAACCTCCGCGCGCCCTTCGTGCTGTCCCAGGCATTTGCGCGGGCGCTTCCATCGTCGGCGGAAGGGGTGATTCTTAATTTATTGGATGATCGGGTCTGGAAATTGACGCCGCATTACACCAGTTATACGGTTTCGAAGTCCGCATTATGGACCCTGACGCAGACATTGGCCCTGGCTTTGGCACCGCGCATCCGCGTGAATGCGATCGGGCCGGGTCCGGTTCTGCCCGCGCAGGGCCAGAGTGACGCGGAATTTCTGCGGATGTGTCAGGCCACGCCGCTTCAACACGGTGCAACGCCGGAGGAAGTCGCCCAAACGGCGATGGCTCTGGCTGCCATGCGCGCCGTGACGGGCCAGATGGTGGCCCCCGATGGCGGGCAACATCTCGCCTGGCGAACAGATTGAGACCGGTTTTTACGGCGGGATAGAGAAGACGAGACGGCGGATGACATCAGATCAGGAAAACGGTTCATGCCGCTGCCCCATATCGGCCTGCGCTCATTAAAAACGGAAGCTGGTACGTATGTTTTTATCTGTCCTGAAACAGATGAATTGGGGCATGTCGACCCGTCAGAACCACAATATCGCGCAACGGCCATGATCACCTTTCCCGAGATCGAAGGGTTTGGCATTCTGTCCCGCGTCAAGCTTCTGCGACGCCCGCCCGGGCGGGCGATGCTGCGCAATACATTGCAGCATAATTTTTTACCGGTCCGTTTAGAGGGGGCGGGCGCTGAGGATCAAGTTATCCTCAAACATGCGCTTTCCGGCGATTTTTTCATCCCGATCCTCGATGGCGAAACCGAGCTTCTCACGCGTCGTCGTTACAAGGGCGAGGCGCATGCGCCGCTTCGGTGGGAAAATTTTCAGGATATGGTGACGCGATGGCGTGATCTCGCTGCGGTACGTCACAATGCGGCGGCATTCCTGGATATTCTTGCGGGCTTTCCGCAGGATTTCACGCATGATTGCCTCGATATCGCGCTTTTGATGATTGCCGATGATGCGCGGGCGAAATTCCTCTCATTTTTTCTGTTCGATGAGGCGCACTTATCGTCCCCTCAGCAGGTGACATGCCTGGCGCTGCTTGATCGCCTCCCTTCCGCGGATTGGCTGAAACAAGTGATTTCAGGCCTTGCGCAATGGCAGGCAGATCGTGATCTGCCCATGCCGCGGCGCTCAGATGCCGCATATGATTTTATGGGGCGCGAGGCGAGTTGGCGCGAGAATGCGCGCGACACGGCGGGTGTCGCCCTCCTCTCCGCATTGCGGGAAAATGTCACGCCGCGCCATAAACTGGCGGCCCTGACCAGCGCCCGAGATGAGGGCGTGTATCTTCTGGAATGGATTGCGTTTCACCGCACAATCGGCGTCGAGAAGATTTCATCTACACCAATAATCTGACGGATGGCTCATATGTGCTGTTGCAACGCCTACACGATGCTGGGATTGCCCATTGGGTCGATAATACGGGTGGAGGGGTGCGCGGGCGTTGATAACCAATTGAAAGCCTTCGCCTACACCTACACATTAATGCCGGCACTGCTGGATTATGAATGGCGCCTGACGGTCGATCTGGATGAGTGGTTTGTGCCCTCAGAGGTGTTTGATCATAAATTGCTGCCCCTTCTGGCGCAGGAGGCGCTTCAGGATGCCGATGCTGTCGTGGCGACATGGCGCGTCAATGGGCCTGATCATCGGCTTCACTGGACAGAGCAATTAAGCTGTGAGCGTTTCGTCGCGCTTGAACCTCATCCTCTGGTCAAATCAGTCCATCGTCCCCGGCGCTTTCAACGGTGCTCGCATCACGTGCCGGTTTCACCGCAAAGGCGGAGTTTCAAGACGGTTGACGGCGCGCCGCATGCCATCAACACCCATTCGGTTTATGAAACCAGTTTCTATCATCAGTCGACAGTGAAGGCGGAGGTTCATCATTTTATCCTGCGCTCCTTCGAGGAATTTGTCTGGCGTTATGCGCGGGATGAAAATGATGGCAATGCCGTCCTGCCTGTCAAACGCTTCCGCTATAATAATCACGGTATTTTTGAGCTCTTCCTCACAAGGTTCCGTCTCAGCGGGCCGCACCTCTCCCCGGTTATTGCGGCGCGATGTCATGAGGAGATCAATGGCTTAATGTCGATCCCCGGTGTGCGCGACGCCTATCAAGATGTGGTGCGTCATTTCGGCCAGACAGTCTCCCTCTATGTCAGACAGAGTCTTGAGGCCGTGTGTCAGGACACGAATGTCAGCGCGGAGGTACGGGAGGAATGGGCGCAACTCGTTGAATCCTGGCAGGAAGCCGATGCCCCCGTCGCGTGCGTTCACTGAGGGCCATTTTATCGGGGATCACGGGTGCGGGTTGCTTCTGAAAGGCGCCGATTATTCTCCGTGTAATTTTCCAGCACGTAGGCGAAGGGCATATGATCGCGTCCCCTCAGCAATAAAGCGCGTTGCTGAAAAATGATGCCGGGAGGCACAGCCGGCGCGAATCCGTGTTCGACCCGACGCGTAAAGGCGAGACCCTTGACCGCCAGCCCGAAAGGGGTTTCGGACATGTTGAGCACCTTATTCATCTCCGCGGTCAGGCGGGATGGCACATACCAGTTCCAGGCATTGGAGAGTTCGATCCCGCCGCATCTTATGCTGACATAGCGTAATTTGAGGGCACCCGGGCGCGTCACCTTGAGGCGCTCCCTGATATCCGGGATCCGAGGCGGGGAGGCGGTGTCAAGGGCGACGCTGTGCAATGACTGGCCGGGGGCCAGGCGCGCGCATTCCGCTTTGAGGATGACGGATGCGCTTCGTCCGCTCGCGAGCTGACCGACCAGGTCGGAAGCCGAAAGGGACTGCGCTGAAACCGGTCTCGAAAAGAAAAGCCCTGTGAGGAGAAAAACAGGCCCCCGGCGAGGAAAATTTCGCCAGGAACCAGCCTGTCCGCGTGCGGGTCTAATTTTCGTGGTCGTCAAAATCCGTGTTGACCTCGATTTCCGCGCCGAGATCGTCATCATCATCCAGATCAGCGGCATCCTCAATGACATCATCATCGTCTTCATCCGTATCCAGATCGACGTCGATATCCTCGCTACGATCATCTTCCGCGACGCGTTTAACATGATCTACCGGGGCTTCATCGACGCGTTTGGGACCCGGCATATCTGTCGGCTGCTCCACACCACATTTGGGGCAGACCGCAGGACTGCGTATCAGATCGTAGAATTTTGCACCGCAGGAAACGCAAACGCGTTTCAGACCCAGTTCCGGTTTCGCCATGGTTGCGCCTATTGATCCTGATCTCGGGATTTGGATATGCGACAGACGCCGCTTCAAACGGGGCCATGCCAGCTTATGCGGGTTCTGTCAAATGCGTTTGCCCCTCCGCCGTGCGGATCTTTTGCACAAAATCCCGCCTGATAAAGGGTGGCCAAGCCTTGCGGCGCAATGCAGGAATATTCCCTGCCGTCTGTCGCCGATGGCGATTGCGGCGGGTGTTGTGCCATTTCAAGTTGACATCACCGCATCGGAGCGGGATGAAGCGGGAATGTCTGACCAAGCGGAGAATAATTGCATGTCTCCCCAAGTGGCTCCTCTGCGTGTCCAGCGCGCCCCTGTCCCTTTGCGCGGCGACGTGGTGGTGGTGCCGGGTGATAAATCCATCAGTCACCGCGCTCTGATGCTCGCCGCCATGGCTGAAGGGCGGTCGGAAATTTCAGGATTGCTGGAGGGGGAGGACGTTTTGCGCACGGCATCCGCCATGCGCGCTCTCGGGGTGGAGATCAGACAGGATGGCGCGCGCTGGGTCGTTCAAGGCCATGGCGCACAAGGTTTGTGGGAGCCTGACGATGTGCTCGATATGGGCAATTCCGGCACGGCGGCCCGTTTGATGGCGGGGATTCTCTCAACGCAGCCCTTTAACAGTTTCATGACGGGTGATGCCAGTCTACGCGCCCGCCCGATGAAACGCGTCACGGACCCGCTCCAGAAAAACGGTGCGTGTTTCGTGACGCGGCAAGGGGGGCGTCTCCCTATGGCGGTGGTCGGCACAGCGCAGGGAACGCCCACCCATTACCGGTTGCCCGTGGCGTCTGCTCAGGTTAAATCCGCCATTCTCCTTGCCGGACTCAATGCGCAGGGTGAAACCCGTGTTGATGAACCGACCCCAACGCGTGATCACACTGAAAATATGCTGCGTTATTTCGGTGTCGATGTCGCCGTCAGGGAAACGGAATCCGGCGGGCGGCTCATCAGTTTGACGGGTCCGGCCCGTCTCCACGCGCAGAATGTGATTGTCCCTGGTGATCCCTCATCAGCGGCCTTTCCGATTGTTGCGGCCTTATTGATTCCGGGTTCGGATCTTCTGATCCGGAATGTCGGGCTTAACCCTCTGCGGACGGGCCTTTTGACGAGTTTGCAGGAAATGGGCGCGCAACTCACGATTGAGGATGTCCGCAGGGAAGGGGGTGAGCGCGTCGGCGATTTGCGGGTCAATGCCTCCACCCTCAAGGCGGTCGACGTGCCTGCAATGCGGGCGCCATCCATGATTGATGAATATCCCATTCTTTCCGTCGCCTGTGCTCTTGCCGAGGGTACGTCCCGCCTGCGGGGATTGGGTGAATTGCGCGTCAAGGAGAGTGATCGCCTTAATGCCACGCTTGCCCTGTTGAAGGCGAACCACGTCACCGCGCACATTGATGGCGATGACCTTGTCATTGAAGGGCGTCCGGACGGTAACGGCCTCGGTGGCGGGCGGGTGGAGACGTTGATGGATCATCGTCTCGCGATGAGTGCCATTATTTTCGGCCTCGCCGCGCCCAATCCGATTGACGTCGATGATACAGGCTTCATCAATACGAGCTTCCCCGGATTCATTCATCTCATGAACGCGTTGGGTGCCGGACTTTGAAAGCCATTATCATCGCCATTGATGGGCCCGCTGCCGCAGGGAAGGGCACTTTGGCCGTGGCGCTGGCGCAGAATCTTGGCCTGCCGCATCTTGATACCGGGCTTCTCTACCGGGCGATCGGGCGTCTGATGCTGATGGAAGGGCGGGATTGTGCGGGTGACGATGCCAGCGATATCGCGGCCCGCCTTCAGCCATCCGACCTCGAGCGCACTGATCTGCGTCTGCCGGAGGTGGATCGTGCAGCGAGCCTCGTGGCGGCGCAACCTGCCGTGCGTGCCGCGTTGCTGCAACGCCAGAGGGACTTTGCCGCCGCACATGGGGCTGTCATGGATGGGCGGGATATAGGCACGGCTGTTTTCCCCGATGCGGATATAAAATTATTCGTGACTGCCTCAGCGCATGCGCGCGCCGTGCGCCGTTATCAACAATATCATGATCATGACCCGAGTGCGGCTGATATTAGCCAGTTGGAAGCGAAAATTGAAGCGCGCGACCATATCGACTCCGCGCGCGGCGTCTCGCCTTTACGGCGGGCTGAGGATGCGATCCTGATTGAAACGGATGGTCTAACGCCGGATCAGGTTCTGGCGCGCGCTCTGGACATCGTGGTCCACCATCCAAAGATTGCGGCGGAAAACCGCTGAATTTCGCCTTTTATGTTGACATGGAAGGG
The DNA here is from genome assembly GCA_039613835.1 of Acetobacteraceae bacterium. Classification (NCBI taxonomy): domain Bacteria; kingdom Pseudomonadati; phylum Pseudomonadota; class Alphaproteobacteria; order Acetobacterales; family Acetobacteraceae; species Acetobacteraceae bacterium. Next base: position 1,166,516 of record CP154827.1, on the reverse strand, counting down.
TCAGAGGGGCCAGAACACCCAACGGCATGCGCCGCGCCCGACTGCGGGTTTTTCATTCTCGGCTTATTTAAAAATAAGCACGTCGTGGGTCGCAGGATCTGCGCAAACAACGTCCTGGCAATAAATTTCCGGGGCAGGAATTAATACCACATGGCTTCAGCCACTACTCTTGAATCGGGCAAAAACAAAGCCCAGACCCAAGGCAATGAGGATTTTGCCGCTCTCCTTGAAGAAACTCTCGGCTCAGATAGCGGATTCGAAGGGTCCGTCGTTACGGGACAGGTCATTCGCCTGAATGACGAGTTCGCCATCGTTGATGTCGGTCTGAAAAGTGAAGGGCGCGTCGCGCTTAAGGAATTCGCCCCCCCAGGTGTGGCAGCGGATGTCAAGCCTGGCGACGCGATTGAGCTTTATGTCGAGCGTTATGAGGATCGAGACGGTCTGATCGTTCTCTCCCGTGAGAAAGCCCGCCGTGAAGAGGCATGGACCTCGCTTGAGCGCGCCTTCGCCAATAATCAGCGCGTCAATGGCACAATCTACGGGCGCGTCAAAGGCGGCTTCACTGTGGATCTCGGTGGTGCGATGGCCTTCCTGCCTGGCAGCCAGGTCGATATCCGCCCCGTGCGGGATGTCGGGCCCCTGATGGGTCAGCCCCAGCCCTTCCAGATCCTGAAAATCGACCGTGCACGCGGTAATATCGTTGTTTCCCGCCGTGCCGTGCTGGAAGAAACCCGTGCCGAGCAGCGCTCCGAACTGATTCAAGGCCTGAAGGAAGGCATGATTCTTGACGGTGTCGTCAAGAATATCACGGATTACGGTGCTTTCGTTGATCTTGGCGGCGTCGATGGGCTTCTGCATGTCACGGACATTGCATGGAAGCGCATCAACCACCCTGCGGAAGCTCTGCAGATCGGCCAGCCTGTGCGCGTGCAGGTTATCCGTTTCAATTCGGATACGCAGCGCATTTCCCTCGGCATGAAGCAGCTTGAAGCGGACCCGTGGGAAAATATCGCCATTAAATATCCGCCGGGCGCGCGTTATACGGCCCGTGTCACCAATATCACCGATTACGGTGCGTTTGTTGAGCTGGAAGCGGGTGTTGAAGGTCTCGTCCACGTTTCTGAAATGTCCTGGACCAAGAAAAACGTCCATCCGGGCAAACTCGTCTCCACATCTCAGGAAGTCGATGTCGTCGTCCTTGACGTGGATAGCAGCAAGCGTCGTATCTCCCTCGGCCTGAAGCAGGTGCAGCGTAATCCGTGGGAGCAGTTCGCTGAGGAGCACAAGGTCGGGTCCGTCATTGAGGGTGAAATCCGGAATATTACGGAGTTCGGTCTCTTCGTCGGGCTGTCTGCAGATATTGATGGCATGGTGCACATGTCCGACCTCTCCTGGGATGAGGCCGGCGAGGTCGCTATGGCGAAATATGAGAAAGGCCAGGTCGTTCAGGCCAAGGTGCTGGATGTCGATGCGGAGAAAGAGCGTATCTCTCTCGGTATCAAGCAGTTGCATGATGACCCTGCCGCGGACACACTGTCCCGCGTGCATAAGGGTGACGTCGTAACGTGCGTTGTGACAGCCATCCAGAGCAACGGGATCGAAGTTAAGGTCGATGACGTTCTCAGCGGCTTCATCCGCCGAGCGGAGCTTGCGCGTGACAAGGCTGAGCAACGTCCCGAGCGCTTCGCTGTTGGTGAAAAAGTTGATGCGAAGGTTGTCTCTGTCGATAAGGCAGCACGTAAGCTGGCGCTGACAATCCGCGGTCGTGAGGTCGAGGAGGATAAGCAGGCGATCAACGAATATGGCTCATCCGATAGTGGTGCCTCTTTGGGCGACATTCTTGGCGCGGCCATTCGTCGCCGGAGCACAGAGGCCTAAGCGTCTCAAAATCCAAAGAAAGACCATTCTTCGAGATGGCTTTTTTGCGCCGATCGTGCGGGCCAGCCGGCGGTTCTGCACGCGGCGCATCATATTTCGTCGACCATGTCCCTGGCGGAACATGACGCGGAGACTTATCTCGATTCACCGCCTCGACGTTTTTTACTTGAAGCCGACATGACCTTGCGTCTCAAGCATCAGGCACCGCGCGCGGGTGAATACTTCAGGACATGCTTTCTTAACCTTAAAATCTGTCTTGTCATCAAATGTCGCAATAGGCTGGCGCGTGAATCACTTTTCCGATCTGGAACACAATTTCGCGAACCCGGCCTTAAAGCTTATGCGAATGAGAAAGAAATTTATTTAATAATTTGGAAAAGAAAAGACGTTACAATGACTTCGTAAGAAAATTTAATAGCTGGAATCGCTATAGGATGCGCCAATAACGAAAATAGGACGTCTTGCCCGTGCCTTACGATTCCTGGAGTAAATTTGGATGGCCATGCCCAATGCTGAGGAATTTTTTTTCACATCCGGCACATGCCGGTTTACTTCTACGACAGAAAAATGGCGCATACGCTGGCCTGTGAGATGATTCATCTCTCGCGACATCGGGAGCACGCCCAATAAGGGCCAAAGAAGGGTCGAAGACCAACCTAAAAAACGTATTTTTAGAGTTGGATTTTTCCCGATGTGGTTAATAAACTCTTTTTGAAAATTGATGGACGAGTTTCACTGCGTCGAGCGGCTCGCGTGACTTTGTCAGGAAGTTCGGATATTGCAGTATGCGGTTGTGAGGCATGAATGACGGTAATCTACAACACGAATTTTACGCATAATCCCAATTCCTACTTGACGCTCTGCGTCGAGCGCGCCGCTCAGGCGGTTTTTGGGCATGGCAATGTGGTTGTGGCGGACAACATGTCGCTCGCTGAGATTGCAGCTTCGGGTGAGCATGACACGCTGATCTGCCTTGACGCGCAAAGGCTTAACCTGCCGTTGATCCGTCGCGTCCGCGCCGCATTTAAGACGCTTATTCTCTGGAGATTTGAAGATCCCTTCATGCTTGACTTCAATGTCAATAATGCAGCGATTTTTGACTATGTCTTCACAAATGATCCGTCCTGCGCGGCAAGTTATCGAGAGAAGGGGCATTACCTTCCTCTGGCCGCGAGCGCCTCAATTCATGAGCGTCCCATATAAATCGGCCAAAGCCCTTGATTATGACATTTGTTTTGCGGGGACGATGTGGCCCAACCGGGTCAAGACGTTGCAAATGATCGTGGCGGCTTTCCCGGAAGCGCACATGAAGCTGATCTGTCCGGGCAACCCTTATCTGCCACCATTGCCCGCCGACCTTGCGGCTCTGGCCATTCAACGCCCGGTAAGTCATGAATCTTTCATCGATTTCGCCAATGCGAGTGCAGTGACTCTGACAATGTTCCGTGACTATGCCAGCCATGGTGATGTCAGCCGGGCCACAACGCCAGGGTCGCGTTTCTATGAGCTTGGCCTCGCCGGCACCGCACAGGTGATCGAGGTGCCGGATGCCATGGACATGCAGTATTTCTCGGATGTTGAAGGTGTTTCAGTCGTGCGGGATGCGCATGGCATGGTGAACGCCGTTTACGACCTGCTTGAAAATGAGACACGCCGCCAGCGTGCCGCCCGGGCAGCGCAGGAGAGCGTCCTTTCAGCCCATCTTTATGAGCATCGTCTGAAGAAAATCGCTTACATCACGGGTGCGAATTTCAAACGTCATGTGACGCCGACGGAAATCACCTCGCGACGTGGCAAAATGCGGGTGGTGATGCGCACCCACTCCACTATTTTCGAGAAGGATTGAGGCGGGGTCGAGGTCTATCAACAGACCTTATGTGCCTCTCTCGGACGTGAGATCGAATTTTTCTACTGGTTGCGACGCGGTACGGTATGTCGTCTCACTACCGCAAATGGCCGGGAATTTGAGCAACATGATGTTGAGGAAATCGGCTAGACCGATGCCCTGTGTGATGCTGCGGAGGAACATGCTTTTTCCCAGGTGATCGGGCGTCACAATATTGATATCGTGCATATCCAGCATCTGGGCCATCATGCGCTCTCCCTTCCCATCATCGCGAAGGCCTGCGGCACGGGCGTCATCTTCTCAGCGCATGATTTCTGGCTGATTTCCTCCCGCTATAATCTTCTGAACCAGGATCTCCGCTTCGATGAGGGGCAGGTTCGATCTGTCCTGGCCTCTGACATTATCCATAAAATAACGGATAATGTCGCCTATGGTGGTGACCAGACGCGACGCGCCTTTGTCGGCATGATGTTGCGCAGTGTTGACGCGATACTTTTCGGTACCGATTATTCCCGCAATCTCACCCATGAGATCTATCCTGTTCTGGATGGTAAGCGCAGCTGCGTTTACGACGTACCTTCCCCGGAAACGACGTTCCCCGTCACGCCGAAATCCTGCGCGCCGCTTGAGGGACGACCTCTTGGCGTGGCGATTATCGGTAATTTCCTTCGCACAAAGGCGCGGACGCCATCATCAACCTGCTGGAAATCGCGCATCCGGAGCATTTTGAGTTTCATATTTTCGGGTATATCCATCCCGATTATGAGGCGGTTGTCCATGGTTTAAATCGTGACAACGTTAAATTCTACGGACGCTATAATGCGGGTGATATCAGTGCGCTAACCGTTGCTGATGTCGCGCTCAACCTCTCCATATGGCGGGAGACCTATTGCATCTCATTGTCGGAAGCATGGCAGAGCGGGCTTATCCCCGTTGTGACAGATGTTGGCGCGCTGGGTGACCGTGTTGAGGACGGCGTTAATGGCTTCAAAGTGCCGATCGGTCGTCCCGATGTCGTGCTTGAACGCCTCGAACTGCTTCGCTCCTCCGAATATATGCGGAAGGAAATCATGCAGAACATCACCCCGGCATTGCGGGTGACGGCTTCTGACTACGCGGAGAAAATGCGCACACTTTATCACGACATCGCGCCTCACCGTGCCCTCGGTACGGCGGAGCTACAGGTCGATGCGGGTCAGTTGCATATCCTGCCGCATAAATCATGTCGGCACCAGGCGCCCCCATGCCATATTTTTGACCCGCCGACCCAGCATGACCTGATGATTGAACTGCCCGAACCTGTAACGGATTGGGTCGGTATCCAGGGTGCGGAATATTACATTGACGATGTCTGCCACCGCGTGCTGTCGCGTTCAGGATTGGAAACCTTCCAGCCTGCGGATGAATTCCATATTCGCGGGTGGTATGTCCTGCCCGATTGTAACTCATCCGGTGCAATTTACACGGCATTGATCAGTCAGAATGATGACACGGTTGTTTTCGTTTCCTGCTCACGGTAAGCACGTGGGGATGTGACGGCTTTCCTGCCGAATGCGCCTTTGCGTTTCGGTTTTTCGGGCAAGGCCGCCCTGCGTGGCAAATGGTGTGAGGGGGCGTTCCGGATTGGTCTCGTCAATATCGTTAATGGTGCAGCATCTTTCCTCCTGACGCCGATCATTATCGAAGTTGAAGGCGCGAAAGTGATCGGTCCGCGCAATCAAATTCCTGAAAATGAGGTCGTGCTCAACAGTTTCGACCGCGTGGCAGGGCGAGACGGTGTTCTGCGCGGTTTCAAGCTTAATCGTCTGATGCAGCGCAAATGGTATTTTGAGTCGGCCGAATTCCTCTTCTTTATCGACACGTTTGCGGACTTGCTCGGGCAGGAAGGCGATGGGTCAGATAATCTGCCGAGTAGCTCAGTTTTTCACGCGCGGGTGGGGCTTCATGCGTCGCTTTGATCGCGCAGGAGATATGTTCCTCGCTTTGATATCACGTGATGGTGCGCAGGTGACTTTCTTCGGGTTACAGCGCGCGCCGCGCCTCGATGTGCAGAGTGTGTTTAATGAAGCGCCTCTGAGCGGTTGGCTTCCAGGGGCATATTGACCTCGAAGCGGGCTATCATTCCGATCTCACAGGTCTTTACGACGTTTGCCTCGTCAATACGATCGGCACATCATACGGCTTTAAAGCGATCGGAATTGAGCTTGAGCTGAAGGAAAACAAGTTGGTGCAGTCGCGATATAGAAGCCTGACGCCTGAGGATGATACGCGATTTGAGGGCGCTATCCGTCAGCGGATCGAGAAACAGGATGGCCGGACTTGGTGAGCTATTACGCCGCTTTCGGAGATCGCCTCCCCCTATGGGCGGAGATTGATGAAGCTTGGTATTTTGAGCAAAAACCCAACCTGCGTGAGGAGATCCTCGCGCAAGGCTTTACGGATCTGAGTCTTTATCACGAGGCTGTCGGCGCCGCCGCCGGCCTCTTCCTCAACCCTCATTTCGATGAGGTCTGGTATCGCGCAAAATATCCCGAGGTGCGAGAGGCCATAAAGGAGGGCGTGTTCTCCAGCGGGTTTGAGCATTATTGTCACGAAGGGTTCCGTATTCGCTCTCCCCACTGGCTTTTTTCTGAAGAGCAATATCGCTGGAGCTATGCGGGATATGACGATGCCTGGCTGGAGGCACATGGATATCCTAATGGATATGCGCATTTTCTGAGCAACACAGTGTCGCTTACGCTGACGGGCAGTCCGTTTTTGATCCGTTCGTCACGCGTGCCTGGTTTCAGCCTCAGACCTCCTCCGATCAAGCGGGGCGGCATCCCTATCTCCAATGCGCTCAACCCGACGATCGGCACGGTGGGTGAGCCACGTTTGTCCTGGTTTTTCGATCCTGACTGGTATCTCGCCAAATATCCGGAAGTGGCGCAGGCGATTGCAGAAAAGCGCTTTCAATCAGCGCTTCACCATTATCTGACAAATGACACGCCCGAGCGTTTTGATCCCCTGCCGCAATTCAGTGAGTCAGCCTATCGGGAGGCTTACCCTGATGTCGTGCCTGCTCTCCGTGGCGGCATATTCCGCAGCGCGTATGAGCATTTTCTGCGTCATGGCGCCTATGAGGGGCGTCGACCCGATGCGGAAATTGATCTCGGCCCCTGGATAGAGCGCTTCCGGCAACTCGGCCCGATGGCGGATCGGGAGGCGGATCACCCGTTCCGACAATGGATGCACGCGCAATTCGCCCCGGTGGGGGAGACGCATGCCGCAGTCGAGCTTGATGAGCGTGAGACGCGCATGCTTTTTCTAGAGGAGGCCGAGCAATGTGCTGACATTGCCTTGCGAGGGCGCCTCGATTTCAACTGCCAAGGTGAGCCCGATATCTCGGTCATTCTTGTCATGCGCAATCAATTTGCGTTGACGATGCAGGCTTTGGCATCGTTACGCGCAAATTATGATGGCCCGATTGAGGTCATTACCGTGGATTCCGGGTCAAGCGATCTGTCCGGGCAGATTGAGAACCATGTTAACGGTCTGCACGTCATGCGGTTCCTTTATAATATCGGTTTCCTTCTCGGGGCCAATGAGGCACTGCCGCGTGTCCGATCCCTGTTCTGCCTGTATCTCAATAATGATGTCAAGCTTTTCCCCAATGCCGTCGCCAATGCGCTTCGTCGACTGCAATCCTCCGACGATATCGGTGCTGTCGGCGCGAAGATCATCCGGTCGCATATGCGCCTTCAGGAGGCCGGGTCGATCATCTGGCGCGATGGGGCGAGTTACGGTTATCGCCGTCAGGATGATCCGAACATTGGAGAGGCGAATTTCGTCCGCGATGTGGATTATTGTTCCGCCGCATTTCTGGTGGTGCGCACTGAAGATGCACGACAGCTGAGCGGTTTTGATCCGAAATTCGCGCCAGCTTACTTTGAGGACACGGATTTCTGCCTTCGCATGCTCAAATCCGGTAAAAGGATCGTTTATGATCCGTCCGTCGTGGTTGAGCATATGGAGAGCGGAAGCTTCAGCCTAACCGACTCCCATGACTGGATCCAGATCAACCATCGCGTCTTCTTCAATCGACATCGGCAGCTTTTACTCGCCAAACTGCCCCACATGTCCGCAATGCGGTGCTGGGGCGTGAGCAGAAAAGGGGGCGGGAGACCGTCCTCGTCATTGAGGATCGCCTACCCGTGCGGCGGCTGGGTTCCGGCTATGTGCGCTTCAATGAAGTCGTCCAGGCGATGAGTGCCCTTGGGTATCAGGTCAGCGTATTTCCCATGATGGACAAGGCGAATGACCCGGCGGATCTCGTCCATGATTTCCCCGATAATGTGGAGCTTCTGACGGATTGGCATCTCGACCGGTTTACCTCCTTCATTGAAGAGTGTGCTGGTTATTACGATATTCTCTGGATCTGCCGGACACATAATCTCTCACGTCTGCTTTCGATCGTGACGGAGCATAGTCGTTATCTCCTCATGAAGCGCGTCATTCTCGATACGGAGGTGATCGATACGCCGTGGCGTTTTGAGAAAGCACGCATTCTCGGTGCCCCTAAAATCAAGGGATCCATGGCGGAATTGATCGGCGATGAATTGGTGAGCTCCCATTTCTGCCAGCAGATTGTCGCGGTCTCGGCCGATGAGGCCAAAATGGTACGGGAGGCGGGATATGAGTATGTGTCAATCCTGGGACACGCGCTGGAACCCGACCCGACCCAACGGCCCTTCCAGGAGCGACATCATTTTCTTTTTGTCGGGGCGCTTTACGCGGAAGACACACCGAATTTCGACAGTCTCAAATGGCTCATTGAAGAGGTGTTTCCCCATCTTCATGCTATGATAGATGACCCGCCCCTCCTGACGATCGCAGGATATATGGATCCGGATCTCGACATCAAAGCATGGCGGGAATTGCCCCATGTGCGCTGTGTCGGCCCTGTCAGGGATCTGAAGGCGCTCTATGACAGTCATCGCGTTTTCGTGGCACCGACGCGTTATGCCGGGGGTGTCTCCCTTATAAAGTGCATGAGGCGGCGTCATTCGGCATCCCGATTGTCGCGACGGACGTCCTCGCGCGGCAGGTCGGCTGGAAGAACGATGTCGCGCTTCTCAGCGCAGCAGCGGGTGATCCGCGTGCCTTCGCCCGGCAAATGGTTTCTATTTATTATGATGCGGAAATCTGGCATCGCGTGCGTCTAGAGGCGCTCGCTGCCGTGACGAATGATTGCGACCCGAATGATTTCAAGGCGCGTATTGAAGAAATTCTGACGCGAAGCCTTGCGATTTCTCAAATATAGCTTTGATAGAGGTTAGGCAGGTTGATGGCTGTTAAGACGAACGCGAAGCCCAAAGCGCGAAAGAGCAAGGAAGCGGAGAGAAGCCTCGATGAGGGTGTTGCCGTGCAGCACCGTGTATTGGTCTGTAGCGGCGGGCGCTTTGAATCTCAGGCCAATGCGCAGGTCCGTGAATCTGTCATGGATGGCTGGGCTGAATGTCTGGGTGAGGAAATGTGGCTTCCGTGCATATTAGCGGTGCCGCGGCCTCCATCCAATATCTGAAACCGACAATCGTTTTCGCCATCGGGTCCTACCTGCCGGAGAGCACCTATTTTGGTGAGGTCTGCCGTGAAGCCCGTAAAATCGGGGCGGTAACCGTTTTCTGGACGACGGAAGATCCCTATGAGCAGGATGCGCACTATCGGATCTTGAATGATTTTGACATCGTGTTCTCCTGCGATCATTGGGGCCATAATTTTTACCAGCGTGAGCGGGTTTATCACCTTCCGCTCGCCGCCAGCCGTAAATTGCATTATGTCCCTTTGACGGAAGAGGGTGACCGCCCGATTGACGTGCTTTTCTGCGGTGTCGCTTTTACGAGCCGTAAAGATGTTATGGCGGTGCTCATGCCGGTTCTCTCCCAGCTGAATATCAAGATTATCGGCCCGGGCTGGGGCGAATTCGGCACAGGTTTCTCGGATACGCGTATCGAGAAAGACCAGTTGATTGAGCTGTATCGGCGCTCCAAAATGGTTCTCAATCTCGGACGCGCTCTCCATTTTGAGAATAATCGCTACGTCATCACGCCTTCAACACCGGGTCCCCGCACTTTTGAAGCCGCGGCTGCCGGTGCGTTTCAAGTGTTTCATGAGGACACGTATGAAATGCGCCGCTATTTCACGACGGAGGAAATTCCGCCTTTCTCAAATCTGGTCGATTTTGAACGCGTCGTTGCGACATATATTAAGGATGATGCGGCCCGATACCGCGCCTCACGCCTCGCGCAGGAGCGCACTCTGGCTGAGCACACTTATGACAATCGCATTCGTTCAGTGATTGAGAAGCTTCAGTCGGAAGGCTTACTCGCCTGAGACCGTTTAGTGGCGTCGCGAAGCAGCGGAAAGGCTTGCAGGTTGACGCCACGCATCGGGATCTCATGCCGCGCGGCGCATGGCGCCTTCCTGACTACCGTCGCGTGAGCTTATATTCCTGCGACAGGGAATGCTGGATGATCTCGGCATGGGCACCATCGCGCGTCTCAATCATCACATCCAATTCAGCCGACTGCACGGAGGGCTCCGCAAAGAGCCGCTGGTGGGATACTTCAATGATATTCCCGCCCGCTTCGCTGATGCGACGTGCAATATCGGCCAGCAGGCTGGGACGGTCAGGGATCTGCATACTGAGGAAAAGAATGCGTTCATCGCGGCGTAGAGCTCTGAGGAGCGTATTGGCAAAAACACGCGTGCTGTGATATTGCCGCCCGTCACAGGCAGCCCGACGCGTTTCCCCTCAAAGATTTCCGCATATTTCACGACGGCCGCCAATGCGGCGGCGCCCGCGTCTTCCGAAACAACACGCGCCTGCTCGGCGAGGGTCGCCACGGCGGCTTCGACCTCCAGCTCTGAGACAATCAGCACATGGTCGAGGAGGGGCTGCACCGTTTCCAGACACCGTGCCACCCAGTTTCAGGACGGCCATGCCTTCAGCAATCGTTGAGCCACCAAGTGCCGGACTTTCAGCGGGGAAGCGGGCGAGAGAGGTGTAGCTTTCCACCTGCACGCCGATGATGCGCGTCTGCGGGCTCAGAAATTGCGCGACAATGGCGGAACCACTCAGCAGCCCGTCCTCCGCCAATCGGGAGGACAATGTAATCGAGGGGCGGGGCGTCCTCCAGCAATTCAATGGCGAAAGTCCCCTGACCCGCCATGACAGCGAGGTCATTAAAGGGATGGATAAGGACACGCCCCTCCCGCTCAAGGATCTTTTCGGCAATCAGGGATGCCTCAGCGAAATCCTCACCTTCCACGACGATCTGCGCCCCCATTTCCGGGTGCGCTCAATTTTTGCCGAGGGTGTGTGACGGGGCATGACGATGGTGGCGTCAATGCCGAGGAGATGCGCATGGCGGGTGACACCCTGGGCATGATTGCCCGCGGAAACGGCAATAACCCCTCGCGCACGTTCATCTTCCGTCAAAAGCGCCAGCTTATTTGCGGCTCCGCGCTCCTTGAAAGATGAGATAGCTTGCAAATTTTCAAGCTTCAGCCAGATTTCCGTGCCGAGCCGCTTTGAAAGTGCCTCACACGGTACAGTTGGTGAGCGCAGAATACGACGCTGGATACGCTCATGGGCCACGCGAACGTCATCAAACGTCAGATTCGTCATGCAATTTACTCAAGTCCGGTAGGCGGATCGTCTTATTTATAGGTGACGGAAAGAACCTCATAAGTGCGGTCACCACCCGGCGCGGGGACGCTGACGCGGTCACCGACGGATTTGCCAATCAAAGCCTTGGCGAGCGGGGAGGAAATTGAAATGCGCGCCTGCTTGATATCCGCCTCATGCGCGCCGACGATCTGATACAGGCTTTCTTTCTCGGTCTCTTCATCGACAAGCTGGACATGTGCACCGAATTTCACGGTGTCACCGGAGAGGGAGGTCGGGTCAATAACCTCCGCGGAGGAAATAAGATCCTCAAGTTCCAGGATACGGCCTTCGATGAAAGATTGACGTTCCCGCGCAGCGTGATATTCCGCGTTTTCGGAAAGGTCACCATGTGAGCGTGCTTCAGCAATCGCACGGATGACGGTGGGTCGATCTTCACTTTTAAGGCGGCGAAGCTCATCTTCAAGACGTGTTAGCCCGCCGGCCGTCATCGGAATTTTCTGCACGTTGTTTCCCCAAGTCTTTCCTGCGCACAAGATGCCGTGCGTGCGCCTCGTCTAAAAACGCAAAGTTTGAACCCCTTTTATCACCTCTGTAATCATGTCGCCAGAGATAGGGGAAGGGCGGGGACTGCCGGATGAAGAGGGCCAGGCCTTACCGACCCGGCCCCAAACGGCGACATCCCTCGAAATTTCATTCAAAATGACCGCTTGAAATAAGATTGCAGAGGCGATACCTCCAGCGCGCCATCCCGCATGGCGGAGATGGCGTAAATCGCGGCGCGCGCCCCGGCGAGCGTGGTAAAATGCGGCACACCGCCCAGCAGGGAAGAGCGGCGAATATCAAAACTATCCCGCACGGCCTGCGCACCCGTCACTGTATTGATCACCATCTGGACCTCACCGGAGCGAATCGCGTCGACGCAATGGGGGCGGCCCTCAAGCACTTTATTAACGCGCCTGACGGAGATACCGGACTCCTCAAGCCGATCCGCCGTGCCCCGCGTCGCCATGATCTGGAACCCCATATCGATCAATTTGCGGCCCAAAGCCTGAATCTGGGGCTTGTGACCATCCCTGACGGAAAGAAACACTGTGCCTTCCTTTGGGAGGACAACCCCTGCCGCAAGCTGGGCTTTGGCAAAGGCGCGTTCAAAGCTGCTATCCAGCCCGATAACTTCACCGGTTGAGCGCATTTCCGGCCCAAGGATCGTGTCCGTATCGGCAAAACGATGGAAGGGGAACACGGCCTCTTTAACCGCCACATGCGGTGCGATGGCATCACCATCCAGCTTGAATTCGGAAAGCTTTCGGCCTGCCATGACCAGCACACCAATTTTAGCAATCGGCACACCTGTCGCTTTGGCGACAAAGGGGGCCGTCCGGGAGGCGCGGGGATTAACCTCAAGGACGAAAACTTCATTATCCTTGATGGCATATTGCACATTCATCAAACCGATAATGCCCAGCTCACGCGCCATGGCTTCTGTCTGGCTGCGCAGTTCCGTCACGATGGAGGGTGGCAGGGTATAAGGCGGGATCGAACAGGCGGAGTCACCTGAATGGATCCCCGCTTCCTCAATATGTTCCATCACCCCAGCAACATAGACGTCATGACCGTCTGAGATGCAGTCCACATCCGCTTCAATCGCGTCATTGAGGTAATGATCCAGCAGGATGGGCCCGGAGGAAACTTCCCTCCCTGCAAGCATCAATGTGCTGAGGAGGTATCGTTGCAAGCCATTCGGATCATGCACGATTTCCATGGCGCGCCCGCCAAGAACATAAGAGGGCCGCACAACAACGGGATAACCGACCTGCTCAGCGATAGCTTCGGCCTCACCCGGGTTGCGGGCAATACCGTTCTCCGGTTGGCGCAGACCCAGTTTACGCAGAAGCGCCTGGAACCGCTCACGATCTTCCGCGCGGTCAATGGCATCGGCCGGGGTGCCGAGGAGGGGAATGCCCGCTTTCTCCAACGCGACGGAGAGCTTGAGCGGAGTCTGACCACCATATTGAACGATACACCCCAGAACCTCGCCCCTTTCCTGCTCACGGCGGATCAGGGCGATGACGTCCTCATCAGTCAGGGGCTCAAAATAAAGGCGATCTGACGTGTCGTAATCCGTGGAAACCGTCTCCGGGTTACAATTGACCATGATGGTCTCGAACCCGGCCTCACGCAAAGCGTAGGCCGCATGGACACAGCAATAATCGAATTCGATGCCCTGGCCGATCCGGTTCGGCCCGCCGCCCAATATGACGATCTTCCTGCTTTCCGTCGGCGCGCTTTCACAGTTCGGCGTGCCGAACCCGCCTTCATAACTGCTGTAAAGATAGGGAGTGGAGGAGGCAAATTCCCCCGCGCATGTGTCGATACGGCGATAAACGGGTTGCACACCCAGCCGCGCCCGAAGATCGGCGATGGCTTGGGGCGTCATATCGCTGAGCTGCGCAAGCTGCCGATCCGAAAATCCCATTGCTTTGATCTGTCGCAGGGCAAGGGGGGAACGGGGGAGGCCATTCTCACGAATATGCTTTTCTGCTTCAATAATGGTCTGCAATTGCTCCAGAAACCACGGCTCAAACCGGCAGGCGTGATGAAGGTCATTGATCGACAAGCCGGCACGCAAAGCCTGCGCGGCCATGAGGATGCGTTCCGGTCGCGGCTCGGAAAGGGCTGCGCGGTAGGCATCGTGGGAGCCATCACCGGGCGGCTCAATTGGGTCAAGACCGGTCAGCCCGATTTCCATCGACCGCAGACCTTTCTGCAGGGCCTCGGTAAAGCAGCGCCCGACTGACATGGCCTCCCCCACTGACTTCATGGAGGTGGAAAGCAGGGCCGGGGCGCCGGGGAATTTTTCAAAAGTGAAACGCGGGATTTTAACAACGACGTAATCAATCGTCGGCTCGAAACTTGCCGGGGTCGTGCCGGTAATGTCATTGCGCAATTCATCAAGCGTGTAGCCGATCGCGAGCTTGGCGGCAATTTTCGCAATCGGGAAACCTGTCGCTTTGGAGGCGAGGGCGGAGGAGCGCGAGACACGTGGATTCATCTCAATGACGACCATGCGCCCATCCACCGGGTTGACGCCGAACTGCACGTTGGACCCGCCCGTCTCAACGCCGATCTTGCGCAGACAGGCGATAGAGGCATCCCGCATACGCTGGAATTCTTTGTCCGTCAGCGTCAAAGCGGGGGCGACGGTGATGGAGTCGCCTGTATGGACGCCCATCGGGTCGATATTTTCAATGGAACAAACGATGATGCAGTTACCCGCTTTGTCGCGGACCACCTCCATCTCAAATTCCTTCCAGCCGAGGACGGATTCCTCGATCAGGACTTCTGTCGTGGGGGAGGCATCCAGTCCGCCCGAGACGATATGGTCAAATTCCTCACGATTATAGGCAATTCCGCCGCCTGCGCCGCCCATGGTGAAAGAGGGGCGGATGATGGCGGGCAGGCCGACAATATCCAGCGCCGTGCGTGCTTCCTCCAGCGAGTGCGCAATGGCGCTGCGCGGGCTTTCCACGCCGATTTCGTTCATGGCCTCACGGAATTTCTGGCGGTCTTCCGCGCGGTCAATGACATCCGCATCCGCGCCGATCAAAGCGACGCCGTTTTTCCTCAGAAAACCTGACTGGTCGAGGGCCGTGGCGACATTTAGCGCCGTTTGCCCACCCATGGTCGGCAGAAGCGCGTCGGGTTTTTCCTTCAGGATGATGCGCTCGACAAACTCCGGCGTGATCGGCTCTACATAGGTCGCATCGGCGAGGCCCGGATCGGTCATGATCGTCGCGGGGTTGGAGTTGATCAGAATGACGCGATAACCCTCCTCACGCAGCGCCTTGCAAGCCTGCGTGCCGGAATAATCAAACTCACAGGCCTGCCCGATCACAATAGGGCCCGCACCGATGATGAGGATGGACGCGATATCGGTTCTTTTCGGCATATTCAGGCGGCCTTCTTATCCATCAGCGCAACAAAGCGTTCAAAGAGGTAAAAACTATCAGACGGGCCGGGGCTGGCCTCAGGGTGATACTGGACGGAAAAAGCACGGTAGGTCCGGCTTTCAATCCCTTCATTCGAGCCATCAAAGAGGCTTGTATGCGTCACAATGACATCTTCCGGCAGGCTCTGCTCATCAACCGCGAAACCGTGATTCTGGCTCGTGATTTCGACTTTACCTGTTGCCAGCTCCTTGACAGGCTGGTTGGCGCCGCGATGGCCCTGCTCCAGCTTGTAAGTGCGTGCGCCGAGGACCTGGGCCAGAAGCTGATGCCCCAGGCAGATCCCGAAGATCGGTACGGCTGATTTGAGAAGCGCCTTGATGACCGGCACGGCATACGTCCCCGTGGCAGCCGGGTCCCCCGGACCGTTGGAGAGAAAAATACCCTCCGGATTATACATCATGATCTCTTCAGCTGAGCTCGTCGCGGGCACAACCGTGACCTCACAGCCTGCAGTGATGAGGCAGCGCAGAATATTCAGCTTGGCACCGTAATCAATCGCGACGACCCTTTTGAGCGGGCCGGAGGGCGGCGCCCCACCCCAAACGGGCTCCGTCCATTTATGGGCCTGCGCGCAGGTCACCGCTTTGGCGAGATCCATCCCCTCAAGCCCCGGCCATGAACGCACTTCCGCCAGAAGCGTCTCTATGGGGAACACGCCGTCCTGTGGGTAGAAGATACCAGCGGATTGCGGGCCTTTTTTACGCAGAAGATGCGTGATGAAGCGCGTATCAATCCCGGATAGTCCGGTCAGACCCTGGGCCTGCATCCATTCAGCAAGGGGGGCGGTCGCGCGCCAATTGGCCGGGCTGGTGATGTCCTGCTTGACGATGACACCGCGCGCGGCAACCCGCCGTGCCTCATCATCCTCCGCATTTGTACCGACATTACCAATATGCGGGAAGGTGAAGGTGACGAGTTGGCTTGCATAAGATGGGTCCGTCAATGTCTCCTGATAGCCGGACATGCCGGTGCAGAAGCAGATTTCCCCGATGGCTGCCTGCGTCGTGTGGGCGCCGAAGCCCCGACCCCACAGGATCGTGCCATCGGCAAGCAGAAGCACGGCCGTTGCGCCATGGGGGCGGCCTGTATCATCAAGGGACGCCGCGGGCCCGATATCGGTGAGATCTTCCATGGAAATGCCAGGAAGTTGTAAAAGCGCAGGCCAATGCTTGGCTGGAATGGCGCGGGATTGACGCCATTTGCGCACAGCCTCCGGCCCGACATTTGTCAACTCGGCCAATTGATGTGCCCCGCCAAGTTTTTTAATCAGGAGGTCAACATCCATGGCGCATTCCCTATTTTACATCTGCATCCGCACCGCCTTATATAAGCGGGTAAATTGAGTTTGGGAAGTTTTTCCCCACGTGGTGGGGGCTCCAAAAGGGTGGGAAATTTATTCCCTCAACGATGCTTCTGGGATATGCCTTCACCGGATTCCATAGAAAACGGCATGATGAGAGGCCGAAAAATGTTGCTACGAGACCGGATTAATGAGGACCTTAAAACCGCCATGAAGGCGCGGGATATGACGTGGGTTGCGCAGCTTCGCGCCATCACCAGCCGGTTCAAAGATCTCGATATTGAATTACGGGCGAAAGACGCAGAATTGGATGAGGGGACGATGCTGTCGGCGCTGCGTTCCATGATCAAATCCCGGCGTGAGTCCGCTGTGCTTTATCGGCAGGGTGACCGGCCCGAACTGGCGGAGAAGGAAGAGGCCGAGATTGCGGCGATCGAGCATTATCTGCCGCCGCCGCTCAGCGATGCGGATCTGGAGATCATCGTGCAGAAAGCGCTGGCAGAGACGGGCGCGCATTCTGTCAAAGACCTCAAAAATGTCATGAGCTGGTTGCGGGCACATCACGGTGCGCAACTTGATATGAGGAAATGAGCGTATTGGTAAAGGCGAAGCTGGGGTGAGCGCGTTACGCCTTTAGGCAAATCGAGTCAGCGTGATGCCGCATTACCTCGCAGGAGGGTATGCACGGCGTGACGTTGCGGGGGAAAATTCATGTCAGGCTCTGAGACATAATGGCGCTCGTTTTTGAGCCTAAATTTCTTGATGACATCAGGGACGCCATCCCTTTGCGCAGTGTCATCGGGCGCCGCACAAAATTGGAGCGTTCCGGCAATCAATGGAAGGCGTGCTGCCCTTTCCATGGGGAAAAGACGCCCTCCTTCCATATTTATGATGATCACTTCCATTGCTATGGCTGTGGTGTGCATGGCGATGTCTTCAGTTTCGTCATGCAAAGTGAGGGGCTTTCCTTCCCCGAAGCGGTCGTGGCCCTGGCGGCGGAGGCCGGGCTCGACATGCCGAAACCGGATGCGGGTGCGGTTGAGAGATCAAAAGAATCCACCCGCTTAAGGGATATTCTGTCCGAGGCCGCACAATTTTACCGTAAGGTTTTGACAGGCAACTCAGCCCGTCATGCGCGTGCCCACTTGCGGGAGCGCGGTTTGACGCAGGCCACGATTGATCATTTCGGGTTGGGTTGGGCGGATGCGGATCATGGCGCGCTCGTCAGTTATCTCAAAAAATCGGGTCACACCGAAAAGGATATTTTCAAAGCCGGGCTTTTAAGGACGGAGAAGGGGGGGGGGGCATTTTTCTCCCGCATCATCTTCCCTATCCATGACCGTCGCGGCGCGGTGATCTCATTCGGCGGTCGCGCAATGGGAGATGCGCAGCCGAAATATGTGAATGGGACAGAAACGCCACTTTTCTCAAAAAAACGCACTTTATATAACCTTCATAATGCGCGTCAGGCGGTCCTGAAGGACAAGAAGGATCTTCTGGTCGTCGAAGGTTATATGGATGTGATTGCCCTGTCCCAGGCTGGTTTCACGGCGGGCGTTGCGCCGCTGGGCACGGCCGTGACCACCGAGCAGATTGAACTGATGTGGCGGGAATCATCATCGCCCATCATCTGCTTCGATGGCGATGCGGCGGGCAGCCGGGCTTCCCTGCGTGTTGCTGAACTCGCCCTGCCGATGCTGCGCGCCGACAGGACGCTGCGTTTCTGCCGATTGCCGCAAGGGGAGGATCCCGACAGCCTGATCAAAATCCACGGGCCGGATGCGATGAAGGACGTGCTCGCCCGGTCTCATTCCCTTCATGATGAGATTTTCATGCTGCTGCGACAGGGATGTGACGGCCGTGTGCCGGAGCAACGGGCCGCTCTGCGGCAGCGCCTTGACGCCGCGGCGGAGAAGATTTCTGACAAGACGCTGGGTTACGAATATCGCCGGTCATGGCGTAATAAGGTTTTCGAAAGTTTTCGACCCGCGCCGTCCCCAGGGCGCGCCCGGACAAAAAATCTCGCTTCCAGGACCATTGATCTCCCGGTTAATTTCGTGGTGCAGCAGGGGAATGCGGCGCGCCTTGATATTTTGACGGAAATTCTCCTCCGCCACCCCGCATTGCTGGACGATGTTGAGCAGGCTTACAGCACACTGGATTTGCCGCCTGACCTTGCCCTGCTGAGGGAGGGGCTTCTCGAATTTCATGCAGAGCGGCGTCATTTGTCGGGAGAAGCGTCGACTTCCCCGATTGCCTGGTTTGAAGCTGAGGGCGAGGCGCATGAGGCCATGGCCCGATGTGCCTGGCTTGGCCGTGCATTATTGGATAAATATGATACTCGTGCCCATTCACGCCGGGAAAATGATGATTCCCTGCTTGTTATCAATGCGCCGGAGCGTTGGTGGCATTTTTACGGCCTGGTCAATTTTCCCGCCTTCAGTCAGGAGGTGCGGAAGGACGTTGCGGCGGCCCTGAGCGATGCCACGCTGAAAACTTTCCCTGACGCGCTGAAGGCCCGGCTTGCCGTCCTTGAACGGCTTAAGGCGGGGGAACCACCGGATGACATCTGACGGGGAATGTCAAACCAACTCTCTTTGATCATCAAGGAGGTTCCGCGATGCATAATTTAAACTTATAATGCGGAACATTCCTCGTAGCCCTTGACTTCAAGGCTCGGATAGCCCACCTGCACGCTGCCAAGGTTGCGGGTGAATCGCATATCACGGAGAAAACTCTGAACGTGCCGCGTTGCGCTGTGCGGTGGGCGTAGTGCTTTCCGAGGGTTTGGGGACCGCATATTTGATGGCGAAGGCGGGATATGGGAGTATCGAATGGCGACAAAAACAGCCAGCACGGCCGAGAGAGTTCAGGATCAGGACAACGATAATAACGTTCTTGATACTCTGCCTGCGTCTGTCAAGAGGCTGATCGCCAAAGGGCGCGTGCGTGGACACATCACGTTTGATGAACTCAATACCGTCCTCCCGCAAGAGCAGATATCGTCCGAGCAGATTGAGGACGTCATGGCCAACCTGTCGGAAATGGGCATTCAGGTCGTCGATAATGAAGAAAGCGACGATTCTGAGGAAGCTGAAACCCAGGTTGAAGAGCAGGATGAGTCTGAGGAAGCTGAAGAAGCGCAGACAGGCAATGTCAGCGAAAGTACGGGTCGCACGGATGACCCGGTACGGATGTACCTGCGTGAAATGGGGGCAGTGGAGCTCCTCTCCCGCGAGGGGGAGATCGCCATTGCCAAACGTATCGAGGCGGGTCGGGATGAAATGATTGGTGGGCTGTGTGAAAGCCCTCTGACATTCCGCGCCATTATCTCATGGCATGACCGCCTCAAAGCGGGCAAGATGCTTCTCCGTGAAATTGTTGATCTGGAAGCAAGCCAGACGGATGACGGACCGACAGAGGAAGCGGGCGCCGAAGATAAAGAGCGCGGCTCTGACGATGAGGACGATACGGAAGAGGTGCTCGATGAAAATTGCGGCGGTGAGGAAAGTGGCGAGGGTGACGGCGCTGGCTTGTCTCTTTCCGCCCTAGAAGAAAAGCTGAAGCCGGAGATCCTCGCGACATTTGAGGCGATTGAGCCGCTTTATCATCATTTGTGCAGCCTCCAGGTTGACCGCATTGAGAACATGACCCGGGGTAAGTCGATTTCCTCCAAGCAGGAAAAGGAATATGAGGATGTCCGCCACAGGCTCGTGTCAATGGTTGAGCAGATCAGACTTCATAATAATGGTATTGAGGAACTGGTCACGCATCTGAAGTCGCAATTTCAGCGCCTCAATAGTCTTGAGGGGCAGATGCTGCGCCTTGCGGAAAGCTGCCGCGTGACGCGCGATGATTTCCTCGCCAAATATCGTGGGTGGGAGCTTGACCCGAACTGGCTTGACACGGTCTCCGCCCTCTCCTCGAAAACCTGGAAGAACCTGACCACGCGCCATTATGCACGCATTGCCGAACTGCGCGCGCAAGTGGCAGAGCTGTCGCATCATACCGGCCTGCCTGTCAGTGAGTTCCGCCGGGTTTATGCTGTTGTCTCACGCGGGGAGCGCGATACGACGCGGGCCAAGAAAGAAATGATTGAGGCCAATCTGCGCCTCGTCATTTCAATCGCGAAAAAATACACAAATCGCGGGTTGCAGTTTCTGGACCTGATCCAGGAGGGCAATATCGGCCTGATGAAGGCGGTCGATAAGTTCGAATATCGCCGCGGCTATAAATTTTCCACCTATGCCACCTGGTGGATCCGTCAGGCCATTACGCGTTCGATCGCAGATCAGGCGCGGACGATCCGTATTCCGGTCCATATGATCGAGACGATCAATAAGCTCGTCCGCACGTCTCGCCAGATGCTGCATGAAATCGGGCGTGAGCCGGCCCCGGAGGAGCTTGCCGAAAAACTGGGCATGCCGCTTGAGAAGGTGCGGAAAGTCCTCAAAATTGCGAAAGAGCCGATTTCTCTCGAAACGCCAATCGGTGATGAGGAGGACAGCCATCTCGGCGATTTTATTGAGGATAAGACAGCGGTCATACCGTTGGATGCGGCCATCCAGACCAACCTGCGCGAGGCGACCACGCGCGTGCTTGCATCACTCACCCCTCGTGAAGAGCGTGTCCTGCGGATGCGCTTTGGCATCGGGATGAATACGGACCATACGCTTGAAGAAGTGGGGCAGCAATTTAACGTGACCCGTGAGCGTATCCGTCAGATTGAGGCCAAGGCGCTGCGCAAGTTGAAACATCCCAGCCGCAGCCGTAAGTTGCGGTCCTTCCTCGAAGATAACTGACCTTACGGTTAAGCAGAAAGCGCGACATTCCATTCGCGGAAGTCGCGCTTTTTTGTCTTTTTTGAGTCGATGAGACGGGCTTTCCTGCGCCGCGTAAGACGCCTTGTCGTGCATCTCTCTGCATCGTTTAAGCCGATCGGTCGCTACGGGCGCGATCAGTTTGATTGGCGGCAGTCCGTGAATGCCGTAAATGTGATCGACCTCTTGAAACGATCAACGCCAATCATGGTTGTACCCGGAGACGCTGGTCCCTTTATGATGCGTCGAAACCCCTCAAATTTAATGAAACTTTAAAAGGTTTGACGGCTTCAAGCTTTGTTAACGGTGGGCCTCTGCGCGCATGGCCTCGTCAGCCGTCGACGCTGCGTTTCTGATGAAAATTATGAACGTGCACCGGCGTGACGCATGCCTCTTCCCGAAGGGGGGCGAACATTGTTCGACGGGCTCTGATGAAATGAAGATCAAGCTTCACGGGGTGATCTCGGCAATCTCGGGCAGCGCTGGATTGTCAAGCGCGTCTGGCGTCAAAATGCGCCCACCTTTACCGCGATGGGCGACACCATCAAGTCATTTATCGAGGCGCGTATTCCCGGGTGGAGAGGGGATGAGGGTCTCAGGTAAAAACAAGAAAACTAAAATAAAGTTCAATAAAAAAATGTTAATAACCTCACTTATAGGAGGTCGTGTAAAATTTATTTTAAATAATTTGTCTCTCACATTGACTTAACGGGATAGCGGCACAGTCGCTTCGTTCCTGCTATTTCAGATGACAATAAAATTGCTCTGAATATCTACACCCACAAATGGTGGCGCTTTGGTTCTGAAGGATCTTAAAATGGCGTAGAAAGATACAGGGAAGTCAAAAAAACGGTTGATGAGCGCGCTCAGGACGCATCAGCGTTTCCGCATGGCCGCACGCCGGGCAAGACGACTCTTGATAGTGCACCCTCCTCAATGGATCAGTCTGAAGATGGCGACACGACAATGCCGCAGATGCCTTCGGGCGCAGCGCCGACCGACGCGGCCGCGTCGCCAGGAGATCAGACACCGCGCGCTGATAATGGAATTTCAGAAGATCGCGACGCAAAGCCGGACTACGTCAAAGAGAGCGACACTTTAGTAACTGTCCCGGTATTACTCGCAAACCAGGCGGGTAAGGATGATCCCAGAGTGGATATCCTTACCGGCGATAAAGGCTCGGTTGAACTTAGTGGACAGATCATTTTTGGAAGTAACTTTCTCAACGTTTACATCACGTCCGGCACGCTGACGATTGACCGTGCCTTTGTCATCTCGGGTGACTTCTACATCCAGCCAAAAGGCTCGTATTACTTCAAAGGGCAGGAGCCCGACACGACGGTTTCGGCCGCGGGGCGAGGCGTCAAGGAAGCTGACGTTCATTACGATAATGGCAATGCGGACGGGCACAAGCTTTGGGCGCAGGTTCTGAACAGGTCCACCGTTTATCTTGAAGGCGGTTCAGCCACAACGAGTAATACGGGCGTCATTGTGCTCAATGCCGGTGCGCGTCTCAAAATTGACGTTGAGAGCGTCATCTCCGGTAATTACTGGAATGGCTCATCGTGGAGAACCTCCGCAGTCAAATTTTCAGACGGCGCCACGATTGGCAATCTGACGATCGGCTATAATCCCTATTTCGATCAGGGCATTGGCAGTGCGCAGACGGTTCTTGGTGATGCGTCTCTCAAAAACCTCCATGCACGTTACGGTGTCACGGCGTCGCTCTCCGGGACCGTCAAGCTCAACGGTGACTTTTTTTATTGGTGGCGGTGACAATTCGACCGGCGAGGTTGATCTTGCAAAGAACGCGACGATTCCAAGGCCCGATAAAACTGAGAAGGGTAATGTCGAGATCGTCAATAGTCTCGGCGTTCTGAAACTTGAAGATTCAGCCAAGCTGAATGTCCCGCTGAAAATGGATGACGGCACCGTCACATGTGGCGATAGCGACTACTTCAGTGATGTCAATATACTCGGGGGCACTTCACCTGCGGCAAAAATGACAGTTTCGGCTCTCTGACGATTTCTGGCGGCACATTTGACGGAACACCGAGCGCCGCTGTCGACAACATTCTTACCGTGGATAAGCTCACCCTGACGGGTGGGTTGCTCAAGGCCTCATACGCTCATTTTACAGGTAAAACCGCCGTCAGTGGGGGCATATTGTCGGCGACGTCCCTGAAGTGCGACAGCGCACTGGACGTGTCGGGCAGTGGTGCCGTCAAGCTTTCAGGTGGAACGCTGGCTGGCGTTACCATTAATAGCAGCGGGAGCAACACCATCGGGGCCAGCTTCACCTCGCTGCAACTTACTTTCGAAAATTCCGGCACGAAAACCCTTACCGGAACAAAACTCCCGACCGTCACCGTCGCTGGCGGGACGCTGAAATTCTCGGCGCAGGATGTTGCCGTCAAAACGCTGATAGTTTCAGGGGGCACGTCACCAGCGACCATAATGTGACTGTCGATAAGCTCGCCGACACCAATGGTGATGTCAAGTGCGCTATCCTGCAAGTCAATCAGAGCTTCAGCGTCAGTAGCGGTACCGTCACGGCTGATACAATCAAATACGTGGCGGACACGCTGGCAATTACAGGTTCCGATGCGGTCAATCTGTCAGGTGGCGTTCTCAAGGCGGTGACGGTCAACAGCTCCGCTGACAGCACGCTCGGCGCGGATATCACCAGCCTGACTCTGCAAACCGGAGATACGGGCACAGTCACCCTAACTGGCGGAATGATTGCTACAATTACGCAGCAGGATGGCAATTTGGACGTGACCAAAACGGTCACGGTCGGAACCCTTGATCTCTCCGGTGGTACAACAACGATTTCCGGCACGCTCATCCTGAGTGATGCCGACGTGAAGATCGGGAAGGACGCGGTCATCACGCCAAAAATCCATCTGGAGGTCGGGCGGGTGCGTCTCATTTGAAGACACAGCCAACGCATCGGCGACAATCATCTGTAGTGACGATGCGGCGCAGAAGGGCGGTGTCCTTCACTTCGCGGACGATAATTCGACGGGTCTGGACAAGCACATCAATATCACGATTGAAAATTTCAAAGATGGTGTGCAGCTGGATTTTGACGCGCTGCATGAAAATGGCGCTACTTTCGAGAGAGCATATTACCTCGATGGCAAAATTCACGTTTTCTATAAAGAAAAAAATCAGACGACGAGTGAAGTCGAGGAGCATGAGATTATTCTTGAGCACGTCTCGGGGAAAAATCTGTACAATAATGAATTGCTGAATGCGAGCGTTCTTCCCGACGGGACAATGTCGTGGGACGACGCGTGTAAATGGTATCTCGGTCGGGACTCTCTCAAGATTCATTTGAGTGGTCGTATTGATTAGAAATGCCTCGACGCCAATGTCAGTGGAGACAGTGGCGGCATTAATAAAATGTATTGGAGCACGTGGGGCTGGCACGCTTATGCTAAGGAGCAGGCGTGGGGTCAAGTCAATAGCGTGTTGGGTACGTCCTACGATAAGTCGACTAATTTTGATTTCCTGCCCATCGTCAAGTATATCGAAGTCAGTTATTCCAACCAGATGAGCACAGATATGATCGTGCTCATCCTGGTTGCATCAGGGTCGACCTCGCATACCCCAGTCATTAAAATCGACGTCTCCGACAAATATTCAGTCACGCTGAGCGGGCAGATTATTTATGGTGCGGGCTTCCTTAATGTACAGATCACCTCGGGCACGCTCTCCATAAGTCATGCCTTTTCCGTCAAAGGTGACTTTTATATTTACCAGAATGGTATCTATCATTTCTCCGGCGGCAAGCCCGACACGTCAGCCATGGCTGCCGGGCGCTCCGTCAAAGAAGCAGATGTACAATATTACAATGACAATGCAGGAGAGAACAAAATCTGGGCGCAGGTTCTCGATGGTTCAACTGTTTATATGAAAGGGGGACGCGCAGAGACAAGTAAGTCCGGTGTCATTGTCCTCAATTCACAGGCCCGTCTGGAAATTGATGTTGAGAGCACGCTGTCCAGCAATTATGTGATCGGCTGGGATTACAATACGGTCAAAGTCTCGGCAAAATCCATATTGGACAGCGATGCGAAAGTCTTGGCGTCCGCGGCGACCAATCTGGGCAAGTACAGTTTTTCCGGCGATGGACATCTCGTCCTCTCTGGTAATTACTGGGATGGCGGCTCAAATAGCTGGAAAACCTCTTCGATTTCATTCGCTGATGGTGCATCAATCGGGAATCTGACAGTCGGGTATAACCCGTACTATGATCAGGGTCTTGGCAGCTCTAAAACCGCCTTCGGAAATAACACCCGCACAAATGACCAGCCGCGTTTCGGGGGCTCGGCACCCCGGCGGGGTCGATTACGCTGATAGGTGTCATTTCCATCGGTGGGGGTGATAACGTCACTGGCGAGGTTGATCTGACAAAGGGCGCCAAGATTTCCAGACCCGACGGTAATGAGACGGGAAGCATTGATGTCGCTGACAGTCTGGGTATCCTGAAACTTGCCGACTCAGTGACGCTCAACGTCCCGCTTATCGTGGAAGACGGGAAAGTCACTTGTGGGGTCAATGATATCATTTCATCCCTGACCCTCTCGAGTGGCACGTTCACGGCAACATCCGGCTCTTCCGAACTCACGCAGTTCATGGTCGGGTCCTCACGCAATCCGGCGGTACCTTTGATGGCTCGTGAGTAAAAATTTCCGGCGATGCGGCGGTCAGTGGTGGCAATTTCTCAGTTTCGTACCTGACATGTAGCGACGCCCTGGCCGTCTCGGGCAGTGGTGCGGTGAAGATTTTGGACGGTAGTTTGGGTGATGTGACCATCTCCAGCTCCGGCGATAGCAGCATCAGCGCGTCTTTCACATCGCTCAAACTTCTCAAAGATAATTCCGGCACGACGTCGCTGGGTGGAAGCTCACTTTCGACCATATCGGTCGCGGGCGGCAAGTTGAAATTAACAGCGAACAATGTAACGGTGATGAGCCTCACCGTCTCCGGCGGCGAAGTCATTGATGATAACAAGTCAATCACCGTTGATACGCTTAATGTTTCTGGCGGGACACTCACTTTTGACGGGCTGGTGGTGAAAACCAAATTTACCGTCACGGGTGGTTTCGTTACCGTCAATACCATCAGCTATACGCATGACGTGCTGGCGATCTCCGGCGCGGGCCAGGTCGACCTTAAGCAAGGGATGCTGGGGACTGTCACGGTCAACAGCTCTGCCGATAGCACCTTTGGTACGAATATGACGAGCCTGACGCTGCTCAAGGGTGATACGGGCACGGTCACGCTGAATAGTGACACAATTGATAAGTTGACGCAGTCAGATGGCACGATCAGCGTTGCCGACGCGATGACCGTCAAAGCGCTCAACCTGTCCGGCGGCACGACAAAAATCTCCGGTACGCTGACGTTTGACGGCTCATCACTGACGGCGGATTCAGGCGCTTCCATCGCATTTGAAGGTGGTTCGATCGTCCTGAAGCAAAGTGGTAGTTTCGACATTAAAAGCAATGTTTCCGTCTCCTCGAAAGGCGGCATGATTGATTTCGGCCAGTCGAATGCAGAGCTGGACTTCAGTAATGGCATGTCCGTGAAAGGTGTGCTGAACCTGAAGGGTGACGGCGTCGTCAAATTGTCCGGGACGGTTACAGGTGGACTGGCAAGCGACGTGATCAATGTCGGTGCGTCGGGGATCGTGAAGTTTGAAAATGGTTCCCTATGCACCGCCACGGTCGAAATTAGTGAGGAAGCCGCCAAGCTGGGTTGCACGGTTGGTTTTGAAGAGGCGTTCGAACCAACCGAGATGGAAACGCACATTAAAGTGGGGATCAAGAATTTTGGGGACGGGGTCAAACTCGATCTTAAAGGCCTGTCACTCAAAGGTGTGTCGATCAAGGAGGCTTATTATGAAGCAGGTAAGATCCACATCATTTATGATTACGTTGCGTCGCCCGAAAATCGCGGCGTTCCGCGGCACCATGAACTCATATTTGATAATGTTTCAGGGAAAACCTCAAGGATGGGCAGGATCTCACGGTAAATTCGGACGGTCACGGCGGCACGAACATTGAGACGTGCTTTCTGCCTGGCACACGGATTAAGACGCCGGAAGGCTGGCGCTTGGTTGAGGATCTGGCACCTGGCGACCTTGTGATGACCCTATGAGGATGGCACGTCACATCGCCCTCACCCGTGCGCTGGGTGGGTGAGGGCGATGTGACGTGCCGGGCGGATGTCCCCGGTGACCTTGCGGGCTACGCTGTGCGTATCGTCAAGGATGCTTTTGGCCCTGGTGCGCCGTTTGAGGACGTTCTGGTGACGTCGGAACATTGTGTTTTTGTGGATGGCGGGCTGATCCCTGTGCGTATGCTCGTCAATGGGGGTAGCATTGCCTATGAGCGTGAGATGCCGACATACCGTTTTCACCATTTTGAGACGGAGAAGCACGCGATTGTCAGTGTGGCGGGCCTGCATGTGGAGACATATCTGGATACGGGCAACCGAGCGCGCTTCAGCGCGGGGCATGGCGTTGTGGGATTGCGGCTGAAGACGGTGTCGGAGCTTGCGGCCCCGCTATTTGTGACGCGTGAGCAGGTGGAGCCTGTATGTGCGCGCCTTGCCGGGCGTGCGAGCCGGCCGTGTGATGTGATTAGTCCTTATGTGGATGACCGGCGTGTGCTGGGAGTGCTGGTGGGGGCGGTTCATCTGATAGGGCCGCAGCACATCATGGAGGTCACGCATCATTTCACCGATGATGCGTCGGGGTGGCATGGTATCGAGCACCCCGCCGCAAGGTGAACAGATGGATGCGCCGTCTTGAGGGTGCCCTCCTCTGAAGAACGTGGCAGCTTGGATTTTTCCTTGCATATTCAGTTATTGCAGGAAGGGCCTTATCTGACTGTCACGAAGGCCGATGTGACCCGGCAGGAAATCGCCGCGGCCTGACATCCGCCAAAGGCTTTGAGAAAAATGAGCGGCCCCGCGCGGAAAGCGTTGGGGCCGTTTTTTTTGGAACGGGGTGCAGTCGGGCCGACCGTGATTTACCTTGCTTTATCGGTCTGAATGTGGTTTACGCAACCTCTTTCCTGCCGGGCGACGGCATCGCAACGGCTATACCCATAATCCTGGGGAAAGGATGTCACCGCCATCAAGGCGTGATCGGGTTGAAGCAATCCAAAGGGAGTCACAATGCCATTATATGAAAGCGTGCTGATTGCACGTAACGATATCTCTCAGGCGCAGGTCGAGGGAATTGTTGAACAAATCGAGAAGCTGCTGACTAAAGGCGGTGGATCGATCGAAAAACGCGAATTCTGGGGCCTTCGCAGCCTCGCTTACCGCATCAAGAAAAACCGCAAGGGGCATTATGTCCTTCTCGGCCTCAATGCGCAGCCCGAACTGATTCGGGAGCTTGAGCGTCAGCTGAGCTTCAATGAGGATGTCTTGCGCGTCCTGACCCTGCGTGTCGATGCAATTGACCAGGCACCATCGCCGATCCTGTCGCGCAAAAACGAGGATCGCGGGGGTGATCGTGGCGGTTTCCGTGCCGGTGGCAACAAGCCGTCAGGGCGCTTTGAAAGCGGTCGCGGCGGACGTCGCGGTGATGACCGTGAAGAATATCGCGCGCGTGAAAACGCCGACATGGATGCGGAGTAAGCCTCATGACAGACACAACGAATGAAGTGAATCCCGCAGCGCGTCGCATGGCCGTCGGGGCACGTCGTCCTTTTTACCGGCGTCGCAAATCCTGTCCGTTCTCCGACAAAAATGCGCCGAAGATCGATTATAAGGATGTGCGCCTGCTAAGCCGCTATCTTTCCGAGCGCGGCAAAATCGTGCCGAGCCGCATCACGGCGGTTTCCGCCAAGAAGCAGCGTGAACTCGCCCAGGCGATCAAGCGCGCGCGCTTTCTGGCGCTTCTGCCTTACGTCATGAGCTGAGGGGCACATCATGTCACAGATTGAATTGATCCTCCTCGAGCGCGTTGCGCATCTCGGCCAGATGGGCGATGTCGTGCGCGTCAAGCCCGGTTATGCACGCAATTTCCTGCTGCCGAAGGGCAAGGCCCTGCGCGCAAACGAGACAAACCGCAAGCGTTTTGAAACGGACCGCGCGCAGCTTGAGGCGCTGAACCTCAAAAAGCGTGAGGAGGCGGAACGTCTTGCTGAGCGTATGGATGGTCTGGCGGTTGTCATCATCCGCCAGGCTGGCGACAGCGGCAGCCTTTATGGTTCAGTCACCTCACGCGATATTGCTGAGGCGATCACTGTGTCCGGTTTGACGGTTGAGCGTACGCAGGTTGTGCTGCCGCATCCGATCAAATTGCTGGGACTCGTGGCGGTGCAGGTTGTGCTCCATCCGGAAGTCACGATTTCCGTCACGGTCAATGTTGCGCGTTCCGAGGAAGAGGCTGAGCGTCAGGCGAAAGGCGAAGTTATCGGGCTTGAGCATGATGACGTTGAAGAGCCGGAAGTGCATGCTGAAGAAGGTGAAGTGGTTGCCGAGGCGGAGGCTACGGAGGAAGTCAGCGACGTTTCTGAAAGTTGATCACACCACCATCGTGATTTCGTGGAAAACCCGGCGATCTCTTTCGCCGGGTTTTTTGCGCTATGATGCGGGATTGCGCGCATGTGCCCGCCCCATGTAATATGGGTGGTGAATCACTATGATTTTCTGGCCTGTTTCTATGTCCATACGTCCTTATGCATGAATTGTACAAAAATGGCATCATGAGATGAGAGTATGATGGCGCGCGCCATTAACGAATATTTGTCCAAAACATGAAGCCACCTCAATCATCAGTGGCACGAAATTTTTTTCCATAAGCATTGACGGGGATTTCGCTAAGGTTTCTCATAAGGGCAACCAAGCTGACAGGAATTGGGGCGACGATGACGTTTCTTCTGGAAAAAATTCTCAAAGCGTTTATTCGGACAGGCGCGCTGACGGTTATCCTTCCGGATGGCACTGCTAGGTCGTTCAAGGGTGAGGAGAATGAACGCGCCGCCACGATACGCATTAATGCCGACTCCGCCCTCCGTGGCCTTCTGCTTAATTCCGAGCTGGCTTTTGGCGAAAGCTGGATGAATGGCGATATTGAAGCCGTTGATTGCAGCCTTGAAGATGTCCTGACTGTGTTGATGGATAATATGCGATCCTCCAATCACCTTCCGAACCGTCTCGAAGCTTACGGGCGTTACATGACCCGCCGCGTGCGTCAGCTCAACGGGCTTGTTCGCGCGCGGAAAAATATCGCACAGCATTACGACCTGAATCGCGACCTTTATGCGCTGTTTCTTGATGACGACATGCAATATTCCTGCGCTTATTTTGAGCGCGATGATATGTCGCTGGAGGAAGCGCAAACCACAAAAAAGCGCCATATCGCCGCGAAATTGCGACTGGATCGCCCGGGTTTGCAGGTACTGGATATCGGATGCGGCTGGGGCGGGATGGCATTGACTCTGGCGAAGGATTACGGCGCCCATGTGACGGGCATCACCCTCTCGCGGGAGCAATTGGAGGTCTCGCGGCAACGCGCGCAGGAGGCCGGGCTTGAAAACCTGGTTAAGTTCGAGCTCCGCGATTATCGCAAATCGCAGCAAACTCATGATCGCATCGTTTCAGTCGGCATGTTTGAGCATGTCGGGATCAATCATTACGACGCGTTTTTTCAAACCGTTGCGCGCAGCCTCAATCCGGACGGGGTGGCGCTTATTCATGCGATCGGGCGATCAGATGGGCCGGGCTCAACCAATCCGTGGATCAATAAATATATTTTCCCCGGCGGTTATTCCCCCGCATTGAGTGAGGTGTTACCCAGCATTGAGCGATCCGGCCTCTGGCTGACCGATTGTGAAATTCTGCGCCTTCATTACGCCAAGACGCTTTCCGCCTGGCGGGTGCGCTTCAGCAAAAATCGCGATCAAATCCGCGCGCTTTATGATGAGCGTTTCTGCCGGATGTTTGAGTTCTATCTTACCGGTGCTGAACTCGCTTTTAGACTGCAGGGTCACATGAATTTTCAGCTGCAATTGACGAGAGATATCAACGCCGTGCCATTGACCCGCGACTACATGATGCGGGATGCAGGCCAGCCGAAGGAAAAATAAGTGGGAGCACGGCGTTTAATGGCCGGAAAAAGGGTTTCAGTAACCGCTTCTTACGCTGCCTCGCTTTCAATGTCGCGCAATAAGGTGGCGAGTTGCGTAAACTCTGCGACGCTCAATGTCTCGGCCCTGCGTGAGGGGTCAATTCCGGTGCGGTCCAGAAGCGTCTCACCATGAAGAGTTTTCAGCGCGCTGCGCAGCATTTTGCGCCTTTGGCCGAAGGCGGCGGTCACCCGCCCCATGGCAAGAAATAATGCCGCTGAAGGCTGCTCGGCATGGGGTCTGATATCCACTACTGCTGAGTCAATTTTGGGCGGGGGCGTGAAAGCACCGGCGGGCACATGCATGACAATGCTGCACGACGCGCAGAACTGGGCCAACACGCTCAGCCGCCCATAAGCGGCCGTTCCGGCTTGCGCGCAGATGCGGTCCGCCACTTCCCGCTGAAACATCAGCGTCATACGACGCCACATCGCCGCCTGTGCCAACGAGTTGACCAGAAGCTTGGTGCCGACATTATAAGGCAGGTTTGCAACGAGTTGCCTCGGGGCGGTCCCGAACGCCGCCATGTCCTGCCTCAGCGCATCCGCCTGGATGATATGCAGACGATTTGGTTCATACGCCTTGAGATCTTTGAGGATCGGGATGGCCCGCGGGTCAATCTCCACAGTGAAGATCTGAGCGGCTTCCGTCCGAAGCAGCGCGCGCGTCAATCCGCCGGGACCCGGCCCGACTTCAACCACGGTCACACCGTCAAGCTGGCCCGCCAGCTGCGCGATGCGCGCGACAATGGACGGGTCGAGGAGGAAATGCTGCCCCAGGCTTTTACGGGGTGAGAGACCGTGCTGCTCCATCGCCTGGCGCAGCGGAGGGAAAGTCGCGGCGTTCGTCACGGACGGATCAGACCTTATAAAAGCCGAAATTAATGCGCAGATGCATGAGCGTTCGGGCGCAGTTTGATGATGGAGCGGCGTTCCAGATCGCGCTCAAGCTGTCGCGAGGCTTGTTCAACGCGTTCATTCAACAGATTATCCGCGATTTCGCTGGGTGATTGCTGCGCAACATTTTTCTGCTCACGGGCGCAAACCATAATCAGCGCAATCCCGTCCGGGGAGACAAGCGGTTTGCTTGGGACGCCGATACCGAGATGACTGATGACGGATTTCATTTGCTCATTCATGCGGTCAAGGACGAGGCTAGACCCATTCCCCGGGTCAGAGGGGCGTTTCTCCCCCAGTGACTTATTGAGCTGCTCCATGGCGCTACAGCCTCGCACGCGTTTAACAGCGTTGGTGGCCCGGTCGAGCGCCTGTTTCTGCTGCTCAGTCGGGTTTCGGGGGTTTAAAGCTGAGGTGAAGGGGAAGAAAGCCTGACGTAACGTGACCAGATTCGCCAGCTGATGCCCGACCGTGCGTCTTGCATGGACGGCCACGATATCATACCCGCCCGCCACCTGAATGGGGTTGGAGATCGCCCCAATCGGCATGGCGCGCACGATAGAGACGACAGGCGGGTCAAGACTATCCTCCTGAACCCACCCGAGAGCGCCCCCATCCAGAGCCGTCTGCGCGCGGGAGAACTGGGCCGCAACAATGGGGAAGGGCGCGCCTTTCCGAAGCTCCGCGATGATGGTCTTGGTAAATTCGAGTTCCGGCTCCGGGTGGCGCGGGTCAGCGACCGGGACGAAAATCTCACTGACATTATATTGTGGGCGTCCTTCTTCAGCTTTAAGCGCCGCTTCACGCTGCTCAATCTCGCGCGCGGTGATGCGCGCCCGCCCGCCCACTTCCTGACGTAAAATCGTCATCCAGCCAAGTTGAACGCGGATCTGGTCGATCAGTGTTGACAGGGAAACGCCATCATTACGTAGGCGGCTGCGCAGCGCATCGGTCGGCATCCCATTCCGGGCTTCAATATTGCGGATAGTGTCGGCGATCTGCTGGGGCGGGATGTTGATGTGCCGTTTCAACAGCTCCTGCGTTTTGATGCGCTCATCAACCAGTTGCCGGATGATCTGGGGGCGCAGGCGCTGCATCAGTTCAGGGCTGATCGATAATCCGGTTGAGAGGGCGAAGAGGCGTCCACGATTTTCAACGTCACGCTCGGTCAGAACCTGGCCGTTAATGGTGCCGATGATCTGCGCTTCCGGAGGTGATGCGGCGTCGGGCTTCTTGACGGCATGATGTTTTGTCACGGCGTGCCTGCCATGTTCGGCGTCAGCGGGTGTGATATGGCCGAGGCTCAGCAGACTGACCGCGACCAGACTATGAGACATGCCTCTTAAAGAGCGACGACGGAAATTATGGAGTGTGAAGGTCACGATCAATATCAGCCGTTTATCCCGAAGGTTCCGATGGTTTTCAGAGTGAAGTTGAAGAGCACCGTCGTATTGCGCTGCTGCCCTCCGATGAAAGTATATTGTTTGATAAACATAACGTCCAAGCCGAAGCAATCATTGGCGTATCCGACATCGCCGCCGATGCTGACGAACTCCTTGCGTGATAACGAGCGACGCCCGTAAACAGATGCGTGATAATGACTATAATCGCCATTTACCCCGGCGGTGATTTCACTGATCGGGGTGGAGTAAGCGCGTGAGACCTGATTGAAGCGGTAATTTTGCTGATAGAGG
This sequence comes from Acetobacteraceae bacterium, assembly GCA_039613835.1. Lineage (NCBI taxonomy): Bacteria > Pseudomonadati > Pseudomonadota > Alphaproteobacteria > Acetobacterales > Acetobacteraceae > Acetobacteraceae bacterium. The sequence continues at coordinate 1,132,243 of CP154827.1, read as the reverse complement.
TAATAAGGTGTGATGGGCTCGTAAATATAGCCCGCATTGACATGGAAGTGATTGACCCCCGTATTCACCAGGACCTCACCATAGTCAAAGGGCTTCCCGTAAGGGTTGTAACGGCCGCGCACCGTCAGATCGACGAAGTGGTTGGGGCTCAGCCGGATGCGGCCCACCGGGCTCGATAAGTGATGCCCAAGCCCGTCATAAGGTGAGCGATAAGGGTCGATCGACCTCTGAATGCTCTCCCCGACGAGGAAATCGATCACGTGCCCGCGCCATGTCCAGTTGCCATGCAGCCCGACATTGCCGCGCACACCGCTATCGAGCCGATCCGTCCCGTTATAACGGTTGAGGGAGAAGAGCGTGCTGTCGGTGAACTCATATTGGAAGCTGTCCTCATTCGGGATGAGGCTGGTGGGCTTATAGAACCGTGTCGGGGATGCGATGATCTGCCCGATCGGTTCGATGATCTGCACCCCGGCGCCGTGCGCGAAACTGCGCATGAAAGGCCAACTGACTTTCAGCGCCGCTGTGGGGAGGAACTGGCCTGACGTGTGCGTGCCGCCGATCGGTGCATAAAGGGGTTGCTGACGGTAATGGCTGGCCTGATACCCTGCCGCATCGAGACGCAATGTAAACAGCTGTTCCTGCCCAAGCGAGTTATGAAAAGGCCGATCCCAATTGAGGCGGATCTGCGCCCGGTCCGTATTGACACCTTCAGGGCGGTAAACAACGAAATCCGTCGTATTGACCGAGAAGACACCTCCTAACGGGTCACGCTGCGCCTGAAAGCCATAACTGAAACGTGGCAGGACAAAAGGCAATTGCGAGTTTTGAATGACGCCCTGATTCAGCCCCTGATAAAGCTGCGCATCCAGGCGCGCCCAGGACCCGACGCCAAAGCCCTCGACAAACCCATCAGAGGCAAGGACTTCGTTACCGTAACCGGTGATGCGATAATCGCGCATGTAATTTGCTGAAGAGGCAACATTGACATTGGCCCCGGCACGCCAATTGCGATTAATGACGAAATCGACTTTACCACGCGCATAACCCTGTATGCCCGTCGTGCTCGTGCTTTCCATCCTCTGATCAAGGAAGTTCAGGAAAGACGTGTTGTGACGGGTTGCGTCGGCAACACCGCCCGTGAAGCGAATTTTCCCGAAGCGCAGATTATTCCGATATTGAGCGCTGATCTGCGGGCCGGTGCGGGTGGAGACGAGGGCCTGCACCGTCATATCCTGTGAGTCATTAATGACCCAGTAATATGGGATGGTGGCGTAGGTGCCGAGATAGCGGTCATGCGGGCTGATACCTAGCATGAGGAAGCCGCTTTGCCGTTTCACGGTCGGGTCCGTCATAGAAAATAACGGGAAATAAAAGACGGGCACCCCGAAAAACTGAAGATAAGCGTGGGAAAATTCTATCCTTTTATGTTCCGAATCCTGTTTGGCGTCATAAGCCCGGATTTGCCAGAAAGGCGGTTTGTCCGGATTTTTCTCACAGGTTTTGCACGCCGTATAAATCACCTTGCTGAGGTCATTGATCCGGCTTTCCGTTCGTCTCATCCCATTCGCGGCGATTTTGGCGTTATCCTGCATCCGAATGTAAATGCCGCGCGCGATGGCATTATGCATGCCATTACTCAATTCCAGCGTGTTGGTGAAAATCGTGCTGTTGTCCGGCTCGATCATGGCGATGTGCCCCATCGCGCGCATAATGCCGGAATTCCGATCATAAACGATCTTATCGGCGCGCATGGCCTGATCACCCTGCCAGACCTGAACATTGCCGGACCAGGTGGCAACGCCATCTTTCGTGTAGGATTCGTGATCAGCGAGGTAAGTGACAGGCTCACTTGAGGAGGAGGTTTTGCCGATATTGACTTTCGGCCCCGGCTCCCGACGCATCCCGCCTGCTTTGGCGCTGTCATGTGTTGTCAGCCCGACGCCGCCCAACAGGGCCACAGCGGCGAGATTTCTCCGCCGGTGCCCGTTTCTGCGCCGCTTACCCGCCATTAACCATCCTCCAAATGTAGCAATAGCGCCACAGCGAGACACAAACCGGCAATCGTCGGTGCCCACGCGGCAAGAAGTGGCGGAAGTGCCCCCGATTCGCCAAACTGGGCCGCGATCTTGGAAACGCTGAACAAGGCAAACCCGGCAGCAACGCCGGAGCCAAGCATCCGCACGACACCGCCGCGCCGCGTTGGGCGCATTGAAAACCCGGCAGAGACGAGGGCCATCGTCCCACAAAGTATCGGCAACGCCAAGAGTGTCTGAAAATGTAATCTGTGACGGATCGTTGAAAAACCGGAGGCCTGAAGCAGCCGGATAAATCGGGGGAGTGCCCAGATCGACAGCGTGTCAGGCGAGGCGAAACTCTGCTCAACTCGGCCCAATGTCAGGCTGGTCGGGATTTTTGTGTTGCCGATCTGATCCGGCAGATGGTTCGGCCGCACCAAGGACACGCCTTCAAGCTCCCAGAAACCCTCGATAAGGCGGCCGGAACTGGCGGTCAGGCGTTCGATCAGGTGGTCTCTGTCATCCAGACGAAAAATCGAGACGGTTCCGAGGCGCAGCGACACGCCTTCCCGATGGACATTCTCAGCATGGATGATGGCGACGCCCTTATCCGGTTCCGCCTCTCGCAGCCAGAGGTTGGTGCCGTTGAATGTCAGGGGGCCGCCACCGGTCTGAAGATAAGTCTGGTCCAGGAGTTCAGCCTGGCGGAACATGAAAGATGAGAGGGGCGAAATCGCGGTCGTGCCCAGCCCGCCGATCAGCAGCGCCGCGGCAAGGGGCGCCGTCAGAAACTGCCAGGCGGAAATGCCCGCTGCCCGGGCCACAATCAACTCCGATGAGCGTGTCAGGCGCCAGAAACAGACGATACCGCCGAGCAAAATCCCGAAAGGCATGATGAGAATCATGAAATAAGGGACGTGCAGCCCCGCAATCTCAAAAACGAGGGTGGTGGGTACATCGGGTTTTGTGGAGACACGTCGCAGCAGATCAATGAAATCGAAAAGTGAAACCAGCCCGGTCAGGGCCAGGATCATGGCGATGACAACCCAGGTGAAGGAGCGCCCGACATAAAGGGCAAGCGTGACGGCGACACCGACGCGGTGCGCGGAAGGGGGTGAAGCTGCCGCCATGTCAGGAGAGACGGGGCCGCAAACGCTGCCGGAGTTCAGGTCCGAATAATAGCCCGGCGCATAAGGCGGCGGGCAGTTCGGCGACGATCCACATCAGGGGGACGAGCTGTAAATTGCGGCTCGTCAGATTTTGCAGCAGAAGGTTGAGGGCGATCATCGCCACCACTGTCAGGATCGCGATGAAGGGCCGCTTGATGTTACCGTGGCGGGAGAATGCGCCGCTCAGGACGGTGAAAAGCGCGACCATCCCGTATGATAGCGCAGTCAGAGGGGATGTCAGGCGCCTCCAGGCTTCGACTGCGAATTTTCCGCGGTCCCGGGGGCTGACACTGGCATTTTCAGGATTTAATAATTCGGAAATCGACATTTCCCCCGCATCCCGCGGTTGCCGCGCCGGGTGATTTTTGGAAGTGAGGTCAATGAGATTCCGCTTAAAGGTCAAGACATCCAGCCTTCCATTATGCCTGTCGATTTCCTGTCGCGAGCCGTTATAAAGCACAACATGTGGCACATCGTCGACGACGATCATTGAGCCATATTCTGCCAGAATGGTGGCATGACTTTGCGGCAGGCGGTCATCTTCGACAAAAATGCCCCGCAACTGGCCATTACGGTCCTTGCTGCGCATATAGACCGTCATATCCTTTGAAAGCGGCGTAAATACGCCTTCCTGGATAAGATAGGCGGCAAGGCGGTTCCGGATTTCAAACTGATATTTCTTGAAGGAATGGTAGGAAGTCGGGACAATCCAGAGATTGAGCAGATAGCAGAGCACGGTCGCAATGGTGGCGCAGATGACGCCGGGCCGCGCCATTTGAGAGGCGGAAAGCCCCGCCGCCTGCATCACGGTGGTTTCCCGGTCGCTCGTCATGCGCTGATAACCGAAGAGAATGACGAGGAAAGTGGTGATCGGCAGGATGACAGCGAGGAATGACGGAATCATCAGGCCGGTCAGCTCAATAAACACCCGCAATGAAAGTCCGCGATCCACAACGAGGGAGACGAAGCGCAGTGACTGCATCAGCCAGATCAAAGCGATGGCGCCTGTCGTGATGCCCGTCAGTCCTAACGCCAATTGCTTGAGGACGTAGCGATCAAGCAGCGTCGTCGGGAAGAAGCGCTGGAAAAGGGTTGACGGCGCGGACATATTTTTCTCATACCTGCTCCCAAGCCAAGCTCAAAGGGGCAAAGCAGATCCTGAACGTTATTTTGCATTGCCGATTTCGAGGGCGCGTATTGTCGCCTGAAGGGAAGGGGGCGATACGCGCCCCCGTGAGACGATGAGGGGCGTTCGCATTGCGTGCGCGGATGGCGGCTGAGAGCGTAATACCTGCCAATTGCAGGCCAGCTTGACACGAAGACATGCCATGCAGGGCACGCGGCCCTCCACATGGCAACGTTGCGCGGGACGGGTTCAGCCAGGCCGGTCGACGGCAAGCCGTTCAAAAGCCGGGTCATCCGTAAAGAAGCCGTCCAGACCCATATCAAGATAGCGTTTAACCTCGGCAATCATGGCCTCAGGGTTGCAGGCTTCCGGCGCGGCACCATTGCGCAATTCCTTTGGGAGGAAAAAATTCTCCGGTCGTGCCGTGCAAGAATGCACGAGAAGCCCCGCCTCATGCGCATCGGTGATCAAAGATGTCGGCCTGCTCCAGGACCCATCTTTTTGCGCGGGATAAGGTCCGCGTTGGAAGGGCCGATAACGTTGGCGAAGCGGCGCACTTTCCGTAGGCCCGCAGGGGTCATGAAGGCGCCGAAATTCATGGCATTTGGGTTCCCATCAGGTCAGGCGGTATCTCATCCGGCGCCCCATCAGAAACATTACGCGGGCTTGCGGGTTGATGACGCGCGTTTTGCCGCCGATGGCCTTGAGATTGCCGGTCTCGAAGGATTGAAGTTCAAGCGGGGCGTGACGCGTATATTGATGAGTCGCGATGGTCTCAAGAAACATTGTCTCAGGGTCAAGGCCGAGGCGATGAAAATGCGTTGAATTTTTAATCTTCGGGATCAACCCGAATGTCTTCCCACGCGCGGCGGACTCGGCAGCGACAAAATCAATCACCTCCTCAAAGGTGGGTATATCAAATGCCCATCATAACGCGTATTATGCGGGCGGATCTTCGGTAGGCGCTCCTTTGCGCGCAGCGTTTTAAGCTCCTTAAGGGTGAAATCAGCGGTGAACCAGCCTGTCTCGGTTATTCCATCAATGACAAGGCTGCGCTTGCGTGCGGCGAATTCGCGTCGTGAAGCGACATCAGTCGTGTCGATGATATTGCTTTCATGGCGCACAACGAGGACGCTATCCTTTGTCATGACGAGGTCAGGTTCGATATAATCGGCCCCATCCTCCATCGCTTTTGCGTAGGATGCCAGCGTGTGCTCCGGCCGCAGGGCGGAGGCCCCGCGATGCGCGAAAACCAGGGGGCGCGGGGCGAGGGAGGGTGCGGCGAAAGCCGGTGCGCACATCCCGGCAATGCCGAGGAGGAGGGCATGACGACGTGTCAGCATATTATTATTCCTTACCAAAGAGCGCTGAGTGTCAGGAAGTACACGCGCGGGGCGATGGGGTCGGCTGTAAACTGACGGGAAACCTGATCCACATTGACCGTCAACCAACCCCGTGTGCCGGTCAGGTTGGTGATATTGCCCTGGACGCGCAGCGACGGCACATGCGGGATGCCCCGAATGTTGTAACCGGCATTCATGCTGAACTGCGCATTTGACGCAGCCCAGAGGTCATTCATATAGGTCGTGTGACGTTTGCCCATGACATCACCGATCAGCTGGCCGTAGAAACGACCCCAATTTGTGGTCACCACAAATTTCTCGGTCCGGTCCGGCTGTCCTGCGACATTGCGTCCCGCGATGCGGATCGTGGAATGACCGGAAGTATAATCATCATTATACACTGATTTATTATTAAGAGAGGCCATTATAGATGGAGAAATGCGGACCAAGCTGCGCGGTGAATGAAAAATCCATGCCATTGGTGGAGATGGAGCCGACATTCGCCAATGTTATCGCGGCACCGATAATGGAGGACAGGCTCTGGGTTGAGGCGATGGCCACAAGACGGTTCGAGAAATGCACATGATAATATTCAAGCTGCGCGGAAATATCCGTCAACGGGCCAACATGCAGGCGATGATGGGTACGCAGGCTGGTCTCATAGGTCCATGAGGTTTCAACCTTGCCATTCTGACGGAAATTTTCGAAAGCGGCCTGGCTTGTTGAACCCCAGGGCGTGACATTGCCATAGCCTGCCGCCTGAAATGCACGCATATTTTCCTAAATATTGGCAAAAAGCTGCTCATGCGGCGTGATATTCCATAGTGCGCCGAAGGAGGGGAGGAAGGGCTTGACCGCGGCAATCCGGCCCCCGGGCACGGTGATGGATGTCGCCGGGGAGAGTGAGCCCGGCCGGGCCGCGACGGGCAACGTCCCTTTCGTGCAGACCAGTTCAGATTTAAACCCCGCCAGAAGCGTCAATTTATCCGAGACTTTCCAGCTGTCCTGAAGGTGGGTCATCCAGCTATTTGTGTAAAAATAATTCGTGTATTGATTGATCAGCGCATTTTGCTGACGCGCATAAGGTGTCGTTGGATGATCGGCCTGAAGCGGATACCAACGCCGCGCCTGCGTGTTATTATTCCGCTCATACCAGCCCCCTAATTCGATATTATGACGATCAAGATGGTAGCGCAGGGTTGAAATCACGCCACCGCGATTATCCCAATATTCGGTTGTGCGGGTCGCGTAGCCTGGCCCGCTAAACACATTGCTGAGTTGATCGGCATTCTGATCAGGGAAATAGGCTCTGAACAAAGTCGGTAGACCTGCGGCACTGATCGGGCCTGCGACAACACCTTCGCCAAGATTATGATGGAAGTAAAAACTGTTATCCCAATGCAGGTGGCGGCTGAAATCATGCTGCCATTTAAAATAGGTCAGAAAATCCTGCCGTTGCGCGGCGGAGTAGTAATTGCGGTAATTCAAACCGGCCTGCCGGTAGGCGGGCGTATTGAGATAGGTTTTTGCATAGTTGAAATCAGGGTAGGTGAAGGGTCGTACATACGTGCCGTAACCGCTCGGGAGCACAATCCCGTCTTCATTTGGCTCAACCTTGTCAGACCAATCGAAAAAATAGGCGAATTTGTCGCTGAGGCTCTTATGAACAAATTTCAGATTGACCTGGTGGCCCCCTGATGACCAACAAAGTCCCAGGCGCGGGCATCCTGACGTGCCCAGGCAATATAGGCCGCATTTCCATGGCCGAATGTGTCGGTATCCAACCGCGCCATAGGTGCGGAAACTTGATAAACTCCCGAAACTCTGGTCGAGCTGGGCACCATATCGGGTTTTTGGATCAAGCGACGTGAAAAGCAACGTGCCACCAAGATTGGAGGTTGACGCCGTGCCAAGCGCGCCTGAGCCGGTGGCGACGATCTGCTCCGGCGCGGCGGGCGCATTGATGGATCTCGTTTTCTCAGCTGTGTGTATTCTAGCGGGGTGTTGCCCTGAACTAGGCTGATGTTTCCCGCCAGCGGCATCGGCATTTTCATACATCAGGGCGAGGGGTGAATAGAAAAGGGGCAAGGTGAGGACGCGGTGCCGCTTGCGAGGCTTCATCTCCGGAAATTCCTTTAGAGGTCGTGAACGCCCCTCAACTTATTCAGCGTCGTCGTGACGGTGTGTGAAGGTTTGATGAAATGAAATTCATAATCCCGGGATGAAGCTGCCTTCAGCCTGTGGGAAGCCGAGACGGTCAGGATTGTGGATGAGAGGCCGGGCGGGGACGGTGACGGCAAAATTCATCGCGACGCCGCATAAAGAGCATCAGGGCTGAGAGGGCGCTGTGCCTGCGCATCCTTATGTCGCGCACGCGATCCCGAAACATCAATATGTTGTTGTATGAGTTATTTACACAATGTAAAATTCACACGACCTTGATTACAACAATCATCTGTTGTGGACATATCGACTATACTGTAAAAAACCTTGAATAAGGGTTATCTGAATTTTCAACCTTGCTGCGTCGACGGGGAGATAAGAAATTCCGAGAAAATTTAAAGATCTGATATGTTTAAGGAATGAAATGCGAATGACTAAGATCAAAAAAGAAAAATTCCCGGAGCGCATTGGAATCAACTTTTATTCCGATCCTGAAGTCTTCTCCTTTGCAGACGCCATTTATATGTGTGGTTACAATCATTTCGACAATCTCATGGGGGTATTTACGCGTGAGGGATATCTCATCCCGCAGGCTGCTTTCCATCATCAATCTCCGTCAATTCCTAAAGGTCAACCGAACTGGACCGACCCAGTAATCGCGGCTTCCTACCCTGTTATTGAGGCGGCTATTTTTGCAGGCCATGTCCATGATCAATACGACCATTTCATCACAGAGTTTATATCCCGCCTTTGGGCCATCAAAGAGGTAAGAACCAATGAAAAAATCCTCGTGCGGTGCGCCCGGGGCCTGGATGAGGTTTTCACATTCAAGTGGGCGATTGAGCTTTTCGACCTTTTGGAACTCACAAAAGATGACTTTATCTGTCCCGATCATCCCATTCGAATCCGTAAACTGATTGTCCCTGCGCCGACCTTTACTGAACAGGGTTATAGCTACAGGCGCATGGCGGAGTATTGTCACACGCTTGGGAATCGGGCCATGGAGCGGCTTGATGAGCAAAAACTTCTGAAAAACAGGGATATTTACGTTTCCCGGTCACAATTGGTCTGCGGAACTGTCAAGATTGACAATGAAGGCGTGCTGGAACGTTATTTGAGGGCTTCGGGTTTTTGAATCATCTACCCGGAGCAACTCTCCATTGACAGGCAGATTTCGTTGTTCAGGAACAATAACATCGTCGTTGGTCCAGTCGGTTCAGCTTTCTATACTTCCATTTTCACGCCAACGCCCTGCGGCGTTGCTTTGAATGTGAAAAATGCCGTCGATAGCAATTTCCTGATGATGGATGGTGTTAATGAGGCCCAGATTAACTACATACAGTCAGGCAATATCGTCGACGCTGAAGAAAAAGATGCAAATTACTATGAGACGAAGACAATCAGAGATGTCGAAAGTTTTGCGCAAACCATTTCTGATCTCTTCAGAGAAAAAAAGGAATAATTTTTATATCCACAATATGGGACGTTTCCCAATCTCGTCCCATGTCGATGTAAAATTTTATGACGTACTGACTCATGAAGGCGCCATTGTAAAATTGGATCCCAGAACGGGATATCTCTCGTCATTGGATGACCGATTTTTCAAGAAACTTGTCCTCGCTGTGTTTATCGATGGCGATCGAGAGAGGGCCTTCCTCGTCTCCAGCGAAGCGAAAATGATCAGTATCGTCATCCATGAATCTTCTCTATCCGGTTTGGCAGTGCCAGTTGATCTGATTGAAAATGAAGGAGGAAGCTACGCCTTTTTCATAACGGAAAATCAACGTTATCTCCAAGCCGTACCCGTTTCTCAAGGAGGATGGGTGCATGACAAAGCTTCGGAAATTCTCAATTGGGAAAATTCAAACTCAGAGAAGAAAGCGCCTTCTCACCGAAGCCAGGGTCAAAAATCGCCCGGCTTTTAAGTGTGATGGCCGGAGTGATGCTTCGTAACAAGCCTTTTCATCTTGATTTTTATCTCAATCAAATCCCGGAAGTTGTTTCCCATATCGTCGATATGAAAAACAAAGTGGAATATTTGCAGGGCGATGACACATTGATTCTCAATCATGAAAGAACGGCGCGTGAAGTTGAGGCGGTTCTCCCCTCAAATCGAGGCGATCCTCGCATTCACGTCGTTCTCACCCGTCGAGGCACGGTGAGGGGCGAGACCGATATAGGTGTCCGACTTAAAAACGGCTCGAACTGCTTCACTCGGCCTGTCGTCCGCGCAGCTCTACCCGAATTTGCAGCTTGGAAAAGCGTCGTTGACCGCGATTTCTGTCATCTATCCGACCCTCTACGCCATCGGTCACCATCAAAACGTATCTGTGCCACGTAAAACCCGACCATGGCACCGACGGCCGCGCATGGAAACGCCCATGAGACTCGATTAAGAATTGTCAGACTGTAAAAAAGACCTGCTGCTACGCCAATCCCTATCGCTATACCGCTTTCCCAATATGTCGGGCCGAAAATTCGCCGACTGCGGCAATGCGGACAGGCCTCCGCTGATTGCCAGATCTCCTCATGGCAGACGGGGCAGAGGAAAACACGCGCCTCAACAGTATTGTCTTGAGCGCGCGGCCTGAAGCGATTCTTGAAGAGAACGGCACCACGGTTCTTACAGCCGGTTTCAGAGCGCGTCATGGTGCGGGCTGCGTATCATGCTCGCCCTGGGCGATGCGTTTCTGCACTTCCAGACGCCAGGGCGCATCCTTTGGGGCGGCATCCAAGGCGCGCTCATAAAGTCGCAAACTTTGCTCATCAATGCGGTTATCCAGTTGTGACTGAAGGTCCGCAACGTGAATAGCGAGAAGCGCCTCGAACTGAACGTGAAGCGCCGCACGATACAGGGCCAAAGCCTCCAGCAGTCGATTTTGCTTCTCACGCACGGCCGCCAGAAGAAGGTGCAGTTTGATATAAGCAGGGTCATCCGGCTGAATGACCGCGACCTGCTTTTCAAGCCGAGCGATGACGGGGCGCATTTGCGGGTCAATCTCGCTTTGCGGGGTTGAGGCTGATTGCGGCCCATAACCTGGCTCACCTTTATAGAGATATAAAGCGGTGCCGAACGTTGGGAGCAGAAGGGAAATCGCAGCGATCACCCGCCAGGAGACGGGTTGAGACGGGGCACGCTCCGTGGTTTTAGCGCGCAGGAGACGCCGCGCGATTTCCATCTGCATATCCCTGGCCTCAACGTCATTAAGGTGCCGTGCGCGTTTTTCCTCCTCAAGGGCGTCCAATTGCGCGGCATAAAATGCCTGTTCAGAATCCGTGGTGGAGGGGACCGTTTCCCGTCTTTGGCGTTTCAGCAGTCCCAGAAGCAAAGGTGAGAGGCATAAAAGCGTCAGGATGATGTAAAGCGCAATCGTCATTTTTCGGCCCCGCCTCCGCCATGGTTTGTGGGCGCGCGGCTTTGCAGCAGGATCTCCAGACGGGCGCGTTCTTCATCCGTCAAAGGCGCCGTTTCCTTATGATGGCGGAAGATGCGGCTGGCGAGGACAAGTCCCAGCGCGAGGGCCATGATGGGTGTCAACCAGAGTAACGCCGTCGCCGCCGTCAGGCGCGGCTTGAGGCGCACAAAATCCCCGTAGCGGCCTGTCATCCAGGCCAAGATGTCGTCTCGGCTTTTCCCCTGCGCCACTTGCTGTCGCACGACACGGCGCAGGTCGCGCGCTAGAGAGGCAGAGCTATCCTCAATCGACTCATTCTGGCAGACAAGGCACCTGAGCTCCGCATCGATCCTTTCGGCCATCCTTTCCTGCGCCGGGTTAGGCAGGAGTTCACGCGGATCATCGACCGCGAAGGCCGGGGAAATCGTAACCATCAGGAGGCAGATCAGCAGGAGACAGCGCATCATCGCGCAGCTTTCAGCAGAGGGCGAATGACGGTCCTGATTGTTTCTGAGGTGATGGGCGCTGAATCATGCCAGATGATGCGCCCGTTGGGCATGACCAGAAAACTCTCCGGCACGCCATTGATTCCCATCTGGATTCCGAAATTCCCATCCACATCCTGTGCTATCATTTCATAGGGCTTGTTATTGCGCAATACGAGGGCACGGGCATTTTCAGGCCGGTCCTTATAGGCAATGCCCCAGATTATCACATCCCGACTCAATTTATGGAGTTCTGGCAGCTCGGTGATGCAGGGGATGCACCATGAGGCAAAGAAATTGATCAGGACCGGTTTGGACCGTGTCATCAAAATGGCGCGGCGCAATCGGGGTTCGTCCGGCATCAGTCCCGGCAGGTCAAAATCGGGGATCAGCCTTGTCGTCGCGGGCGTCTCGACAGCGCGCGGGTCAAAGCGCCCCTCACGCATGCCCGACAGCATCGCCCAGAAACCACCTCCCATCGCGAGAGCGATCAGGATGGGAAGCGACATGACAAGACGCCGTTTCTGAACGGGCATCATATCGTCACCGCCGCATCACGATTTAAACGGCGATTCGGCGCGCCGAATCGCCGGCGTCGATCACATAGGGAGAGTGCGCCTCCCATCGCCATGACCAATCCACCCAACCAGATCCACGGCGCAAGGGGGTTGACATGCAGGCGCAATATAAAAAGCATCTGCCCATCCTTCTCCTCCCGCGCGTCACTCAGCACACAATAAAGGTCCTGAAGCATATTTGTGTAAATGGCCACATCCGTCACCATTTGACGCTGACGCGCAAAGACATGCCGGGCCGGATGAAGCACCGTGACGACACGTCCGTGACGTGTGACGACGACATCCGCAATCAGCGCGTCGAAATTCTTCTCTTTCTGCTGGCGTATATTGCCAAGCGTCCACTCATAGCCGCTAAAAGCAACATGCGCGCCCTCCGCCATTTCAGTGATTTTCTGCTGTGATTGCGACATGCCGGTAATCCCCAGCACCGTGATGGCAACACCCATATGCGCCAAAGCCGTACCCCAGCTTGAGAGGGGGAGGTGGCGCAGGCGCTGCCATCGACCCTGCCAGGATGTGCCGAGCGCCACGCGGCCTCCAATATCGGTGAGGCTGCCGAGAATCAGCCACACAGCAAATATCGCACAGATCGTCGGCAGAGGGCCGGATAAAAGGCAGGATGCCAGCACGGCCGTGAGGATGAGCGGCACAAACGTCCAGCGTAATCGCCTGAAAATGGGGCGGAGCCAACCACGCTTCCAGGAGAGGAGTGGCCCGGCGACCATCACGGCCATAAGGGGAAGTATCAGCGGGATGGTGGTGGCGTCGAAAAACGGTTTGCCGACGGATAACGTCCTGCCCGTAAGAATCTGCATAAAGGGCGGATACATCGTCCCGACAAGGACGATCGCGCAAATGGTGCAAAGCAGGATGTTGTTCAGGATCAACGCCCCCTCCCGCGAGATCGGCATGAAATGCCCGTCATCCACGAGATTGGGCGCGCGCCAGGCAAAAAGGGCGAGGGCGGTGCCAATAACGAGGGCCAGAAGGAGAAGGATGAAAATCCCCCGTGCCGGGTCATTGGCAAAGGCATGGACGGAGTTGAGAATGCCCGAGCGGACGAGGAATGTCCCCGAGAGGGAAAATGAGAATGTCGCGATGGCGAGGAGGATCGTCCAGACTTTCAGCGCCTCACGTTTCTCAACCACGATGGCGGAATGGACCAGCGCCGTCCCGGCCAGCCATGGGATAAGGGAGGCGTTTTCAACCGGGTCCCAGAACCAATATCCGCCCCAACCCAAAACATAATAAGACCACCAGGAGCCCATGGCGATGCCACAGGTCAGGAAGCACCAGGCACCCAGTGCCCAGGGCCGCACCCATCGCCCCCAGACCGCATCAATGCGCCCACCGATCAGCGTCGCGACCGCAAAGGCAAAAGGCACGGCAAACCCAACATAGCCGGCATAGAGAACAGGCGGGTGGAAAGCAAGCCCGGGATCCTGCAAAAGCGGATTCATCCCGAACCCGTCCAAAGGTGGCGTGGTGTTGATGCGGTCAAACGGGTTGGATGTCGTCACGCAGAAAAGCAGGAAGCCGGTCGACACGCCGCCCAATATGGCGATGACACGGGATTTGAGACGGCTGGGCAGATGATGCCCGAAAGCAACGACGGACATGCCGCAAAAGGTCAATATGAGTGCCCAGAGGAGAATGGACCCCTCATGATTACCCCAGACCCCGGTTATTTTATAGAGAAGCGGTTTGTCACGCGCCGAATTCTCAACGATATTGCGGACTGAGAAATCATCCGTGACGGCGCTGAATATCAATGCCAGAAAAGCAAGCAGCAGGGCGACGAGTTGCGCCGCTGCTAGCAGCGAGGTGAAATGCATGAGGCGCGCATCGCCGCGCCCTGCACCCCAGAGGCCAATAACGCATTGCAGGAATGCTGCGACACAGGCAAGCGCCAAAGAGTAACACCCGGCCTCAGCGCCGAAGCTGAGACGAGTCAGAAGATCAATGAGATGCATGTTCAGCCTGTGCAATCGACTTTCGGGTCTGGGATTTTGTCATCATGTCCCATTCCTCCGCACGCGGTGGTTTACCGAAGCGCGGGTCCCATTTGCCGCTTTTACGCAGGGCTTCGGCGACTTCCTTCGGCATGTAGGTTTCATCATGTTTGGCGAGGACTTCAGAGGCTTGCAGGTTTTTATCCGCTGTCATCACGCCAATGGCGACGACGCTCTGACCCTCACGGAACAGGTCAGGCAGAACGCCGCGATAAATGATCGTGACGGCTTTTTGCCCGTCTGTCACGTCAAACTGATTTACCGGCGTGGCGTTCGGCCCGACAGATCGCTTGAGACTGCCTGCGACCACCATGCCCCCCAAACGGATCGATTGGTCAGGACGTGGCGGGTGCTCAAGCGCTTGCGATGGCGCCATAAAAAAAACGATGCTGGATGAGAAAGCCCGCAGCACAAGCGCCGAAGCCGCCGCGAGGTAGATGAGGCAGAGCAGCATAATCCATAGGCGATGGGGCTTGCGGGCGTAACGACGCCGCTGACGGGCCGACCGCCCTTGATAAGGGGCATCACGTTCAGACATTTCGGTGCTCCAGCCTCACAATTGATGCGGCTGATGAGGCTTACGCATCCGCAACCGACTTTGGACGCAGCGCAGCCGTCGCCAACATAAAAGCGCCTGCGTGGCCAGTGTTCCGACTGTCAGCCCGTAAGCGGCAATGATAAAGGCAATGTGGGTGCTGGTCATCCCTCCTCCCTCATCACAGCGTGCGCCGTTGTGGCTGGCGCGTTCGCCTCTTCATCGGATGGCGCATATCTGTCTGAGAAGCGCGCGCGTCGCCATTTGATTTCGAGGAGGGCGGCCCTGACCTGCCCTGTCACGAGCGCTGCGAAACCAAGAAAAAACCCGACCATACAGATGGCGAGTGGCATCAGCATGGAAAGGGACATGGCGGGCGCATGTGTCAGGGTGATGCTGTCAGGCTGGTGCAATGTGTTCCACCAATTGACGCTGAATTTGATGATCGGCAGATCAACCACTCCGGCCAGCGCGAGAATGGAAGCGGCGCGATAGCCACGTTGCGCATCATCAAAACCACGTATCAGCGCAATATGGCCGATATAGAGGAAAAACAGCAGCAGGACAGAAGTCAGTCGCGCATCCCAGACCCACCACGTGCCCCACATCGGTTTACCCCAGAGAGAGCCGGTGATCAGGCAGAGCGTAGTAACCGTCGCGCCAATCGGCCCGATCTCCCGCGCGGCGATATTGGCGATAGGGTGTCGCCAGACGAGGGAGGACGCGCCGCAGATTGCTAGAAGGAAATAGCCGGTCGAGGCCAATATCGCCATGGGGACATGGATATACATGATGCGCACCGTCTCACCCTGCTGCCAGTCGGCCGGTGCGAAAATCAGCGCCCAGCCAAGCCCGATGGCAAGCGTGATGATGCCCGCAATGGTCAGAAGGGGGAGGAGCCATTGCGTCACCCGGATAAATCGGCCCGGATTGGCGAAGCGCTCCATCACTTTAGGGCGTTGGGCGGACGATTCGTCGGGAGAAATGTTCGTAATGGTTTTCAAACGAAACTCACGATATACACGTACAGAATATCGCATACATGATTCACCCCTTGATTGGCCACATAAAGCGGTCACAATGGCGCAGATTCAGGCTGAAGAAATCGGCCTGAGTCCAGGAAAGGGGCGGTTGTCATCGCATCAGCAATCAAGCGCGGCCCTCGCCGCGCTGTCAGGAAGCGCATGAAATACTGGTTGATCAAGTCTGAGCCTGCTACGTTTTCCTGGGATATGCAATGTCACAACAACGTTGAGCCCTGGACCGGCGTCCGCAATTTTCAGGCGCGCAATAATCTGGCCGCGATGGAGAGAGGCCACCGAGCCTTTTTTATCATTCCATGACAGAGAAGGCGATTCGCGGCATTGTTGAAATCGTGCGCACTGCCTATCCGGACCCGACTTCCGATGACCCGAGATGGGTGTGCGTCGATGTGCGCACGGTGAAACCCATGGCGCGGCCCGTCATCCTCGCCCAGATAAAAGCCACACCGGCACTTTCTGAAATGGCCCTTCTGCGGCAATCCCGCCTCTCTGTCGCGCCGATAACAGCGGAAGAATGGGGCGTTATATGTAAAATGGGCGGCATCACGTAACATGCCACGGGTCCGCGCCTGATCGGCCCGTAAAATGGCCGATCCTTTGCGTTGCCTTAAACCGGCTAAGCGGCGGCCCAGACAGGTTTGATATTCATAAATTCCAGCAGGCCGAACTCGGTCAGTTCCCACCCGTAACCACTCGCCTTGATCCCGCCGATCAGGAGGTTCGGGTCGGAGCTTGGCCCCTTATTATTGACAGCCCCGGCTTCAATTTCGCCCGCCAATCGCTCAGCTTTTGCGAGATCTTTCGTCCAAAGGCTGAATGACAGGCCGAAATCACTGTCATTAGCCAATTTGATGGCGTCATCCGTATCTTTCGCGACAATCACGCAGGCAACAGGGTCAAAGAGCTCCTCCCGGAAACACGCCATTTCCGGCGTGACGTCCGTCAGAAGGATAGGCGGATACCAGGCGCCGGGTTGGCGCGGTTTTGAACTCCCACCAAAACAAGTTTCGCC
Source organism: Acetobacteraceae bacterium (assembly GCA_039613835.1). Lineage (NCBI taxonomy): Bacteria > Pseudomonadati > Pseudomonadota > Alphaproteobacteria > Acetobacterales > Acetobacteraceae > Acetobacteraceae bacterium. Next base: position 1,115,364 of record CP154827.1, on the reverse strand, counting down.
CCTTCCTTGACCGCCATTTTCACCTGTTTATGCAGGGTATCGCGCAGGTCAATGCGCGACATCGGGCCAAGGAAAGTCTCACTATCGAGCGGGTCGCCCGGTTGAATGGCAGCGATGGGTTTGGCGAACCGATCGGTGAAATCAGCGGCAATCGACTCATCGACGATGAATCGCTTCGCGGCGATACAAACCTGCCCGCCATTTCCGAATCGCGATGCCACAGCGCCGTCGACGGCTTTTTCAAGGTCGGCATCGGCGAGAATGATGAAAGGGTCGGACCCACCCAATTCCATAACCGTCTTTTTGCCCGCCTCACCGGCAAGCTGGCTGATGGCACGGCCCGCCCCGACACTATACCCGTCAGGGCGACGCCGGCGATGCGCCTGTCATGGATGATCTGCCGGGAATGTTCACGCCGGAAATTCGCGGCAATGAAGACGTCACCCATCCCGACGGACGCGGCAATATCATTCAGCATCAAGCCGCATTGCATGGTGCATTCTGCGGGTTTAACGAGGTAGCCATTGCCACCCGCCATGATGGGCACGGCGGCGCGAATGATCTGGTAAAGAGGGAAGTTCCAGGGCGTAATGCCAAAAACAGTGCCGACCGGGTCAAAACGGAGCCAGGCGCGCCCGGTGGGTATATTCACTTTCCGCGGCGTCAGGATTTTGGGCGTATGATCGACGATTCAGCGCGTCAATTGCACGCAGCGGTCAATCTCCGCCAAAGACTGGGTGATTTGGCTTGCCCATTTCAATACTGGCCTGATGGGCGAGATTTTCCTTGGCACTCTCAATCGCGGCACCGAATTGTTTCAGAAGCTCGAGCCGGGCCGTCATGCCCATATCCCGCCACGTCTCAAAGCCCAGGGCTGCCCGTTGGAGTACACCATCCACCGCATTATCCTCAATGAAGGGGTGGAAGGCGAGATCCGCGCCCGTTGCCGGGTTCACTGTCTGGATGCCCTGGCTTTTAACGTCTCGATTCATGTCGTGGCGGCCTTTTCACGTCGTTTTTGTTTAAAATGTGGGCGCGAGTCGAGGAGAGGCGACGATCGTTTGAATTTGTGGCGCGGGACAAGCCCTCCGTCAATGAATGTACCGACCGGAACTTCAACAACTGAGACATAAAACATCGTCGCTTTTCACGATGATGCAAGGTCGCATCATTTATTCTTTCACCGTGGTGGCGTGTGCATCCGGCTCAGCACCGTGCTACTATCGAAACATATTTATTGAGGAGGGTCGCGCCATGACGTCATCTGATGCGTCGTCACCGGGTTCTGCAGTCATCCGGTCGAAACTCGATGCCGATTCATTGCAGCAATTACAGGGCGCCCTTGCCGATGTTGAAAAAGGCCGCGGTTTACTTGTCCGGCTGGCTGATCTCATGGGCGGCGCGATCGGGCAGGCCGCCCGGCTGAGCCTTCAGGGGATCGGGCTTGCACCGTCTTTACAGGCCAAGTTTCAGGGCATTGCGGAAGTCGCCATCACCCGTGCCTTTGATGTCGCGATTATGGGAATGTCAAAGCCCGCGGCGCGTCCGCGTCATCGCCTCAGAGAAGGGGGCGCTCAGGTTGCGGTGGCGATATCCGGCGCGGTCGGGGGGTTTAGTGGGGCGCTCGGCCTTTTGCCCGATGTGGGTTTCACCACCCTCACCATTATCCGTGAAATCGCCAATATCGCCCGGCAGGAGGGGGAGGATCTGTCCGACCCGGATACGCGCCGGGCGTGTCTGGAAGTCTTTACCCTGCGGAGCTTCGCCTCGACGGCGCAGGGTGAGGAGAGTGAACTCGGATTCTTTTCCGCGCGCGCCTTGATGCGGGGGCGGCCGATTGTGATGCTGATTGGAGAGGTCGCGTCTCATTACGGGATGGGCCTGTCGCGCAAATTTGCCCTCCAGATGATGCCGGTCGCGGGTGCGCTTTGCGGTGCGTCGTTGAATGCGGCATTTCTGGCACATTACCGCTCACTCGCGCGGGCACATTTTACGATCCGCCGGTTGGGGCGCACCCATGGCATGAGCGTGCGTGAAACAGCTGACCATATGGCCGAGGCTGTGCGTGAAGGGACGTTCAGCGACGTGATGGATTTTTCCGAGCATGAGGATGCCTTCAAAGACACAACCTGCCAACGCACCGAGAAGGCTTACTGTCGATATGATGAACCATAATCCCCCCAGGCGCGGGCAAAAAATATAGATCATCTGCATGAAAAAGAAAGAGACGAGAAAGGCTTTTGTTAGTTCCAAAATGCTCTCCATTGCGACCCAGGCCCCGTGCCATCATAACATTATATGGCGAGCGGTAAAACGTCATGTCAGCGGACCCGCCCTTTTACAATGCAGGATATGCTTGAGGGTTATCATCACGGGCGTTTCCTGATGGTGGACAATGCGGATGATGATGTCTTGCTCTGGTTTCAGCCGACGCAACGCGGAGTGATGCCGCTAAATGACCGGTTTCACCTCCCCCGGCGCCTGCGCCGCACGGTTCTCGCCGGTCGATATGACGTGACGTCCGACCGCGATTTTGTGCGCATCCTGGATCTTTGTGCGGCCGAACATCCAACCCGCACGGAGACCTGGATCAACCAACCCCTCAGAAAACTCTATCTGGCGTTATTTGAGACCGGATACGCGCATTCTGTTGAAATCTAGGCGGGGCGAGAACTCGTGGGTGGTTTGTTCGGCATCCATATGGGTGGCGCGTTTTTTGGTGAAACGATGGTCTCGCGCGCTAGAGATGCCTCAAAGATCGCGCTGGTTCACCTGGTCGCGACTCTTCGCCGACAGGGCTTCGCCTTGCTTGACACGCAATATCCAACGTCGCACCTTGCGTAATTCGGCTGTCTCATCTGGGACGCATCGCATTACCAGGACGCCCTTTCCGAGGCACTTCAACGCGACGTGGTCTGGTGTGCCGATGTCAGGTTGGATGCTTTGATGCCGGAGATTCAATCTTTGAAGGTCCGCGACGCGGCCTGACGATGAATTTAATTTTCCGGGAAGGATTTTCCGCTGATGTTCTCAAAAACATGTCTCGCTGCTTTTAGTGCCGCCATCATTGCAGGTATCTTGATGCCGGGAGCGTCACTAACGGCCTTTGCGCAAGTCAAACCTGCGGTCGGAAAAGAGAGCGGAACCGCCTCCCAACATCCATCCTTGACGCCGATGCGCGATGCTGAAGTCACCTACGCGGTGCAGCCCAAGAAATTTCCTAAACCTCTGGATGTGACCGTATCTTTCAAGGCGGGTGGCGATTTTATGCGGGTTGACGGACCGCAACATATTGCGACCACGATTTTCAATCGCAAAGATCATTTCGTCACGCTGATCCGTCATCAGCAGAAGCTCTATAACCGCTTCTCCCTCAAAGTGGGTTTGAGAAACCCGTTTATGCTCGATCTCTCCATGGCTTTCACCCCGCAGGGCCAGGCGAATGTAGCGGAGCTGACCTGCACGCGCTGGGCGATCACCAGTCGGTACGGTGCCGCGACCGCATGTGTAACGGATGACGGTGTCATCTTGTCGGAGGAGGGGGTCGATGCCGATGGCGTTAATGGCAAGCTCGTCGCCAAACAGGTCAGTTACCGCGAACTGCCCGGTTCAGTTTTTGACGTGCCTGCGGGTTATAATGCCCTCCCTGTCAAAAGTGACAAAGAGAAACATTGAAGAAAGCGAGGATGATGCCGGGGAAAGCGCCGCAACCATCTACCACGCGGTGCGCTGGCATGTATCTGACTCATTTTGTCACAAAATAAACAGCTTTTTGCCGTTTTCCCGGCATGTTTCCGCGCCCATCTGAAAACAGATCCGGCGCGCTGCAAAAATGCCGCGCGACACAATCGCCATTCAGGAGCCTATGATGCGGAGCATTTTTCTCAAAACACTGACAGTGGCTTCGCTGGGCCTTTCAATCAGCCTGTTCTCGCCTGTGATGGCGCAACCTTACGGGCACGGATTCCATCGCGGCGGTCACCATCGATTCGGGCCGGTAAGGTGGCCTTATTTCGGCCCGTGTGGGCCATTCTGGGGGCCGCGCTTCGGGCTACCCCTCCCGCCGCCGCCTGTTTTCAATGACGGTTGGGGTTGGGGCTGGGGGCCGGGTTACTGGTATGGCGGCAATGGCCTTGGCACGAGGCTTGTCGTTGGCGAGCTGCTTGGCGGGGCTGTTGGCATGGAGGTCGCTTCAAGCGCGCATCAGGTCGTTTCGCCGGTGCAGATCAATGTCATCAATGCCCCAGTCTATCCGCCCCCGCCGCCTGAATTGCCGCCCGCCCCACCATGGTTTCAGCCTGTACCCTGAGGTTCAGCGCTCTCCTCAGGGCGCGATCCGGGTCCGCGCAGGCCACATAGGGCGAAATAAAATCGAACCTTAAATAACTTGACCTGTTTGCAGGGTGGGCGTTCGACGTGGTTTACGCTATGAGGGTCGTCCAAGCCAATTGCCCCAGGGTCGCCTCGATATCTGCGCGGCATCGTCAGCTGCGCTAAAGATAACGGGCACTCATCAGGACGGAGAAGCTCGTATGATCGACGTTGGAGACAAAGCGCCGAAATTTTCCCTTCAGGCATCAGGGGGGCGCACGGTGCAGGACACGGATTATCAGGGGCAGCCCTACTTTCTCTATTTTTATCCCAAGGCTGATACGCCGGGTTGCACAACGCAGGCCTGTGACCTGCAAAGTAATCTGCCGCAATTACAGAGGCTTGGCCTTCAGGTGATCGGCGTCAGCCCCGACCCGGTGCCCAAACTTGATAAATTTGCTGAAAAATTCAGTCTGACCTTCCCTTTGGCAAGCGATGCGGATCACGCTTTGTCAAAAATCTACGATGTCTGGGTTGAAAATCTACGATGTCTGGGTTGAAAAGAAGAATTATGGCAAAACCTATCTTGGCATCCAGCGAAGCTCCTTCCTGATTGATCGCGATGGCAAAATCCGCTTCGTATGGCGAAACGTCAAAGCCGCGGAACATGCCCGCCTCGTCAAGGAAACCGCCTCCGAGCTTTAAATTGGTGGAACGTGGCACACCGGCATCGGTGAAAGCCGGGACATCCTCTTTCTGGCGTAGGGCGCTTTATGGCGCCTTTGTGATTGCCGCGCTATCCGCGCTGGGTCTCATTTATCTGGTCATTCAGTTTCGGTCGGGCCCGGTGGATGTTACCCCGATCATCTCGCGTTTCTTCCCGATATCAATTGAACGGAGCCTTTTGCGCGCCTCCCCCTGCGGACCGCCTCTCCGCGGCGCGGTTTAGGATAGGCTGGCGTAGTCCGGCGCACGGCCTGCCTTCGGGCTTTGGCGTCTGGGCTGATGATCTCAAAATCAACGGGCGCGATGGCGATGTTCTCGTATCAGCGCAGCACGCTTATATACGTCTCCTGCCGCGCTATCTTCTCCACAAGCGTTTCCGACCCGTCACTCTGATTGCTGACCATGGTTTCGTAAAATTGCGGTTTTTCGAGGATGGTGATCTTGATATGGATTGGCCCGATGCGCGCCGTCACATGTATCCCATCCCGCCTTTCTCCCTCCGCCTCCTGCATGAGCTGAAAATTGACCATGTGTCGGTCAGCCTCCTCGACAGTGCCTCCGGCAAACACCTGAGCCTCGACGCGGCGCAGGGTGCTTTATCGCGAGCTTATACAGGGCATTACACTTTGTCCTGGGATGGCGCTCTGGAAGGCGGCGTGCGTGCCGGCCCTCAAAATCTCGGACATATTGCAGTCACGACCCATTCATTGCCGGACGGGTCAATCTGGCAGGGCGTCCTGCCGATGCGGAACCTTGCTGACTTGCAAAATTTTCTGCCCCCCGCCGCAAGCTGGCAGATGCCTGCCACATTGACAGGCACCGTCACACTTCGCACGCACGGGCCGGCAATGATGGTGCTCCCGGACTCTCAAATTCATCTGACGCAAATTGATGGAGAAGGGAAGCTGGGTTCGGGGCATATTCAGCAGAAAAATGGACCGGCATTATCTCTCGGGGGCGGTATGGCCGCCATCACCGCAACCCCGCCGGATGCAGCGTCAAACTCGGAACGACCTATCCTCTCCATGCTGCGACGCAAAACCGAGGTGGATGATGCGGCGCGCCTTACACTCTCTCACCTTTCCCTGCAAATGCGCGGTGCTGACGGAAAGATGCATGATTTCACGGCGGAAGGGCAGCTCAATCTCGACCATTTTGCTGCTCCGAAAAATATTGATGGTGACATCCATGCCACTTTCCCCGGACCCATCCAAATCCCGCAATTGATGACGATATGGCCGATGCAGTTCATCCCGCCGGTCAGGCTCTGGGTCGAGCAGAATTTGATGCAGGGCAGGACGGAGGGTCTTGATGTCACGGCGCAGCTCGCCAGCCCGAAGGGGTTCGGTAAACTCGATATTGCGGGCCTCGAGGGGAAATGGCATGTGCGGGACGCGACGCTTTTCTGACGACGTCCCATCCCGCCGGGCATTTACCTCGATGCGGATCTGTCGATCACGCAAAAGGATGCGCTCGATATCGCCTTTCTGCGCGGGTGGCAGACATCACGCCTGACATCATCCGGCAATGCCCCGGGCGGGCAGAATGGCCGCTTCCTGAGATTGAAGGGCGGGCATATGCGCATTAACGGACTGTTTGACGCCTCCCAAATGGCGGATCTCAAACTCAATCTGGTGGGTGACCTGTCCGGCTTCATTAATGTTCTGTCGGAGCCAGAATTAAAATTGCTGAAAGGCAAAAAATTACCGTTCACGAAGTCGTCCGGGCAGGTCGATGCGCAGCTTGCCATGCAGTTCCCGCTGGATTCTGATGCGTCGCCCGATGCTTTCCGGGCAAAATCCGTCGTGACGCCGGGCGACCTTCGCAAAATCCTGCCCGATGCGGAATTCTGGTTTCGGGGTCATGCGCTTTTAAAATCACATTACGCGGCGACGGAGAACGGTCACGCATCGCTCCAGACATCGCTCGACCTGCATGAAGCCGGGATTTCATTCCCCCTATGGCAAAAGCCGCCCGGTATGGCCGCCAAGGCGATGGCGGAGGTCAAATTTCATAACCGCGTTATAACGGATCTGCCGCGTTTTGCCATTACCGGGGACAATATCGACGTGTCAGGCTGGGGGCAAACCGATCATGGCAAGATTTCCATTCTGACACTTGATAAAATGCGCCTTGCTGGTAGTTCAGGGACGGGCCGTATCGTGTTTCCAGCGCGCCACGAAACGCCTGTTGATGCGCGCCTCAAGCTTTCGACGCTCGACATCACGCCATGGCTGCAAACGCCGGAAAATGCTGCATCGCTCAAAGCCGCTCGACAAACGCCAAAGGCGCATCCCGTGTCTCAAGAGGCTGCGCACTGGCAGGCTTCTTTGCGTGCTGATGACGTCGTTTATCATGGGCGCGCCATTTATCGGGATTTACAGATCACTTCAGCAGGGCAGGGGATACGTGTCAGGCGCGGGACATTATATGCGGGCGGTGTTTCCCCCTTAGTGCGGAACTCACACCCCAGGGGCAGCGCGCGCATTTGCAGATTCGCGTGCAAAATCTGGGGAGAAGTCTTGAAAATCTCGCCATCTATGATCGGCTTGAAGGCGGACATCTCGCCTTTGATGGTGTGACAGAGGGGGATTGCTGTCAGGCCCTCCCGCGGATGCGCGGCCAACTGGATGTCGGTGCTCTCAACTTCCGTAAGCCGCCACGCCTGCTGCAAACGTTGGCCCATGCCGCATTGGCGGATTGGTCAAAGACCAATCCGTAGCGTTTTGCGTTGGATTGCCTTCATGCCAAACTCACGATTGACCCCTCTCAAATCCTGATACAAGATGGTTATTTCGGCAATCGCGCCCTTGGGGCGACGCTGCGCGGCCTTATCGATTTGCGCCGGGAAAAGCTCGACCTGCATGGGACGGTCGTTCCGGCTTTCGGGTTTAATGCGATATTGGGACGCTTCCCGAAACTCGGCCATCTCTTCTCCCCGGAAAAAGAAGGGGGCGTTTTTGCCGCGACTTATGTGATCACGGGTGATTTCAAAGATCCTCATCTTGAAGCCAATCCGTTTTCCGTTTTTCTGCCTGGCGTGATACGATCCTTCAACGAATAGAGTGTGATGTGAAGGGCCTTAACGCTGACCAAGCGGTGTGAGGGATGGGGGAGGGTTCGATGGGTGCAGCAGCCGAAGATGATTTGTTTGGCACCGCGTCACCGCCGGATTCAGATCCCCGACGCACCCAAACCAATATGACATCGAAAACCCGGCCCCTCGCGGACCGCCTCCGCCCGACGCGGCTGCGTGACGTTGTGGGGCAGGCGCATCTCCTTGGCGAGGATGGGCGCATCACGCGCATGTTAATGCAGTTGAGCCTTTCAAGCCTCATTTTGTGGGGCGGGCCGGGTTGCGGCAAAACCACGATGGCGCGCCTTCTGGCGGGTGAGGCCGGACTGCGTTTCGCGCCAATATCCGCCGTGTTCTCCGGTGTTGCGGAGCTTAAGAAGGAATTTGACGCAGCGCAACGCTACCAGGCCGCATCCGGGCGGGGCACTCTCTTGTTTGTGGATGAGATCCATCGTTTCAACCGTGCCCAGCAGGATAGTTTCCTCCCGTTTGTGGAAAAGGGGACGGTTGTGCTGGTCGGTGCCACGACCGAAAATCCATCCTTTTCCCTGAATAGTGCGCTCCTCTCACGTTGTCAGGTTCTTATTCTTAACCGATTGGATGATGCCGCGCTTGAAGCGCTGCTTCAGCGCACCGAAGATGATGTAGGGCGGACGCTTCCGCTGACACCGGATGCGCGCGCCAGCCTGCGCGCGATGGCGGACGGGGATGGGCGCTACCTGCTGAACCTCGCGGAGCAACTCCTCTCCCTCAAAACGGATGCCCTCCTTGATTCAACGGCTTTGTCCGCCATCCTCACGCGTCGCGCCGCCTTATATGATCGGGACCGGGAAGAGCATTATAACCTCATCTCCGCCCTGCATAAATCTCTGCGCGGCTCTGACCCTGATGCGGCGCTTTACTGGTTTGCCCGCATGTTGGAAGGGGGGGAGGATCCGCGCTACATCGCTCGCCGGCTGAACCGTTTTGCCGCGGAGGACATCGGTATGGCTGACCCGACCGCTCTGCCACTTTCCATCGCGGCATGGCAGAGTTATGAGCGCCTCGGTAGCCCGGAAGGCGAGCTGGCTTTGGCCCAACTCATTGTGCATCTGGCCACGGCCCCGAAGTCAAACGCTGTCTATACCGCCTATAAAATGGCGCGGGCCACGGCGCGTGAGACGGGCAGCCTCGGCCCGCCTTTACATATCCGTAATGCGCCCACCCAATTGATGCGGGAAATCGGTTACGGGAAAGGCTATGAATATGATCACGATGCGGAAGATGGGTTTTCGGGTCAGAATTTCTTTCCCGATGACATGGCGCGCGTAACATTTTACCGCCCGACGCCACGCGGCCATGAGGCCGAAATTACAAAAGTTCTGGACAATTATGCACGACTCCGGGCAAGGCGTGGGTCATGAGTGTCATGACACGTGTTATCGACCAGGATGAGGCCGAGATGAGGGTCGATCGCTGGTTCCGCCGGCATTATCCTTCTCTTACCCAAGGGGCCCTGCAAAAATTATGTCGAACGGGGCAGATTCGCCTTGATGGAAAGCGCGTCACAGCATCAACGCGCGTCATTGCCGGGCAGAATCTCCGGATCCCTCCTTTGCCCGCAGGGGCGCTTGCGCCGCAAGGTAGGCAGAAGCGCCCCCTTGACCCCAGCCTGATCCGCGACATCCAACGTATGGTTGTCTATCAGGATAAAGCGTTGATTGTGCTCAATAAACCGTCCGGGCTGGGGACGCAGGGTGGGCCGGGGATCACAACGCATATTGACATGATGCTCGATGGGCTGCGGGAGGGGGAGGTGGAGCGTCCCCGCCTCGTTCATCGCATTGACCGTGACACGTCGGGGCTCCTCCTGGTGGCGCGCACGCCGGGTGTGGCGGCGAAACTGGCGGCGGCCTTTCGCGGGCGCCATGTGCGGAAAACCTATTGGGCGGTGGTGGTCGGGCGACCCTCCCCGCAATCCGGTACAATTGATCAACCCCTCGTGAAGTTGGGGGCCGGGCAGGGCGCATTGATGATGGCGGCGGACCGCAAGGATGCCGACGCCCAGCGGGCTTTGACGGATTATGAGGTTGTTGATGCGGCGGGGCGCAAACTGACCTGGCTGCAACTCAACCCTCTGACGGGGCGGACACATCAATTGCGCGTGCATTGTGAAAGCCTCGGGACACCGACATTGGGTGACCCGAAATATGGCGGGGATAAAACCCACATCGAGGGTTTCGAAGATCGCCTTCATCTTCATGCAAGGTATCTCGAAATCCCGCATCCTGAGGGCGGTATGTTGAGCGTCGCCGCGCCGCTGCCGCCCCATATGAGTGAAACGTTCCGCCGCCTTGGATTTGCGGCGGGCGAGACCCCGAAGGCGAAACGTTCAAAAAACAAGGCGGGTTCATGATGAAGCGCATATTGGCGGGTTTAGTCGTTATTTTGAGTCTGGCCGCGATTGGTATCGTTGCGACACAGATCATCCTCAGCCGTTTGATCGACCGGCAGCATCTCATCGCGCTGGTCAAGGCGCATACGGGGGATGATCTTCAATTTGACGGGGTCCGGGTTCCGGCTTTTCCGCAAATTGGTTTGACGCTGGAACATGTCACGCTCCGCGACCCGGATTTCTCGGAAGGCCCGCCGATGGCGCAGGTGAGTTCCGCCCGGGTGGCGGTCGATATTCTGCCCCTCGTGCATCACAACCTCCGCATCAAGCGGATTGACCTTGCAAATGGCCAGATCAACATCCGCCGAGATGCGTCCGGTCACGCGAGCTGGATGCTTCACCCTGTGCATGAGGCGCACCCCGATTCAACCGATGGGCACGTTAAGTCAGGCCAGAAGCAGAAATATCGCGTGCATCTTGCGGGGATCAGGCTGCGCAACGTCATTTGCAGCCTGGATGATCAGCTCACCCATCGCTCCGGGCAGGTTATGATAGAGAATGCGACGTTTGACGGGCTTCGCTCAAACGCACCGGCGATTGAAGTGCATGCGCGTCATGGTGAGACACCTTTCAGCCTCAGCGGTCATGTTGGCTCATTCGCAGACTTTCAAAATCCGCGCAAACCCTGGCATATCGGGTTGGGCCTGATCCTCGGCTCCGGTGATCGTGAGGATGGCTGGGTGAATTACTCCGGCGCTTTGCGGGATGTTATGCATTTGCGCGGCTGGTCGGGAGAAATTAAAGCGCGGATGCGCCGGACGCAGCAGCTTCAGGCGATCTTCAGTCATGTTCGCCTGCCGAATATCGAGGGGCTTTCCGGGCGGGTCGTCTTTAGTGATCACCCGCTTTCGGAGGATCCGGCCCGTCGGGATAAGGATGAACGCCCCTGGTATCAGTCCCTGGCGCTGGAGATGGCGGATCTTGATATTGGCTATTTACATGTGCCCGGTTTTTTTGAAGGGCGAAATATCAGCGTGTCCGCCCGGAATACGCGGGATGCGTTGAAATTCTCGACTGTCATTTCATCCCCCGGGAAGGATTGGGCCATTCAGGCGACCGTCCCGACTTTGTCTGACCTCAATGACTCCCTGCATAGTCATTTTGAAAAAACCCTTCCCTTTTCAGCGCGTCTGGCGCCGAACACGCACCGGATTGCTTTTTTTGACCGGGATGGCGTAATTCACGTCAATGGTCATGCGGGGCGTTCGGAGGCGTCATTTGATATGGATGGCCGCACGCAATTCCTTCCTGTCGGGCCGATCCTTCTTGAAGACGCCATTTTTGACGCCCGCGCGGAGGCGCATTTCGGCACTTCCCTCGACGTTAAGAGCCTCAAAATCAGAAGCCGCGCTTTGAGCCTTAACGGACAGGGCCATGTGACCTTACCGCCTGACGCAACATCACGCGGTAAGGTTGAGGCGCAGTTTGACGTCACGCATGTTGATTTCCTCAACCTTAAGCAGACGGCGCCTCCACCTGTCATCGCGCCAAAGCCGGAAGCGCGATCAGAAGCGACGTCTTCCCCTGCCGTTCCGCCACCGGCAGACGTCGCCACGGTGGCAGAGATTGCGCCTCCGCCGGATGAAGCGGCGATCAGAAGTCATTGGGCGCAGGATAGCTGGCAGCGTCTCTCTGATGGCGTGGCCGATAAATTCGACTGGTCCATCATTGCGAACGGGAAGAACCTCAAATTTGGCGACCAGCTTTATGATAATGTCAAACTCAGTGCAGATTATGCCAATCAAGTCTGGCGTCTGGATCTTTCTGAGAACAGCGCCAAAACCGGCATGATGGCGGGCGGCGTCGTTTATCACGGTGACACGTCCTCCCCGACTCTCGCACTCCATGCGTCGCCCGTGACGGTTCCGGCGGAGTTATTGCTCGGCGCGCTTGATATGGCCCCCTTCCTGAGTGGACCGGTTGAGGTTGTGGGTAATCTCCAGGGGCCAGCGGACACACGCGACGCGTTTCGACGCCACATGACGGGCCATCTCGGCCTTTCCATGGTGAGTGGGCGGATTCGGACGGCTCCCTTCCGGCCGTACCTTAAAGGTGGGGTCGGGGCTTTTCTGGATGGGAGTGAACTCCCCGTGCGGTGTTTCGGGCTGCATATGAATGTGGCGCCGACGCAACTCAATGTTGATCTGATCGGACTGGATGCCGCACCTGTGGAACTGTCAGGTCATGGGATATTTGACCGGGAGAGTGAAACGATCGATTTCAGCATTAAGCCGGTCATTTCCGTCGCCGGGGCGGGTGTCTCAAAGCGCCTGCGTGTGCAGGGATTGCTCGAAAATCCACATGTGACCGCGGCACAGGGTGAAGATGGCCGAACCGGCTTTACGATCAATGAGCAGAAAACCGATTTCTGTCCCGCATGGCTGCATACAGCGCGTGAAGGTCGGGCCGGAATGGGTGCGGCATCGGTGAAAAAGAGAAAAGGCGCGGCAGATCTGTTGAAAAGCCTCGGCTTGTTCCGGTGAGGGGGAGTAAGGTCTTCTGGTCTGACGTCACTATCGAGCGCGCGGCGGCGGATAAGTGGGGCATCATGCTGGACGGGAAACCGATAATACTACCAGCCGGGTCAAGCTTGATTGTGCCCTCCGCCGCCCTCGCTGACAAAATTGCCGATGAATGGCGATCCTGCCGCAAAAACACGATTTTCAACCCGGAGCACATGCCGATCACGCAACTTGCGGCCAAGCAATTGGAACGCGTTGCGCCGCGTCGAAATGAGGTCGTGGCGCAGTTAATCGGCATCTTTAGCGCCGACGCGCTTTTTTACCGCCATGGTGATGGCGCGCTGGGGCGGGCACAGACGCAAATTTTCGCGATGCCGCGTGAAAAATTTGAGGAGGTGTTTAAGTGCGCTTTGCCTTGGATTGACGAAATCGCGCCGATCGACATCGCGAAAGATATTATCGGGACGGTTGAAGCGAAATTATCAAGCTATGACGATGTCGCCCTGACCGGCCTTTCTGTCCTTTCATCCATGACGGCGAGCCTCATTCTTACCCATGCCATTCTTTATGGTGCCGTCACGGTTGATATGGGGATCGCCTGCGCCTTCATCGAAGAGAACGCACAGATGGCGCGCTGGGGGCGCGATGGTGATCGTGAGGCGGGACAGGCATCCTGTCGTCGCGAGATAGAGCACGTGCTGCAGTACGCCGCCTTGAGCGCGACGGGTCAGGCGGTGTAAAGGTTCCAGCTTTCAATTTGCGCCGAAGGGGCCTCACGCGCTGCGGTAAAACCGTGCCGCCTGGTTAGGGCAGCAGGACGGTCGCGACGGCCGTTGCCGCGATCCCTTCCTCCCGCCCCGTGAAGCCGAGGCATTCGGACGTTGTTGCCTTGACGGAAATTCGCGCCATATCGACCTCCAGCAAGGATGCCAGCCGCGCGCGCATCGCCGCAACATGCGGCCCGATTTTAGGGCGCTCACAAATAATGGTGATGTCGGCATTAATGAGGCGACCGCCGCGCTCACGGATGCGCTGCCCCGCATGGATAAGGAAACGGGCCGAGTCCATATCCTTCCATTCATTCGTTGAAGGCGGGAAGTGATAGCCGATATCGCCTTCAGACAAAGCGCCGTAAATCGCGTCGCATAATGTGTGGATGCCGACATCGGCGTCAGAATGCCCGGCAAGGCCGCGTTCATGCGGGATTTTAACGCCGCAAATGATCAGATCACGGTCATCCGCGAAAGCATGAACATCGTAACCAAGCCCTGTGCGCGGGCAGGGGGGCGTGCCCAGCAATCTCTCCAATCGCACCAGGTCCTCCGCTTGGGTAAGTTTGATATTATCCTCATCGCCCGGAACGATGGCGACCGCTTCACCTGCCGCCTCGAACAAAGCGGCATCGTCGGTTTCAGAGCGTTCATGCCGCCTGTGATGGGCCAGAAGAGCCGGGAAGTGAAAACCCTGAGGGGTTTGCGCGCGGTGAAGATTCGCCCGGTCAATCGTGCCTTGGATAACGTCGCCTTCAACACGTTTGAGGGTGTCCGCGAGTTTAACGGCGGGGATGGCGGCTTTGTAATGCTGGAGGGCATCGAGAACGCCCTGGGTCACAAAATGCGGCAGGTAGGGGCGTGCACCGTCATGGACAAGCACATATTCGGGAGGGGTTTCAAGCGTGGCCAGGGCCTCCAGCCCGGCGCGGACACTATCTTGCCTTTCCGCCCCGCCTGACACAGGCGGGAGGATCGGTAAACCGTCAAGAACCTGGGAGAGCGCCGCCGCGTCACCGACAGGCTGAATCATATCGGCGAAAGGCAAGAGGGCTTCCGCTGCGTGGCGGATGACTGGCTTGCCATCAAACAGCCAATACTGCTTGGGGAGATCCGCCGCATTCCCGACCGCGCCATAAAAGGCTGATACACCGCCTTTTGAGACGAGGCGTTCCAGCCCGGAGGCAAAGCGACGACCGGTACCGGCCGCAAGAAGAATGACGGCTACTCGCATGGCTCATGCAATGCTTGTTTGTCCCGCTTTCGTCAAGAGGTGACGCATGACGCTCTGTGATCGCGGCAACGGGGTTAGCGCGCGAAGCGCGATCGCCATAAAATAAAAAGGGCCGATGCAGCTTTCACCACATCGGCCCGCTTAGTTACGCTAGAGAGCCAGGTTACTGCCCGATATCGCGCAGCCGTATACCGCGGCGCAATTTTGATTCAATGCTTTCGAGCGAGACATCCTTCGTTTCAGGCACGAAACTCTGCGTGAAGATGATGAAGACCGCATTGAGCGCGGCGAAAAGCCACATCGTGTTCCCCGCGCCCAGCATGGAAAGTAACGGCAGGAAGGTCAGCCCGATGACAAAATTGGTCGACCAATTGGAGAATGTCGAGCATGTTACCCCGAAATCCCGGCCTTTGAGAGGCTGAATTTCAGAGCACAGCACCCAGATCATTGGGCCGGCGGAGGAGGCGAACCCGACAATGAAAAGCAGCAGGAAGCCGACAGAGAGGTAAGGCAGGATCGGAGACGTATCCACCCCGATTGTCAAAAGGACGGCAAGCCCGCCCATGCCCAACGCCATCGCGAAAAACCCGACCGTCAAGAGTTTGCGGCGGCCGAAATTATCTGCGTAACTAATGGCGATGAAGGTTGCGAGGCAGTTGACGAGTCCGACGATCGCGGTGCTCCACAAAGCCCCATCCTGACCAAAGCCCGAGCTCTCAAAAATCGTGGGTGCGAAATACATCACCGCATTAATACCGGTCAGCTGCTGCACGAGCTGCAACACAATGCCGAGGAAGACGGCGCGGCGGAAATTCCTGTCCTGCAGGAACATACCAAAACCACGCTGGCTTTTTTTGATCTCAAGCTGTTCCTTGATGTCCTCAACCTCACGCGCGACTTCCGATTGGGATTCGCGCAGGTCATGCAATACGGCGAGGGCTTCCTTCTCCCGTCCGCGCAGCATCAGCCAACGCGGGCTGTCCGGCAGGAAGAACGCTCCGATGAAGAAGAGAATCCCGGGGATCGCGACAATCCCGAGCATCATCCGCCAGGCCGACCAGTAAGCGAGAATCGCGTCAGATACGAATGCGAGGAGAATGCCGATCGTGACCATGAGCTGATAAGTGGAGATCAACCCGCCACGGCGACGCTCATCAGCGACTTCCGAGATGTAAAGCGGGGCGACAAAGCTCGCGACACCGACGGCGAGGCCCAGCACCGCGCGCGCCACCATGAGAAAAATGGCGGAGAGGGCAAAAGCGCAGAGCAGAGAGCCGAGAATGAACAGAAAAGCGCTGATGATGAGCGCCATGCGTCGCCCCAGATGAAGCGAGATCGGGTTGGCACCCAGTGCCCCGGCCATCGCGCCGAACATCATGAAGCTGACGATAAGTCCTTGCTCCGTATTCGAGGCATTGAATTCATGCGCTATGAATTGACGTGCACCAGAGATGACGCCGATATCGAGCCCAAACATCAAGCCTGCAATTGATGCGAGAAGTGCTGCGAAAAGCATCCGCCCCGCGAGCGGACGGTGCGAAGGTTCGGCTGCCGCCTGGTCTATATCACTCAAAACGAAATTCCTTATTTTTCAAGGGAGGTGGTCGGCCCAGTCAGGCACGTCCCACACGGCGCAATAATCAACGACCAATGTCGCCTATAACACATAATTCACATTGAAAACATGACTTTCACGTGATGAGCGCGTCACGGAGGGCGTTGGTTGCAACGTCGCGTCTTTTAAAGCTTTTTAAAAACTCTAGTGGTCTGGACGAGTCGCATCACGATCACTCCATACCAAAAATTTAACATATAAATGTTTTATTTTATCCAGGCGTCAAATGCCATGCTGTTTGCGACTTGATATTACTTAAGACGGCCCGGCTCACAGGGCAGGGCGGCCTATAAATCCTAATGGATTGTCGCTCTGTAATGCGGGCTGTCGAGACTGAAAGTCGGGACGAGCACGTCAAATCGTTGCCCGGTTGAGGGAATGATGACGTGGTAAGTGCCCTGCATGATGCCTGACGGCGTATGCAGGGCGGCGCCGGATGTATATTCAAAGACGGCGCCGCTCGCGATGATCGGCTGCTCACGGATGATCCCTTCACCATGAACATGATCAGATCGGCCACTGCCATTTGTGATGCACCAATGACGACTCAGGATCTGGATGGTTTGCGTGCCGTTATTTTCCACCTGGATCGTGTAGGCCCAGACATAGCGGTGCTCATCCGGCGCGGATTGATCATCCAGCCAGAAGGGACGCACAGTGACGACGATGTCGCCGGTGCGCGCTTCGAACGCGGGGGGAGCATCGAGAATATCCGAAAACTCACCACTTGTTTGCGGGAGGAGCCCCGAGCTGGAGTCACGATCTGCCATAAGCGCGTTTTAGCTTCTAAGTTCGATGGAATGCAACGAATCTTTAATGATCCATCTCCTCTAGCGCCTGGGCAAGATCCGCGATCAGATCTTCACTCTCCTCCAACCCGATGGAAAGGCGCAGCACCGCCTCGGTAATCCCGAGCCTGGCGCGATCTTCCGCCGGCACGCGCATGTGGGTTGTTGAGGCCGGATGCGTGATGAGACTGCGGGAATCGCCCAGATTATTTGAGATGGCGATGAGCTTGAGCGCATTCATGAACCGAAATGCCATCTCTTGATCACCCTGCAATTCGAAAGCGATGAGGCTGCCGCCGTAACTCATCTGCTGACTTATGAGAGACGCGGCGGGGTGATCAGCGCGCCCGGGGTAGTGCAACTTTCGGATCGCTTTGTGCCCGGCAAGGAAGTCAGCCACCATGGCCGCGTTTGACGCCATGGCGCGGTCCCGAAGCGGGAGGGTCTCCAACCCTTTCAGTAAAACCCACGCGTTGAAGGGCGACAGGCTGTTACCCGTATTGCGCGTGAAAGGCTGCACGACATCTTTAATCCAATCCGCCTTTCCCAGAATGGCACCGCCAAGGACGCGCCCCTGGCCGTCAATATGGTTCGTGCAGGAATAGAGAACGACATCCGCGCCGAGTGACAATGGCTTCTGCCCGATGGGTGACGCGAAAACATTATCCACCATCAGAAGCGCCCTTGCACGATGGGACAGATCGGCGATTTTCTGAATATCGATGATGTCGAGCATCGGGTTGGAGGGGGTTTCAATCAACACGGCTGACGTTGGCACGGATAAGGCGTCTTCCCAACCGGCATCATCATGGACGTCGACAAAGACAGTCTCGATTCCGTAACGCGGAAGCAGCGTGGCAATGATCCAGTGGCAGGACCCGAACAAAGCGCGTGAGGCGACGACCCGATCACCCGATTTCGCATGCGCTAAAAGCGTCGAAGAAATGGCCCCCATCCCCGTTGAGGTCACGATGCAGGCTTCAGCACCTTACAAGCCGCGCGAGACGATCCTGTAAAGCATCCGTCGTCGGGTTACCGAAACGGGAATATTGGAAATGATTTTCCTCCCCTTTGAAAGTCGCGGCGGCCTGCTCCGCACTATCGTAAACAAAGCTGGAGGTCAGGAAAATGGCCTCGCTTGTCTCTCCATGCGGTGTGCGGTCAAGATCCGCATGGAGGAGAGATGTTGTCAGGCCAAATTTGTGGGATTTCATAACAGGAAATACTCCAAAATGGGCGTTAGACGCCATTCTGGTCGTGGAAAGCCGAGATCACTTACGTGATGCGGACCTCTTTAGCGCAATTTATTTTACCTCGCTGCAAGCCGGCCTTCCAAATGACGAGGGTCATCGCATCAGGTGCGTGACAATTCCATATGAGCAAGCTTCGTGGGCGACGTCAATGCACCTTGCGCCGCGCTTGTGCGGATGAGGCGTTTCATGTAGGTAAACGCCCATGCGGGTGTAGTTCAATGGTAGAACGGCAGCTTCCCAAGCTGCATACGAGGGTTCGATTCCCTTCACCCGCTCCATATTTCCCGGCGAAATTTATGTTGAGAAGCTAGACGCTGCAAGGGTTTTGGTCTGTGGTGGGAATTTGTTGTGTCACGGACCTAACCCGGCAGGGGGGCTTCGGCCGTGGGGGCCTGTTTGGGCCTTAGTTCAGCTCTGTAAGGCTGCAAAACATACGTCGGAAAGTCACATGAAACCGCCTCGCACTCGGCGCAACGCCACGGGCAGGTTGCGGGGGGGGGGGGGTGACCGGTGCCTGACGGGCGCAATGAGGCTCGATCTGGCGCGAATTTTGAGGCGGGTGGGGCCAGTTCTTCGGCGAGACATCTTCATCACCAGCCTGACTGGCCCTGTAGATGCGCCAATCGTCTCCGGAGGAGTAAATCGAGTCTTCGAGTGAAGCGGGTCGATACGCTTATTGAAAAATGCGCGGGTCTACCAAGGCGCGCCCAGCTTTTGAGAACAGGCGCGCGCATGGCTCTCCGGGCTTGAAAGCGAACATTTTGACCCGCCGACCAGGCATTGAAGGGGAGGCCGCGTGGCGGCGCGTCCCGAGTGACCCCTGTTGGGCGAGATCGCGTCACGGAATGAGCGCCATGTCAGGACGGGTATTGGCGAGCTTAAGAGGAAGAGTGATCGCGCTCTTGGCCAAAGGTGGGAAATCTCTGGAAAGGCCTGAGAATTTGAAAGGCGCAAATGCAGTTGACGCTTATACATCGAGATCATGCTCGCCCGTCGAGATGATGAGCACCGGGCCGCAACACGTTTAGACATAGGGTCGGAGGCTTTCTCCTCTGCCACGCGTTTCATTGCAAACGTCATATTTGAGCTGAAAGCCCGGTTCTGGACGGCTTTTCCGAAAACTTTTGTTTCAGGCGAAACGTTTCAGGGTCTCGCGTGAGAAGCAAGGAATGCGTTCCCTCCGCATGATCAGGAACGTCTTGGTCTTGCACAACAATAAGATGTGGCCATCTGAGATGAGTTTGATTGATCGAACTAAATACCTTTCTTGTCTGATGACATGTTTGTCTTTGGCCATTCTTCTTTTGCCGCGTGAAGCGTGCGCAGCATGTGATGGGACGTCGGGCACAGTGACGTGTACGGGGTCAATCACCTCGACTATCGGCACGGGTCCGAACAGCACAATCATAACTCTCGATATCGCCTCCGGCGCGTTGGTGAATACCTCTGGAATGAGTGTAAGTACGGGTTCCGGGTCGTCCGCAAGCAATCCGAATGTAATCAATGTCAATGGATCATTGCAAAGTGCCGGAAATAGTAGGGGCCATGGAATGAGGGAAGAAACGTTGTCGAATTCAAATATTACACGGTCGTGAACATTTCATCTACAGGAAGTATTGTTCAAACAAACACGGCCAAAAATACAGGTTGGATCAGCGCGATCGGAGGTGGCAACATCGTAAATAATTACGGTACGCTCAGGACCGGCGGGGGTGCAATTTTTTATGCTGAAACGAACAACTCAGTGACGAATACGGTTGCCAACACCATCAATAATTACGGGACAATGGCTTCAGGTGCGCAGGGAACAGATGTCGTTATCGGCACCGGTGTTGCGAACCCGATCCACTTTACGAATTTTGAAGGTGGCGTCGTTAACGGAAATATTTCTCTTAGACCTTCATTGGCTGTTGTAAACATCGTCACCCTCTATAATGGATCGACATTTAACGGGAGTATACTTGGCGGCGGGGATCCATCGATTTTGAACCTGACCGGTTCCAGCGGGTCCAATACACTCGCAAACGCGACTAGTCTTTTTGGAACACTCAATAAGACCGGGGACGGGACCTGGGTCGTTAATGTGCCATCTATCCTCTCAAGCCTGAGTTCAAACCTTGCGGTTAATGTCAATGGTGGCACGCTGGTTTTCGCTGCCAATGAGTCGTCGAGCCAAACAAATGTCTCAATCAATTCTGGTGGCACGCTTCAGCTCGGTCAGGGCGGCACGACAGGCTGGATCGATAATGTAAGCGTCAATAACGGTACACTCGCCTTTAACAGATCAGACAATAATAGTTACGCAAACAACATTTCAGGTTCGGGCGCCGTTACGCAACTCGGCACGGACACCACAACGCTTACGGCCAATAACAGCTATACGAGTGCTACATCCATCAGCAACGGCACTTTGGCGCTCAGCGGCGCGAGCGCGAGCGCTGCGTCAAGCGGCGTACATAATAATGGGACGTTCGGTGTCTCTGGCGCTTCCAGTTCAACGCCCTCTATCCAATCCCTCGACGGCAACGGCAGCACAATCCTCGGACAGAACACGTTGACGATCACCAACGCCAATGCCTCCTTTGGCAATGATTATGCGGGGGTGATGTCTGGCGCTGGTGGCCTGACCATTTCCGGCGGTACACAGGGCCTCTCCGGCCAAAATATCTATACCGGCGCGACAACCGTCAATGGCGGCGCAGGCTTAACCTTGTCTGGTGCCATCGCTGGTGCGCTCACGAATGCGGACACGACTGACGTTAATGGCGGCACTGTCAGCGGCGCGACAACAAATACCGGCACATTAACAGGCGAGGATGCAAGCTTCCAAGCCGTCAGCAATAATGGTGGTTCAGTAAATCTCAGTAATTCTCAGGCGGGTGCCATTACCAATGCGCAAAACGCGACCTTCACAGCGAGTAGCGGAACAGTTGCGTCAGCTTCCAATAATGGTATGCTGACACTCAGCAACGGTCATAATGTCACCGGTAATGTCACGAATAATGGAACGCTCACCCTCGACCGAGCCTCAATCGGGGGTTCACTTGCTGCTGAGTCCGGTCAATTCACGGTCACTTCAAACAATGCCTCTGCCAACTCCCTGAGCGGTGACAGCGATGCCACGCTCGATGGCATTCTGACCCTGAACAACGGGCAGGATACGTTTGCAGGCGTTATGACAGGCTCAGGCGGGCTGACAATTACAGGAAGGTGCGGAAACCCTGACGGGCAACAACACCTATTCCGGCCAGACAACAATCGGCAATGGTGCAAGCCTGACCCTCGGGACAGGCGGTACTTCCGGTATGTTCGGAAGTGACTCCAATGTTGTTGATAACGGCACTCTCACGGTCAATCGAAGTAACAATGTGACAATGAATGGTGTCATTTCCGGCGCTGGCGTCTTCAATCAGACAGGTACGGGAACGACGATCCTTAAGGGAAATAACTCATATACCGGCACGACAACCGTCTCAGCCGGTGAGCTGCAAATCAATGGTGACCAGTCTGCCGCAACAGGTGATACCATCGTCGAATCTGACGCCCAGCTCACCGGTAGCGGTATAATCGGCGGGAATGTTTCGATTGCCGATAACGCGACCGTTGCGCCGGGCGTAACCCAGCCGGACGCTGCAACGCTCACCATCAACGGAAATTTCGATCTCAGCTACAATGCGATCCAAAATTGGGATCTTGGTCAGGCCAATGTTGTCGGTGGTCAATATAATGACCTCGCCATCGTCAAGGGTGACCTCGTCTTTAGTGGGACCGTGAATGTGAGAGGTACGAATGTCGACGACACCGACACGCCCATTTCCGTCTCCAATGGTCTCGGTCGCGGCATCTACCGTATCTACACGTACAATGGCGCTCTTTCCGGTGCTTAATGGATCATCCACCCCCAATGCCCGCCTCGGCACGGTCGATACGGCGCCGGATACGCAGCTTCTTCTTCAAACGAGTATTGACCACGAAATCAATCTCGTCGTCATCGACAGTGTTCTGCCTTTCTGGGACGGCGGGAGCACGGTGTCACCGGGAGGTGGCGGTTTGCCGGGAAATGGCACCGTCAATGGTGGCGATGGAACCTGGACAACCGATAATGCCAATTGGATGGATACAACCGGCAGTATTGATAATATCTGGACATCTGGCACATTCACGATCTTCGCCGCGCAAGCCGGCACCGTGACCGTGCGTGACACGACCGCGAACGGCACAATATCCAAAGTGACCGCCGAAGGAATGCAATTCGCAAACCATGATGGCGGCATCTATCGTTTGACCGGCGACGATATTTACGCGGCTTCAGGCACAATGATCATGCGCGTCGGCGATGGAACACAACAAGGATCACCAATCACCGCGAACCTCGATACGGTTATTAATGATCGTCTCGTGGATGGGGCACATCTTTACAGAAGGTCGATGCCGGTACGCTCATCATCTCGCAAAACCAGACTTATCGCGGCAACACTATAATCAATGGCGGTACGTTGCAACTTGGCAATGGCGGCACGACGGGGCGTCTTACCGCGAGCCCTGCCATCGTCAATGATGGCAATCTGACAATCAACCTCAGCAATGATAACGTTATTCCGCAACCCATCAGTGGGCAGGGAAGCGTAACCCACGCGGGTACGGGTTGTAACGACGCTCAGCAACAGCAATAGTTACGGAGGAGGGACGTCTGTTGCCAATGGCACCTTGAAGGGCACCGCTTCAAGCTTCGGTTCTGGCGGGATCAATATTGGTGGCAACGGAAGCCTCATCATTGATCAGGTGAGTAATGCCTCGATGAGCAACAGCTTTTCGGGCAGCGGCGCCATGTCGAAAATCGGATCGGGAAATGTGACGCTGAATAGTTACAGTCCCGATTTCAATGGTCAGGTCGATGTCCTCGCCGGTGGATTGGGGATCAGCGGTGATATGTCCAATGCCCGTTTCAACGCTCAGAATGGTGGCACAATTTATGGAACAGGCAGCGTCGGGCCAACGACCATCGGCGATGGGGGCGCCCTTGCGCCGGCAGGGCCGGGCGCCGTCGGCACAATATCGATAAACGGCGAACTGAGCATGGGCGCTGGATCAACATTCTCTGCCACAGGCACCGGGCAGGAGATCGGCTCATCGGTGAATGTCAACGGATCCAACCGCAATATCCTCGCAAGCAGCTTCGCCAATGTAAGCGGTAATGTCAGTCTCACAGGCGGAATTGCGGCCCTCACCGTCGCGCCAGGTTCAGTGCTTCGGGTTAATCAGGTCTACCGGCTCATTGAAGCAACCGGCAACATCTCTGGTCAATTCGACCTGTTGTCAGCCAACCTCGGCAGTCAATATATCTTTCTCGATCCTCGTTTATTTTATACCAATAACCTCGTTGGCGTGGCACTTGACCGAAATAATACCAGCTTCACGATTTTAAGTCGGTCGCGCAATGAATTCGCGTCAGGCGCGGCACTCGACCGTTTGCCTTCCGGTAACGTGTTGTCACTGGCGGTCGCAGGGCTCGATATCAACGATGCGCGCAGCGCCTTGAATGCGGCGTCAGGTGAGATCCATGCTTCTGCCGTTACGGCGCTTATTGAAGATGCCTTTATGCTGCGTGAGACCGTCGCAGAACGTCTCAGCAGCGCCGATTGCGACGGGCCTTACTCTTCTGAATCCATCCAGACTGCAGCTCTCTCGGAAAAAGCCCCCTCAAATCGCTGCAATCAAGACCGTCTCGTCCTCTGGTATCAGGCTTATGGCAGTCTCGGCCGAAACTTTGGTGACGGAAACGTCGCGACAATGAACCACATATCCGCCGGTTTCCTCATGGGGGCTGATGTGCCGGTCTTCAGCACAGCGCGCATCGGCGCCTTGATCGGTTACAGCAATGATTCCTTCCATGTTTCAAGTGGACGCGATTCACTAGGCCATAGTAACAACGTCACAATCGGTGCCTATGGCGGCAATCATTGGGGCCGGATCAATCTGCGCCTTGGTGCAAATTATACGTTGAACATGATGAGCATGAGCCGCGCCGTGAACTTCAACGGATATAGTGGCTCGAAACTCAACGCCGATTACCTCTCCGGAACGGCTCAAGGTTTTGGTGAAATCGGTTACCGTATGCGCGGCCGAAAAATCGCATTTGAGCCTTTCGCCGGGTTATCTTACGTCAGCGTCCAAAGTGGAAGCTTCCAGGAAAAGGGGAGTATTGAGGCTCTCAAAGGTCGGTCATTCACGAAGGGCGTGACTTTTTCAACTTTCGGGTTACGGTCATCGGCATTCTACCGAATTGGCAGGACCATTCTTATGCCGCGTCTCATGATCGGTTACCGACACAGTTTTGGCTCTCTCTCGCCCGCGGCGCCCATGCGCTTCGCTGCATCCAACGACGCGGCAATGCGCATCGCTGGCACGCTGCTCGCATCAGATGTCGCTGTCGTTGATGCCGGGTTTAACCTGAGGGTCACGGATCAGATCGATGTCGGATTGTTCTATCTCGGACAATATGGCGTCAAGGCAACCGACAGCGGACTTAAGGGAAGTCTGCACGTCACATTCTAATGAAAAGAGCGTATAAGATCGTCACCATGGTCATGACTGATCAATAATAGAAATATTGATATCACGAACATCTGTCGATCCATTTAATACCAGGTGACGACTGCGGTGCGGCTTTTACGATAGTCGATATGTTATGGCTGAGATCCGGTTGGATTCGTTCAAGCGGAATCGCGCTTCACCCGTCACCGGCAACTCTGAAAAGACTGAACCGAAAGGCATTGAGCAGGGAGAGACCGACCACGCGGACAATATCAGTGCTTGTCATTTCAACGCTTTTGATCTCTAACGCCATCCATTACTTAGGGCGAGAAGAGGCGAATCCGGATTTGCAATGTCAAATTGTGGCAGGCGCTGAAATTCTTGAATGTGCCCAATATCGAGGCGATAGAAGCTCAAATTCTAATCCACAAGTTGAGCAGGAAATGCGAATTTCAATTCTGACAAAATATACCGAATTTTGGTCTTGATTAAATTGTTGAGAAATTCTTAAAATTTTTGACATTATCAGAGAATCGCCGCATGAATATCTTCATGAGATCGACATGATAAGAAATCATATTGGCGGGAAGAAAAATGAGAACATCGAGTGGACCGATATGCAGGAGGGCAGGGATGTTTCAAAAATCGATCAATGTGACCTTCCTCCACGCAGTTGTTACCGTCATGTGCATGATGGTGCTCATACTTATATCGGCGCGTTTACTTCGGTCCATTCAGCGACAGGCAAAAATGCGGGAGACAGCGCAAGTCGCAAGGAAGTGCCTTATAGAGATTGAAAGCCAGGCTGAAAAATTGCGAAATCTGAGACGCGATTTGTCCTCTGGGAAAGGGTCTTATCTGTCTCAAATGACGACGTGGGAGGGAGAGAAAAGAAACTTCATTTCAACCCACCTGAGCGCTTTACTGGAAGAAATTCGAGCGGAAAGAGATCGCGCAACGGTCCTGGATCAATGCTTGAAGTTTATCGAACTCATCACGTCGTCCTCCGTCCCGAGTTAGGATGGCACCTGCCCCGTCCCGGCGCCCGAACACCAACATAAATCGGAAGTCCTATGCTAAATGCGGCAATGCTCGTCATCGCGCCACCATTGACGTCCTGAAGACTTCAAATTGAAGCGTCAGAAATGGCAGGCTTCTCCTCCGTAATTCGCCTCTATGATGGCGCGACGCGAGCTGTTCAGTACTTTTCCGCAATGACCCTACTGCGCCATCTCAGAGAAGTGCGCACGTCTCGGCACGCTTGCCCCGGACCAGAGCACGTCTGAACCTGCAGAGAAAACTGCGATCCATACCCCACTATGTCTCCAAGAGCTGAGTGAGTAGAAGTTCGGACCATCGAGTATCCAAGTCGGTCAGAGGGCGATTTAGCGAGTCACGATAGTGAATAACGAAGATAAGAGACTAAACGATATTTAATGTCTATTTGATGTCCGTGATCGAAATTGCTATTATTTCATCGGGTTACATCTGAATAAATCAAGTTTTAATAAAACTTACTGTTACATTAACGACCCAGACCTTAAAGCTGAACTCGATTTGAGTGACGCGGCGCCGGGTGGGGCGTGTCATTGCGGTGTTCTCCCGCCGTCATTACCCGTTCCCGCCTTAAGTTTTTCATTTGAACTCATGACTATCATCGAATGACGTCGCGCTGATTCCGGGGGATCATAAAGTGACGCAGCATAAGACTAAGAATAAATCGAAGACAGGTCTTGATTATTTGAAGGAGAGATCGCGAAGGCTTCATTCCGCGCATTTTTCACATGCGCGTATATCTCGGAATTCGGGCGCAACGACGCTCACCGAGACCTCTTTTCCCATGACGGCCATTCTTGACGGCACCCTCGATGTCACCGCGCCACATGTGAGCGTGATGAATCTGCAGTTTGTGGGTGGCCATTTGGAGGTCGGGAATACTGTCACGTTGGATTACCTCAATGTGACAGGCGGCACGGTAAATTTCAACACGCTGACCATCCGGAAGAAGCTCACGGTCAGTGGCGGCACGCTGACCGTTAAAACCATTACTTACACAAATGACGTCCTCGCAATCTCCGGTTCAGGCGCCATCAATATTTCGGGAGGCACGCTCGGCGCGGTCACCGTCGCAAGCAGTTCTGACAGCGTGTTTGGCACGGATATGACAAGCCTGTCCGTGCAGGCAGGTGATACGGGCGCCGTCAAATTATCGGGTGGCACGCTGGGTGAATTGTCGTAGCAGGCCAGCACCGTAAGCGTCACGGGCGATGTAACCGTCAATGCGATGGAGCTCTCCGGCGGCACGATCGATTTTGCCAATTCCGGCGGTGAAATCATTGTCAAAAACGGCATGAGCGTCGGCCCACTTACCCTCAAGGGCGTCGGCACCCTGGCACTGAATGGTTTCATCTCCGGATGGCATGATGAGGACCGTATCAATGTCATCTCAGGGGCGACCCTCAGCCTTTCCGATAATGAACATGTGGAGCCGGTTATTGACCTGGGGCCGGTGGTTGTGTCTCTTTCGGACATATATTCTGCGCCGTGGCAACCGTCAACGTTAATGAGAGTGTCGCGAAGGGTGGTGCCACAATCGCCTTTCGACAAACACTCCTGGATGATGATCGGGTGGTGTGGGTCAATGTGACGATTGAAGGCTACCGAAATGGCGTGAAGCTGGACTTCAAAGCCCTGAAATATGCCGATGTCATGGTGCAGGACGCACATTACGATAATCGCGAAATGACCATCGTCTATAAAGTCAAGGGCGAAGATTACACCCGCGAAATTATCCTTTTCGACATTTCAGGGCCTGACCTGGTGGATGGCCAGAAATTCACGGTCATTCCCGATGGCGCCGGGGGCACGGAGTTTGAAACGTGTTTCCTCAGCGGCACAAAGATTTTGACGCCCGATGGCTGGCGCGCGGTTGAAGCGCTGATGCCGGGTGACCTTGTCATTACGCACGAGAATGGTGAAGAAGTCGCGACACCGATCCGCTGGGTGGGTGAGGGGGACGCTGTGTGCCGTCCTGACTTCCCGGGTGACCTCTCTCGGGGTACGCAGTGCGCATCGCGCGCGGTGCTTTTGGAGATGACGTCCCGTTTGAAGATATTCTGCTGACGTCGGAACATTGTGTTTTCGTGGATGGTGGTTTCATACCTGTCCGCATGTTGGTGAATGGTGGGAGTATCACCTATGAGCGAGAGAAGCCGTTTTATCGGTTTCATCACATTGAGACAGAGAAACACGCGATTATCAGCGCGGCAGGTTTACTGACGGAGACCTACCTTGATACGGGTAATCGCGCGCGCTTTCGGGAAGGCATGGGCGTGGTGCCTCTGAAACCGAAGAGGGCTGATGATCTTGTTGCGCCGCTGCGCGTGCGGCGAGCCGGAGGTTGAGCCTGTTTATCAGCGTCTGTCGGGCCGTAACCCATTCTGTGAGCGTCTGCTGGCCATGCCGGGTCCAGCTGGCGCGGCGCGGTCTTTGACGATGGACGCTGCGCTGCGCCTCGTTTTGCCGGGAGGTGGGGAGATCTTCCCATTATCGCGCCGCCGGGATGGTTATGTGTTCAAGGTGCCGCGCTACGTTGAGAAATTGCATATCGTGAGACGGGTAAGCCGTCCATGTGATGTTATCGGGCCCTATGTCGATGATCGCCGTATGCTTAGCGTGCTTGTCGGCGAGATTCATCTGATTGAGGCGTGGCGTATGACGCGGATGACCTGACACCTCACCGATGATGGCGAAGGGTGGCACAATGTTCAGCATTCCGCTGCAAGGTGGACAAATGAGCGGGCCATTCTGACATTATCTGAATGCCTCACTGACCTGAAGTCAACCACTCTCCTTTTTATACACATTTTACAGCAAGGGCCTTATCTGACGCTGACCGCCCCGGATCCGTCCGGGCTCATTATCGCCGCAGCCTGATAGACGGTTTTACGGATTGGAAAGATCCATCCTCGTGCCCGGACGATCGTCCGGGCCGATGGACGATCGGTGCCGGCGAGTCCGGATTGACACGCGCATTCTTGAAACGTCGCTGTCTCAGGCGTCCAGCCAAAATGATGCGTTCCGTCGACGATTTCACTCGAGGGGGTCGATCGAAGCGCCCCTCTTAGGCGGGTGTGTACCTTAAAATAAAAAGATATTTAAAAAAATAACAACCATTTGGAACATGCTCCGTTAACGAATTCCAGGCTGATTGCTCAGGTTCGTTCTGGATCGATTTGGCGCATGATTTTTTTTGCCAATCGAACAAATTTTTGTGAAGTCTAAATTAGTTGCCGCATAATTTACGATTTCGAAACCCATCGAATGAATATGATCAGTTGAGACGGAATATTGCCGCCGCGATAATATTTTAATTTTCAAGTCAACAGCATGATTTGTATTAAATCATGACTTTTTAATTATGATGTTTTAGAAGATATATGGCTGCTCAGTTCGGCGGATAAAATCATTTACATCAACGAAAAATCGATCACGCCCGAGCGTTTAGAGAATAGTAAGGTCATCGCTGTTCTTCCCGATGTTCGTAACCAAACACTCGGCGCCGCTGCTTTCTGTAACGCGCATGATATTCGTCACCCCTATATTGGCGGCGAAATGGCAAATGGGATTGCGTCGGAAGCGATGGTGAAGAGCCTCGCTCAGGCGGACCTGCTCGGGTTTTTCGGCGCAGCGGGCCTGTCGCCCGCAACCGTTGAGAAGGCCATTATCAGCTTTAAGGAGAGTTTAGGGTCTCAGAAGTCATGGGGTGTCAATCTCATCCATGCGCCAGGTGACCAAACCCTTGAGAGGGCCCTCGTCGCGCTTTTCCTGAAGCACGATGTCCAGCGTGTCTCGGCCTCGGCTTTCATGTCCACTACCACCGCAGTCGTGGTGCAATATGCGGCGACAGGACTGCGGGAGGGGCCGGATGGCGCGATCATACGAAAAAATTTCGTCTTTGCGAAAGTCTCGCGACCCGAGATCGCCAGGATCTTCCTTTCACCCGCCCCCTCGGACATCCTCGATGCGCTTGTTGCGGAAGGTGCCTTGACATCAGATGAGGCGCGCCTCGCCCGAAAGGTGCCTATAGCAGAAAATATCACGGTGGAAGCAGACTCAGGCGGCCACACGGATAACCGCCCTCTCACCGTCATCCTGCCCTTGATCCTGAGTTTGCGGGAAAAATTACGGACAGAATTCGCTTACGGCAATCCGATCTATATTGGTGCCGCTGGTGGCCTGGGGACGCCGGAAGCGGTTGCAGCCTCGTTTGCGATGGGGGCTGATTGTGTCCTAACCGGCTCCGTCAATCAATCGACCATTGAGGCCGGGATTAGTTCTGGCGTCAAATCACTACTCGCCAAAGCGAAGGCGACGGATATGGTGATGGCCCCGTCAGCCGATATGTTTGAGATCGGGGCCAAAGTGCAGGTCCTGAAATCTGGCACGATGTTTGCCATACGGGCACAGAAACTCTTCGATCTTTATCAGCGTCACACCAGCTTCTCCGATATTCCCGAAGATCAACCCAAACGCATCGAGAAGGACATTTTCAATGCGTCCCTGTCGGAGTTCTGGGACGAGACACGCAAATTCTGGGAAAAGCGAAACGCGAAGGAAGTCGAGCGGGCATTGAAAAATCCCCGTTATCAAATGGCTTTGACCTTCAGATGATATCTGGGCCTCGCAAGCCATTGGGCGATCCAGGGTGAGACATCACGCGGGCTAGATTATCAGATTTGGTGCGGCCCGGCAATGGGCGCCTTCAATGACTGGGCTGAGGGCTCCTTTCTAGAAGATACGTCACAGCGGAGCGTCGCGCAGATCGGGCGTAACCTGATGCTCGGTGCGATGCTCACTGAAAGGCTGAATCAACTCCGCCTCTACGGCGTGCACATTCCGCCGGATCAATCGCGCTTCCGGCCCGTCCCTTTAGATGAAAATTTGCGGCCCACCCCGTCGCAATAACATCTCCCCCCGAGTTTTGCTCCGCGCAGGTAATCCAATATGTTATATCCGTATCAAATCGCTGTTGTGGGCGTCGCGACCCTGTTTCCCGGATCTGAAGACCGACATGGTTTCTGGAAGGATATTCTGGCAGGCCGGGACCTCATCACCGAGATACCTTTCACCCATTGGTCAATCGCCGATTATTACGATCCTGACCCGAAATCCCCGGATAAGATTTACGCCAAAAGAGGGGCGTTCCTCAGTGAGGTCGCATTTGACCCCCTGAAAAACGGCATGCCGCCAAAAATCATGCCGGTCACCGACACGTCTCAGATTTTGGGCCTCGTCGTGGCGCATGCCGTCCTTGATGACGCTCTCAAGGGGTAGTTTTCAGAGATGGATCGCGAGCGCGCGAGTGTCATACTCGGCGTCACCTCGGGGTAGGAGCTCCTGACGACTTTGGCAAGCCGCCTCCAAAGGCCCGTCTGGCGCGATGCATTGCGGAAAAACGGCGTGGATGATGCGCTGGCGGAAAAGATCTGTCAGGATATTTCTGACCGTTATCCTCCTTAGGAGGAATCCAGCTTTCCCGGCCTGTTGGGCAATGTCATTGCGGGCCGGATTGCCAACCGGTTTGATCTGCGCGGCACAAACTGCATCACGGACGCGGCATGCGCCAGCAGTCTCTCCGCGCTTTCCATGTCCATCAATGAGCTGATTTCCAATCAGTCAGATCTCGTCATCACCGGGGGCGTCGACACGATGAACGACGTCTGCATGTAGACTTGTTTCAGCAAAACCCCGGCACTCTCCCGCGCGGGGAATTGCCGCCCATTTTCATCGGAAGCCGACGGCACCCTCCTGGGTGAGGGGTTGGGCATGTTTGCATTGAAGCGCCTGGAGGATTCGGAGGCGCATGGTGATCATATTTACGCGGTTATTCGCGGTTTAGGTAGTTCATCAGACGGTAAAAGCAAAAGCATTTACGCGCCGCGCCCTGAGGGGCAGATGAAGGCCTTGCGCCGCGCTTACGACGTTGCCGGATATGGCCCTAAAACCGTCGAGCTTGTCGAAGCCCATGGGACCGGCACGATCGCGGGGGATGCTGCCGAATTCACGGCATTAAATGCTGTTTTTTCCGAAGCTGGGGAGGGTCGCCAACAATGGTGCGCCCTTGGTTCCGTCAAGTAGCAGATCGGGCACACAAAGGCCGCGGCGGGCGCGGCGGGGCTCTTCAAAGCCGTTATGGCGCTGCATCATAAAATCCTGCCGCCCACGATTAAAATCAGCCAACCCAACCCCGCACTTCATATTGCGGAAAGCCCGTTCTACCTCAACACGCAGGCGTGCCCCTGGATTACATCCGGAGGTCATCCGCGTCGTGCGGCAGTCAGTTCATTCGGGTTCGGGGGCTCCAACTTTCATGTTACGTTGGAGGAATATCAAGGCACATCTCCGCCGTCGCCCAAAACACGTTATGCGCAGAGCGAGCTCTTCGTTATTTCAGCGGCGGATACATCGCAACTTGTGGAAAAAGCGCGCGCCTTACAAAGCGCTTCCGGTGATTTCGACGAGATGGCGCGCTTATCGCACAACGCTTACACACGGCAGGATTGTCGCATCGCGATCATCTCGTCCGACCTTCCCGATCTGAAGAAAAAGCTCGCCCTCGCCATTGAGAAAATCGAATCAACGCCCGGCCAGGGCTGGGCGCTGCCTCAGAAAATCTTTTACGGGACAGGTGCGCCGGAAGGTCATTTGGGTTTTGTCTTCCCCGGGCAGGGAAGCCAATACACCTCCATGGGCGCGGATATCGCCATGAATTTCGATGTCGCGCGAGCGATCTGGGACGCGGCAGCAAACGTCAACCCGGAATTGCGCGACACAGTCTTCCCCCGCCCCGGTTTCGGAGAAGAAGCGGAGCGATCGAAGTTCGTTCCCTTCAAGAACACTTCCGTTGTCCAGCCCGCGATCGGCCGTCATGTCGGCCGCTTTGCTTGTCTTGCTGAAAGAACTTGGCGTCGCACCATACGCTGTGGCGGGGGGGGGGGTGGTCTTGGGGAGCTTTCTGCCCTTTACAGCGCCGATGCCATTGATTTCACGGATCTACTCCGCGTTTGCAAGCCGCGTATTGAGATCTTCAACAATGCGGGCACCTCATCTACTTCGAAGGATGCGGTTGATTACCGGGAATATCTTGCGGGCCAAATCCTCATGCCGGTCCGTTTCATCGCCCAGATCGAGGCCATGTATGAAGCCGGTGTCAGGATTTTCATTGAGGTGGGGCCGGGGAATATTCTGCAAAGTTTCATCGCGCAGATTCTCAATCAAAAGCCGCATCAGG
Source organism: Acetobacteraceae bacterium (assembly GCA_039613835.1). NCBI lineage: Bacteria > Pseudomonadati > Pseudomonadota > Alphaproteobacteria > Acetobacterales > Acetobacteraceae > Acetobacteraceae bacterium. The sequence continues at coordinate 1,081,868 of CP154827.1, read as the reverse complement.
TCATCGCGCTCGATAAGCGCGGCGCGAATGGCTTGGACTCACTTTGGGAGGCTTTGGGCCGCCTGATTGTCGCCGGTATCGACGTGGATTTGTCGGCTCTCTGGAAAAACGTTGCGACGTCCGAGGCGCAGGCCCGGAAAGTTGAAGGTCGGATGACCGTCCCCATCAGTGGCGCGAACCCGAAATTCCCTCTTCAGAACAATCATGGCAGCCCGGCTGCGTCAAAGCCTGCGCCGCGGCCCGATGACCCGGCGCACAAGCCCACGGACAAGGTGCCGCCTTCCGCCGCTGAAGCTGTGACTGCGATGCCGCAAGTCGAGACGGCGCCAAATGGAGTTGATAATATGATGCATCAGGATTCTCATTCCTGCTCACCCGTCGAAACGCCGTCATCCAATATGGTGAAGCCACAGGACGCACAGGGTAACTCCTCAGATCGCGTAGCTTCTCCATCAGAGGCAATACCGGATGCGGTCGCCGCGCGACGCACGTCGTTGCTTACCGCCAGCCGCGCCATGACCCACGATGACGCCCCTGTCGCGTCTTCGCCTCATACGGCGCCCGTCGCTGCCCCGACCGCGTCGGCCCCCGCTGCGAGTGAGATCTCCGGCATTCTGATGGAGATCATCGCCGAGATGACGGGTTACCCGGTGGAAATGCTGGAGACGCACATGGAGCTTGAAGCGGATCTCGGGGTGGATTCCATCAAACGCATTGAGATTTTCTCCGCCCTGCGTTAGCGTGTGCCGTCATTGCCGGAAGTGGATGCGGCAGAACTCAGCGCTCTGAGGAGTCTCGACCAGATCATTGCGCGCCTCTGCAACGGGGCGGCAGCGCACGCGCCGGAAGGGCGGGGTGGAAAGCGACGTCGCGCCGGGGACAACCCGTTAGAAATGGTCATGCGAAAACCTCAAATGGCATCGTATCAAACGGCCATGATCGGCATCACGCGCTGACAAGATCGATGCGATCCGTCACAGCTGCACCCCTCATGCGTTTCTAAAGCGTGTCATTTGGCCGCAAGATCTTCCTCGCCGGTGATCATAATGACGTGAATGAGGCGCTTGCCCAGCGCCTGGCCGCGCGTGGGTTGATTGTCGATATCGGACACACGCCGCCGGAAGATGCAGAGACGGTGATCATCTCTTTCGGGCTGCATGAAAACCCGGAATTTGCCGACACGGTTGAAGCCGCGCGACGCCTCTTTGGCGTTCCGCATAAAGTCGCGCCCCGTTTTGAGAAATCCGGCGGCGTCTTCGTGACGCTTCAGGATACAGGGGGTGATTTCGGGCTTTTAGGTCAGACGGATCATCCCTGGGTCTCAGGCTTTACGGCCTTTGCCAGCAGCGCCGCGAAAGAATGGCCGAAAGCTCGTGTCAAAGCTATTGATATTGAATGTGGTGACCGCCAGCCGGACGATATCGCGGCAGCTTTGGAGCTGGAACTGCTTTGCGGTTGGGATACGAATTGGGTGGGTCTGCGCGAGGATGGACAGCGTTCAACCATCACTAAGAGGGACATAAACCCTGTTGCCCACCGGTCTCACGCCATTTACGGGCCATGGATGTCATCCTTGTAACGGGCGGGGCACGCGGGATTACAAATGCTGTGTTGCAATCTCTGACGGAGTCAATGAAGCTGTGCATCGCTCTTCTCGGCAGGCAGGAACTGATTGATGAAAATCCGGCCACGCAGGGTGCGATGTCAGAGAAAGATCTCAAAGCGGCGATCATCAAGGATATGATGCAGAGGGGCGACGGGCCCACACCGGCTCTCGTCAATAAGAAGGTCTCGACCATCCTGAAAAACAGGGGGATCCATGAAAACCTCAAGAAGCTGACCGATGCGGGAAATGAAGTGCGTTATTTCTCCGTCAACATCCAGGATGATGCGGTGATTAATCAGATCGTGCAAAAGGTCCGCGCCGAGTGGGGCCCGATCAGTGGTCTCATTCATGGTGCGGGAGAACTCGTCGATAAAAAGATTTCTGCCCTGACATAGGAGGAATTTGAGCGTGTTTACCGCACGAAAGTCCTCGGGTTACGAAACCCGCTGAAATCGACTGAGAGGGAACCGCTGAAATTCATCTCCCTCTTCTCCTCCATTGTCGCGAGCAGTGGCAATCCCGGTCAGCTTGCTTACGGCATGGCCAATAGTGTGCTGAACGGAGTCGCCGCCTGACCTGCAGAAACGCTTCGAGAATCACGGGATTCATTGCATCCCCCTCGATGATGGCGCGCTCGCTGCGACGGATGAGGTTTTCGATGCGGATGCGACCACGGCGGAAGTGATCATCATGGCAAACGGTTTCGCGTGAAACACATTGCGATGCAGACTCATCATTTCCCCCCCCATCGCCATCATCGGGCGGGGCTGTGTTCTTCCGGGGGGCGTTGACGGCGGCGGCGCTGTGGCACCTCGTGCAGGAAGGTGGCAGCGCCATCAGCGCCGCCCCGGAGGGATTAGGGCGACGCCGAAGCAGGATCACCTGAGCACGGCGCAACCGCGTGATCCGGACACGTGCTGGACAGATCGCGGTGGCTATATTGACGGGTTCGACGATGTGTTTGACCCCGCCGATTATCTTCTCAGTCCTGACCAGCTTGCGCAGACGGAGCGCCCCACGCGCTGGCTTTACACGCGGCACGCGACGCCCTCGCGCCTTTGAGGCAAAGCGGAGATTTCAACGGGAATCGTTGCGGCGCGATCATCGGCAATCTCTTCCTGCCGACAAGCGGGGCGGCCGATTTTGCGAAATCTGTCTGGTCCGGACAAACGGCGCGTCACGCGGCGCGAGCATTTTGTACCGGTCTGCCCGTGAAGTTTGCTGCAGCCGCTTTCGGGTTGAAGGGCAATCATTTCGCGATTGATTCCGCCTGCGCATCGTCCCTTTACGCCATCAAGCTTGCCTGTGACCGTCTACATGATGGAGAGACGGATCAGATGATTGCTGGCGGTTTGAGTGGCGCGGATGATCTGTTTCTGCACGTGGGTTTTGCGGCCCTGAATGCATTGAGCCGATCGGGAGATTCCCTTCCATTCCACCAGGCGGCGGATGGGCTTGTGCCCGCGTATGGTTGCGCCGTCTTTACGCTTGAGCGCCTTGAGGACGCCATTCGGGCGGATCGCCGAATTCTGGGCGTGATCCGGGGGATTGGTCTGTCCAATGATGGGCGGCAGAAGACATTGGTCGCGCCATCCATTGAGGGGCAGGTCAGGGCGATGCGTACAGCCTATGACGCGAGCGGACTTCGCCCTGACGATATCGACCTTATTGAGTGCCACGCAACAGGCACTTTGACAGGGGATGCTGCCGAATGCGCAAGCATGGCGTAGATCTTCACAAATCCCGAAGGTTTGGTGATCGAGTCTCTGAAGTCAAATATCGGCCACGCCATGACAGCGGCGGGCGCTGCGGGCCTCATGAAGCTTCTCGGCGCCATTGAGCATAAGACGCTCCCTCCCTCGCGCATGATGGGGCCACTTATTCCTGAGCTCACGGGGTCGCGTTTCAACTTGCTGGAAAAGCCTGAAAAATGGGTTTCAGACGGGCCGCGTCGGGCAGGCATCAATGCTTTCGGGTTTGGCGGCAGCAACGCGCATCTCATCATTGAAGAGTGGCGGGGCCAGCACATTGCGGAAGCACATTCCGAGTTGAAGCGGGGCGACCTCGTGCTCGTCGGCGTCGATCTGCGATGCGCTGCGCCGGTCACAGAAGCCACGCCACCTGAAAATACGGAGAGGGGCAGAATTTCGGAGGTCGGGATTACTCTGAAAGGGCTTAAATTCCCGCTGAAAGATCTGCAATCCGTCTTGCCGCAACAGGCTTTGATGTTCGCGTCGGCGCGGGCTGCTTTCCCGGAAAGGTTGCGACGGGACAAAGCGGATATCGGAGTCTTTGTCGGAATGAGCGCCGACGCCAATATCAGTCGCTATGTTACGCGCCTTCGTCTGCCGATAGGAAGTTGCAAGGCGAAGAAAACCCGCTTCACCCCACCCCTTGATGCGGCGTGCATGATCGGCGTGCTTGGCAACGTAGTGGCCAATCGCATCAATAGCCAGATGGATATACATGGCCCCGGTATCGCGATCGCGGCGGAGGAGGCTTCCGGCCTTATGGCGCTGAAAATAGCCGTGCGCGCTGTCTGCCGGGGAAATTTCGAGCGCGATTATTGGCGCGGTTGACCTCTCATGTGATCCCGTTCATCGCGCGGCTTTGCGGGATATGGGTATTGAGAGAATTGTTGGTGACGGCGTTGTTTCCCTGGTCCTGACATCAAGGGAAAATGCGGCGGCGTCGGGGTGCGATATTCTTGCCGCTTTCGGCCCGGATGATGTGAGTTGCGCCCTCAATGCCGTTCCACATGACGATGCGGTTCATGGCGTCTCCCATGCGGCGCAGGGCTTGACGCAATTTGTGGTGCAGATGTTCGATGATCGTCTCGAAACTGGCTTTACGTCGGCGCTGCCATCTCTGAAAACGGTATCCGACGCAGTGCTTGGTGCCTCGTCGGAAGAAATGCGGCAGAAGCGTGTAGATGACGATGTGTCGAAACGATGGAACGATGAAGAGGGTTCTGACACGCCCATTTTCAAAGTGCCGATGCATTGGCCGGACGTTAACGCCATTACCCGATAGGATGAAGCGGGGAAGAGAGTCGGGGAGCCGCCCGAACTCGCATTGGCAATAACCGCGCATTTACCGAGACCGAAATTTAATCGAAACGACCTGATTTATTTGGCTTCAGAACGCATCTCGAGATTTTTTGGTGAGGGTTTCGAGGCGCAGGATGACGTCCCGAAACAGACGCGTATGCCGGGGCCGCCCTTGCTGCTGGTGGACCGGATCACCGGGATCGACGCGCCTCAGGGCGAAATCGGCGCCGGGTCCATCTGGAGTGAGACGAAAGTCTCCGGCGATCGCTGGTATATGCATCAAGGGCGCATGGCGTCCGGCGTGCTGGTGGAGACGGGCCAGGCTGATCTGCTGCTTATTTCCTGGATGGGGGTGGATAAGTTCAATGAGGGGCGGCGCGTTTATCGATTGCTCGGATGTGAAATTACATTCCACGATGCACTTCCGAAAGCGGGCGAGATATTGTCCCACGATATCCACATTGACCGCCATGTCAGCGCGGGCGCCACGCGGCTTTTCTTTTTTCACTCAACCTGCAGGGTGAATGGCGATAAACGTCTCTCCATCATAAATGGCCAGGCCGGGTTCTTCACGGAAGAGGAATTGAACGGGTCACGCGGTCTCTTCCTGCCACCGACGCCGCCTGCACCGCCAAATGTGCGACATGTCCTCCCCGGAGGTCATCAGCGCTCAGACGAGCTTCTCAAACGCGCAGATCGAGGCTTTTGTGGCCGGGCATGTCAGTCGTTGTTTCGGCCCGGAATTCGCGACGGCGGATCGCCACGTCAACACGCCGCGCCTGCCGTCAAACACGTTGCGACTTATGCATCATGTGTCGGCTTTCGACAGAGAAGGCGGTTTCTGGAAACGCGGCTATCTGCGCGGCTTCATGGCCGTGACGCGCGATAAATGGTTTTTTGCCCGCCATTTCGAGGGCGATCCCTGTATGCCATCGAGCCTGATGCTGGATGGTGGCTTTCAACTCATGTCTTTTTACCTCGCAGCCTGTGGATTCACAATTGACCGCGATGGGTGGGTTTTTGAGCCGAGTAACGCAAATTTTTTCAAATATAAATCGAAGGATGAAATCACGCCGGATAGCGAGGATGTGCATTTCGAGATCTTTGTGCATGATCTGCTGATCATTGAAAACGCACCCACCTTGCGGGCTGATTTCAGTTGTTCATCTTCCGGGCGGCGCGTCTTTTACGCATGGGATATGGAGATCAGACTGACAGTCGACCCTCTTTATGAGCCCGTCTCCGAGGATGTGACGCCATCAGATACGTCCGAGGACGTCCTGCCGCTGAAAAACATGCCGTTAGCAGACATCGAAGATGGGATGATTGTCGATATAAGTGAGGCAAACTGGCTCTGCGATCATCGCCCGGTATATGGTGTGCCCACTTTTCCGCTGGCGTACACTCTGGACCTCATCGCCTCTGCCGCGCGCCGCGTTTCCGGTGGTCAGAAGATCATCGGGTTGCAGAATGTCCATGCGATGAAGTGGATCATCGCAGCCCCTGACCCCGTCAAAATCCGAACCCGCCTGACAAAGCTTGATCTCGCAACGGCGCGGGTCATGCTTGCTGTCTGGCGTGAGGCACGAAACCCGAAATTATCGCGCTATGAGGACGCCGCGGCAAGCGCCACGGTATATTTCGCGCCCGCTTACCCGGCAGTACCCCAGCCTATCACGCCGGCGCCAGACCTCAAAACGGTCCGTGACCCTTACGCGGCAGAGTGGGCCTTTCATGGACCCGCCTTTCAGAAGGTGCGGCAAATGCGCATGTCCCGAAGCGGAAGCCTGACAATATGTGATGCGTCGGAGGGTGTCGTCCCGCTCGGGGTCCTTGCCCCCGCTCTCATTGATGCCGCGTTACATGGCCTCCCTAACCACAGGCTGCGTTTGTGGTGCCACGATATTGGCGAAAATTTCGTTTCATTCCCGTCAAATTTTGATGAGATCCAGATTTTTGGACCGACGCCTGGCTCAGGCGAGGTGACCTGTATCGCGCGATTTGGGGGGTACGATGGTGACCGGCTGATCACGCAACACGTCGATATTGTCCGGGAGGGGAAATTATGGATGTGGTTTCGCCTGACCATGCGGCTGTTCGATTTGGGCCCTTTGGGGAAGATGCCCTCTGACAAACGTCGGTTATTTCTGCAGCGGCGGTATGTTCCCGGCGTGGGGCTGAGCCAGATGGATGGGGAAACGACGCGGTTGCGCATTCAGGATGTGCAATGTCTCGCCTTCCTGTCTGGCACGATTGCGGATGTTTACGCCATCCCCTCGACGGAGAAAAACCCGGAATCGCAGATCGCGATCAAAGAGCATGTTGGAAATCGGGAGGGTGTCCACCCTTCAAAAGTTGATTGCCGCGTGGCCGCTAGTCCGAAGGCGTCGATATCGACGCTCGAACAACTCTGCCGCAGGTTCATGATTGATGTGCAGGATGATGGCAAGGTGATCTCGGTTAAAAATCGTCCCTCACGCGCGTCGTGACGTCCGGCATTCTCATGGAAAACGGTTTTTCGCTGGAGGGGGTTTAGATGAAGACAATCTCAATGACGGGTGTAACCGGTTTCCTCGGCGCGTCACTGGCGACCCGGTTACTGCATTCAGGCTGGCGCGTCATTGCCTTGTCGCGACGGGACTTTGATGAGGCTCGGACGAGAGGCGCGATCCAGGAGGCATTGAACGGGTTTAATATGATGCTCCCGGACTCTCACTGGGCAAATCTCGTCGTCATCGACCCAGCCCATCGGCCGTTACATACGTGCCTGGAGGATCCACGCGTCGGGGAAAGCGATGTTTTTTGGCATGGCGCGGCTGAGAGGCCTTCCTCAACAGCAACCTGCCAACGGCTTTCCGCTCCAATGTGTGTTTCACCTCCGAGATGTATCAGACGATCCGGCAGGTCGCGCCAAAATGCCAGCGTTTTTATTACGTCTCAACAGCTTATACGTGCGGCATGGGGGCGCATTGTTCTGGAGGAGCTCCACACATCCTATCCCCGCATCAATGCTTATCAGACACATCCAAATGGTGCGCTGAACATGCCCTGAACCATCTGCACCAGTCCCATGGTCTGCCCGTCACTATATTTCAGCCTACCATGATCGTCGGACATTCCAAAACGGCTTGGACGCGTAAAAACGGCCTCGGCATTTACCGTTTCGTGGATGCTATCGTGATGATCAAGCGATTGGGAGACTCTGCCATCCGAATGAACCTTTCCGCCACGGGTCGGCCGGATATGGTCCCAATTGACCAGGTGATTGAGGAGGCTTACGGGCTCCTCTCAAATCGCCAGGCGGAAAGCGGCTTCGAGATTTTTCACGCTGCAGCGGGTTGTCCGTTTACAACGCAGCAACTCACCACGATGGGTGGTCAGATACTGGGCGTCAACGTTACGTATGGGCCGCCTGAAACCGATCTGGACCGTGAGGCCCATAATCTGACAAAATGGCTTCTGCCATTTTGTCAGCGAAACCTGGCAATTTGACCGTTCATAGCTTGAAAAAACTCTGGCGCAAAACATCAAGCCGATCACGCCCTCGGCTGAGGATCTTCTCAAACTTGTGCGATGGTATTGCGCCAGTGAATGAATTTACCGGCAATAAGCGGCTTCTTTCGGTCTCATCAGTCTTTGAGATGTCGTCTGACGCGACCGCTGCGCCGTGGTGGTGGGCTACCGATTTTTGAACGCGTGGAATTCGAGCACAGGTTGGCGCGCGCGTCGAAGATCACCAACATTGTTTGTTACATGGATTTAATTTGCTCTTTATTGGTAAAAAGAGAAATAATATCTGTGTAAATACAATAGAAAATGAAGATAAAAGTATTTACGACGTTTTGAAGAGAATTTTCACTTACGTTGATTTCAGATCTTTCAAAATCCACACTCGATTTTCACCGGGCCAGACGCTGCAATGAGATAAATGGCCAATCACGTTTTCAAGCTGGCCTGGATTTCGTCCTCGTCACCTCTGGCGATCGTCAAGTCTGGCTTATCGACCGTGATGGGTCAATGGACCGAATTGCTGTGTTCTGGCCCCTGAGGGAAGTCACGTGCCGCACATCTTCGTGTGTTTGCGGTGACAAAACAACTGGAAGGGGCGCCCTCAAACCTATTTGCGACGATGACAGTCACCTGATGAAATATAAAAATAGAGAATTTCCGGCAAAAATGATGATGTATAACGTCCGTCATTATAAAAATAACAGTATACTTTCATGCGTTTATTATTATCATTAATCTTCATTTTATCGATATTTACAATCCAGAATATTTATGCAGTAGCCGATGATGTGCCCAATAAGGGCACGGTTTTCAGGGTGGACACGCGCCCACCGGACGAAATTTTTCGAGATGGCTTTCGATCATGGGGTGACGACGATAATGTCCGGGATCACTCCACGGGTGCAAGCTGTTACAATCATCGCTGTGAAAGTGCCTTTGTCGCTGTCACGACGGACCCTGAATATGCGGGCCAATATGCCCGGCGAATTGCCGAGCAGATGGAGGGGACCGCCTATGTTTACGTCGTCACCTCTCGCGACAACATGTATAATTTTTTCGAGACTCTTCGTGTGGTCGGTTATCAGACAGGTCTCGGCATGGCGGAAAGACAATCTGAATGTATTGCCGTGGGCGCGATCGCTGCAAATACAATTTCCGGTGTGAGAGCTTACGTTCATGGCTCTGCGTCGACGCCTCCCATAATACCTAATCCAAATTTCAACCCCGGTCTTCAACCACAAATCAATACGCAGCCTTATATCCAGAGAACGGCAGACGCCTTACCCGGTGAAGTTGTCTGGGAAGCCAGGCGTAATCCCGTCATCGGGGCGTGCATGACTGCCACACTCTGGTGCTCACATCGCGGCACGCGATCCGATAACGACGCATGTCATTTCCGGGAACAAATCGGACCGGTAACCTGGGTCGTACTTGAAGATAACAGGTGGTAAATCATAAAAAACAATCATAACGGCTTTTCTGTGTGCAACATTTATCTCCTCACCGGTATTTGCGCGACCCTATTTGCGGGAATATTGTCACAACATCAACGGGCGTTGTTTGTAACGGAGAGCGCCCTCAATATCCTGACGACGAGCGCTGCCGACCCATTTTTCCTGAATACTAAAGATCCCAACTTTGACTCAATTTACAGCATCGTTCGCACGGCGGAACTAGTCGGCACAACGATCGATTTCTGCTACCTGCCGCAGGATCACAGCATTCTCGGGATGAGTTTAAACAGGATGTCTTGACGGCATGATCTGGGTGACGCGTGCGACGCGTTGGGTGATGGAGACGGCATCTTCACCCCATCATCACTAAAAAAATCAACTTGAACCTCATATGGAGGATTGAGATGAGGCGGAGCGGCATGCTCCGCCTTTTTTATTTTGGCTATTGCGGGCGATCTCATCCGGGGATCTGAGCGGGTCGTTGCTTTGATGTTGCGCCATCTGCTTCGGCTCAGCAAGTTTCGAGAGGGCCGAACTCACCGCAGCGATCATTGTCGATGGCACTCTTTGACCCAAGTTACGCGCCTTCGGCACCGTGATGCTCAGGCGATATCGCCCCGAAAAAAGTGGATTTTATCGTCAGGATGTTGTGCGACAAGTGATGGCCCACCTGGCAGAATTCAACGCGATTACCTGAAATTACGCGCTCAAAAAGCCATTTTTGAGAATTTCAGCGCTTCGGGCATTGAAGAGAGGCGAGACGCGGAAAAGTAAATGGAGTTGTGTTCTGCAATCTTCAGACAACAAAAATCTATTCTGGAAAAGCGAGGTTGCCCGATGGTTTACCATGGAAGGTTAACGAATATTTTGGAAAATTATCGACAATACAATAAATAAAATTCAGATTAGTGAAAATTTTATCGACAGTCATCATTGAAAATACGCGTTGCAATTATTAAAAATTTTCAATATAATCACATACATAAAATAATAAAAAAGATAGTGAAATGTCTGAAATAAAAAAATAAAAGAATTTACCTCGACTGTGCTCAAAGCAAAAATCACGGGACTTTCTGATGAAATCGCACGCGATTATCAGGATCGTACCGTCAAGATCACCGACCTAAACGCGGTATAAACGATTGATCTGAAAATTGAGGCCATTGAGGTTGACAAGACAACGACGATTTTCTCACAGAAAATCACCTTGGGTAAAGAGGTGCATATTGTGGGGCCGTTGAAAATTGATCGGCGACGCCAGCTTGCAATCAGCGGTGACGTAACCGGGCAACTGATCAATCCTGCGAATTTTAAAATCGAGTCGATCATGTCTTATGATGATTCATCGATGAGAACTTTGAGATTAAGTGTTTTCTTCGATGGTACGGACTGTAATGCCTATAATAGCGAGAAATATTTCAACCCCTTTACCTCGATCGGTGATTATCTGGAAAGTTTGATCGAGAGAGTAAATGACAGTATCGTACCGAAATCATATCGGTATTCGCTGCAGCTTAGTTACGTATCCGGTCTGTCAAATATCTGGAACCTTTATCGAAGCTTCACTGAAGGTCGCATTGATGAAAAGACCTATCAGGCGAAAACTTACGTCGAAGGCGCAGGTACAAAAAAAAGACGCGCTTGATTCAATGTTTACGATGGGCACAGGGTGGTCACCGCCCGTGGGACCGCAAACAGGGGTCATTGCCAAAACGGATGATGCTGTGCAGTAGATCAAAGATCTGCTCACCAACCTCGGGAATGATTTTGATCGCGTCGAATTATGCATCTTCGGTTTCAGCCGGGGTGCTGCTTCCGCACGCCATTTCGCAAACAGGATTGAGAAACAGGATCGCACACTTCTTTCCGCGTTTGACACTGCAAAATACGGCGCGCCGGAAGTTAGGTTCACCGGATTATATGACACGGTTGCGTCCATCCTGGCGCTCTCTCAAGGGGATATCGATGTCGGTGACAGTAAAACCGGCGATGTCGACATCTCAATGGATGACGCCATTGCCGGAGACGTATTCCACATCACAGCCGGTCATGAAGTGCAGGAAAACTTCTCGTCCAACCACGTCACACTTGTTTTCAAGAAGGAGCTGAAGCTTCCCGGTGTTCATGAGGATATTGGTGGCCTACTTCATGAGAAGGTGGAGGAGCGCATGTATCTCACGCAGATACTTTATAGTTCTTCCTGGCGGAAAATCGATAATAAGGACACATCCTCCTACAAAAAATCCAAGGAAGATCTGAGTAAGCTCCTTGACGTCGTGCATTGGGGGAAAATTTACGAGGCGTGCGGGATTTCCGTCTCATCGGAGGTGCGGGACCGACCTCTTAACTCCACGCTTTACGCGAATGCTGTCCAATTGCGGCGCGAGGCTGTTTATCCGGGGCTCAACTGCGTGTCCTTCCGGGCGATGCGTTATTACGCCGAGAAAATCGGGCTCGCTTTTGCCAAGCTACCGGGAGAGGATGTCGAGACCATTCCTGAAGATCTGCAGGATCTTCATGATCAGGCTTTGCAACAGATCGATCAATTGCTGGCTGGCGGCACGGCGACAAGTCTCGTGGATTATATTCCACCCGCTCTCGGTGCAAAATATGTCCATAATTCCGCTTTCTGGGACGAGGGCCCGAATGATCTGGTCGTCGACAAGACTGGGATCATCGATGACGCAACGTTCAATCTGTTGCTGATCAATTGCCCGCATGAGGGGAATGTGCGTCGCGAATTTAATGCAGACGGCAGCGTATACACTGATCCAACCTGATGATGGATGGACCGCACTTCAGGTGCGGTCCGATTAAAGAGACTTGAGTTTGACCTGAACGATTTCCTGAGAGCGCCATTTCCGTGCTCTAAGCGAACGTTCGGGCCGAATATGCTCCGTCAGCAAGGTCAGGGCATGGAAGTTGGCGCGGATGGGGCGGCCTGAGTCAGCATTCAGGATCCTGACAGTTAAAGTCCCGCCACAGGATAAATCTGAACATAAAAATTTGCGATTTCTTGATAAAGGTAACGTATCTTTTAGCAAGAGCGCTGCTGTAGAAAGCCACTGCGTCAAAAAGAAAAACCTGTCTCTGCGCCGTAAGTTTTCGACAGGACGACCACCATTTGCAACGGCGCCTTGATATGAGATCGCATTAGAAAAATATAAAAACATAGGGATGATTCTGAATTCCATGGGACCGAATCAAATTTACCTTATGATCTCCCTCGTAACCGCTTTGGCGCTTATCCTTATTTCCCTGCGCATGTTGCAAATTTTCAGACAACGAGGCGAAATGAGGAAGGCCACCCGGCTCACCCGGGAATGTTTCAGAGACATTGAAAGCCAGGCGCAACATTTGAGAACGCGCAGGGAACAGACATCGCGCGAGGGCCTCCCTTATTCAACCGTCGCCACCGGATGGGAAAGTGAGAAGAAGACGTTCATCTCCATCCATTTACGATCGAAATTGAAAGAGATCCGGTCCGAAAGTGACCGCGCGACCGCCGCGGAACAATGTTCGAAGTTCATCGAATTCATTGCGTCATCACCAGATGCGGATCTTGACGTGGAAGGCTCCGAAGTACCGGCCGCCAAGGTGCTTGCGCACTCCTGACCTGAAAGCGTGCGCCCGCCATTATGACCCTGGACGGACAGCGCGGCGTGTTATGACGACCTTCTCGTCAGCAATGAATCGTCACATATGACGGTATAATTTGTCCCGCCTGCCATAAATGCCTCTTTGGTGAAGATAATTGTTTTGAGAGGGTCGCGTATATTTGCGGCCGTGTCTGCGAACAGGCCGTCATGATAAGCGAAACGCACCATCCCGAAAATACAATTTCATTTCGCTTAACGGTTGGATAATGGCGCCTAATCGACCCAAATCGACCGTCTAATCTTGATATTGTTACGCACAAAGCTTTCGAAACCGCATAAGTAAACAGCATCATGCACCAATAAAAAAATTAAAACATTTTTCAAATTCCTAGAATTTCGAAAACTATCTGTTAATATCAATCACAAAGCGCAAAAATATCATTTCGTTACCAAAAAATGAATCATTTTTTAATAAAACTTACTGTAACTTTTCTTACCATGAATCTAATAGGCCCAGAAAATTTGGGTGACGCGATGACCGTCAAAGCGCTCAACCTGTCCGGCGGCACGACAAAAATCTCCGGTACGCTGACGTTTGACGGCTCATCACTGACGGCGGATTCAGGCGCTTCCATCGCATTTGAAGGTGGTTCGATCGTCCTGAAGCAAAGTGGTAGTTTCGACATTAAAAGCAATGTTTCCGTCTCCTCGAAAGGCGGCATGATTGATTTCGGCCAGTCGAATGCAGAGCTGGACTTCAGTAATGGCATGTCCGTGAAAGGTGTGCTGAACCTGAAGGGTGACGGCGTCGTCAAATTGTCCGGGACGGTTACAGGTGGACTGGCAAGCGACGTGATCAATGTCGGTGCGTCGGGGATCGTGAAGTTTGAAAATGGTTCCCTATGCACCGCCACGGTCGAAATTAGTGAGGAAGCCGCCAAGCTGGGTTGCACGGTTGGTTTTGAAGAGGCGTTCGAACCAACCGAGATGGAAACGCACATTAAAGTGGGGATCAAGAATTTTGGGGACGGGGTCAAACTCGATCTTAAAGGCCTGTCACTCAAAGGTGTGTCGATCAAGGAGGCTTATTATGAAGCAGGTAAGATCCACATCATTTATGATTACGTTGCGTCGCCCGAAAATCGCGGCGTTCCGCGGCACCATGAACTCATATTTGATAATGTTTCAGGGAAAACCTCAAGGATGGGCAGGATCTCACGGTAAATTCGGACGGTCACGGCGGCACGAACATTGAGACGTGCTTTCTGCCTGGCACACGGATTAAGACGCCGGAAGGCTGGCGCTTGGTTGAGGATCTGGCACCTGGCGACCTTGTGATGACCCTATGAGGATGGCACGTCACATCGCCCTCACCCGTGCGCTGGGTGGGTGAGGGCGATGTGACGTGCCGGGCGGATGTCCCCGGTGACCTTGCGGGCTACGCTGTGCGTATCGTCAAGGATGCTTTTGGCCCTGGTGCGCCGTTTGAGGACGTTCTGGTGACGTCGGAACATTGTGTTTTTGTGGATGGCGGGCTGATCCCTGTGCGTATGCTCGTCAATGGGGGTAGCATTGCCTATGAGCGTGAGATGCCGACATACCGTTTTCACCATTTTGAGACGGAGAAGCACGCGATTGTCAGTGTGGCGGGCCTGCATGTGGAGACATATCTGGATACGGGCAACCGAGCGCGCTTCAGCGCGGGGCATGGCGTTGTGGGATTGCGGCTGAAGACGGTGTCGGAGCTTGCGGCCCCGCTATTTGTGACGCGTGAGCAGGTGGAGCCTGTATGTGCGCGCCTTGCCGGGCGTGCGAGCCGGCCGTGTGATGTGATTAGTCCTTATGTGGATGACCGGCGTGTGCTGGGAGTGCTGGTGGGGGCGGTTCATCTGATAGGGCCGCAGCACATCATGGAGGTCACGCATCATTTCACCGATGATGCGTCGGGGTGGCATGGTATCGAGCACCCCGCCGCAAGGTGAACAGATGGATGCGCCGTCTTGAGGGTGCCCTCCTCTGAAGAACGTGGCAGCTTGGATTTTTCCTTGCATATTCAGTTATTGCAGGAAGGGCCTTATCTGACTGTCACGAAGGCCGATGTGACCCGGCAGGAAATCGCCGCGGCCTGACATCCGCCAAAGGCTTTGAGAAAAATGAGCGGCCCCGCGCGCATTCAGGGCCGATTTGCGGTTAGGTGGGCGTAAAAGCAAACGGCCCGTGCAGAGACGAGCAATGAATGCCGTGTTGACGACACGGCGTTATACGTTGATGCGGCCTTAATAAAAGGAACATGAAGAGAAGAAATCGGAAAAGAATACCGGATGTTACGAGAAATTTAAGTCTTTATATTTCTGAAGCCCGAAGCATTGCAGTTAAAATGCCGAACGTGAAATATCTTGATTGAACTGGCAAAAAAAAGTTAAAATAAATCATAACAACAATAATAATAAAGATATTTTTAAATGTAAAAACTAAAGAAAATTCGGGAATTTTCAGCTGTTGTCTATGATTCGGAAATTATAAACCTATCCGATGATATCATCCGCTTTTATACGGAATATTCCGTAAAAATACATGGGATTTACGCACAGAAAACGATCGATCTCAAAATCAAGACTGTCACAGATGGCCATGAAGACATCATCTTCGCGCAGGAATTTTCGCTGGGGGAAGAAACGCGCATCATCGGGCCTTTCAAGATTGGTCGCAAATGTAAGCTTTCCATTGGTGGGAAAGTCATCGGACACTGGAATCGCTGGGCCGACTGCAAAATTGAGTCGATTATGTCCTATGATGAAAGCGCCATGAAAACGTTGCGGATCGGCGTGTTCTTCGATGGGACTGGGTGTAACGCCTATAATAGCATGAAGCATCAGGCGTCTTTTTCCTCAGGTCCGCAATTCAGGCAGAGTTTATACGCTTTAACCGGCGATAGTGTCATTCCCAAAGCATATTTTTACAATAGAGAAACAAGTAAAGTCAGCTGCACAACGAATATCTGGAAGCTATATAAGAGCTTTCAAGAAGGCCAGATCGACAGCCATATTTACCAGGTCAAAACTTACGTAGAGGGTGCCGGTACGAAGGCGGGCGAGGCTGACTCCGTATTTACGATGGCGACGGGCTGGTCAGCGCCGTTCACCACCCAGACAGGCGTCATTGCCAAGACAGATGATGCGGTGCAACAGATCAAAGCCCTGCTGCAGGGTTGGAAGCCGATTTTGAACGGGTCGAACTCTGTCTTTTCGGCTTCAGCCGCGGGGCGACCTCTGCACGGCATTTTGCGAACAGGGTGGAAAATCAGGACCGGAATCTTCTCGCCGCGTTTGACACGCAGAAATATGGCGTGCCGGAGATCCGTTTTATCAGGTTGTTCGACAGTGTTGCGTCAATTCTTGCGCTTTCACAGTGGGATGTTGATGTGAGAGACAGCAAAACAGGTGACGTGAATATTGCTCTGGATGATGCTACGGCAGCCGACATATTCCATATCACCGCCGCACATGAGGCGCGGGAAAATTACTCCCTGAATCACGTGACGCCCGATTATGCCAAGGAGCTGCAATTGCCGGGTGTCCACTCCGATATTGGTGGCTTTTATCATGATATGCTGCAGGAAAAATTATATCTGACGCAAATCCTCTACAGCTCCTCGTGGAGTAAAATGCGCATTGAAAACACGACGTCCTATAAACTGACATCGGCGGAGCGCGATAAGTTACTGCGCCACGCGCATTGGGGAAAAATCTTCCAATGTTGCGATGTCACCGTGTCATCAGACGTGCTGGATCGGCCTTTTCTGACGACGCTTTACGCGAATGCCCTGCAGCTCAGACGTGACGCCGTCTATGCCGGGCTTGAACGAGTTTCATTTCAGGCGATGCGCTATTATTGTGAGCAGATCGGCCTTTCCTTCACTAAACTCCCGGATGACCTCCAGGACCTTCATCAAAAGGCCGTTCAAGAGGTCGATCGCATTCTTGACGGAAAGGAAGCGGCAAGCCTTGCCGATGCGCTTCCGCCGGAAGTGGCGGCGAAATATGTCCATAATTCGTCATTCTGGGATGAGGAGCCCACAAGTTGGGTCGTCTCTGATCACGGAATTATCGATGAGGTGACCTTCAACTTTCTACTCACCAACCGACCGCATGACAGTTATTTACGACGTGAATATCATGCTGACGGTAGTGTGTTTCCGACCGTTGCGCCAAAAGGTGGCTAAGCTGGGAAGCCTGGTCTCTCTATATCGAACGCATCGCATGACGCGATAGGAAATGGCCCGTATGGACGCGACGCTGTACTCGAAACGCGTCTTTAACCGCCTATCCGGGCCATTTCTCAGAAAAGTTCATCGGTCAAGCGGGTCTATATACTCGGTACCGTTCCAGATCCGCTTGCGCCCTTTGCTGAGACCGAGATCATAGAGCCCGTGATGGGCAGTTGGCAAAATGGTGATGTCGCCTGTCACGTCATTATAGACTTCGGTCCAGCGACCTTTTTCACCGAGAAAGATGGATGTCGCATAACCGATTGCAATTGCGTGAAAAGTACTTGCTGACGCTTTGAACGGCCCAGATCCGCCACGGTTACGAGGATGATCGGGTCATCATGATGACTGCG
The DNA here is from genome assembly GCA_039613835.1 of Acetobacteraceae bacterium. NCBI lineage: Bacteria > Pseudomonadati > Pseudomonadota > Alphaproteobacteria > Acetobacterales > Acetobacteraceae > Acetobacteraceae bacterium. The sequence continues at coordinate 1,064,029 of CP154827.1, read as the reverse complement.
CGCATCCTTTATCGCCTCCGCATTAAGCTGCCGTGCGAGGCTTTCGATCGCCGGCGTTGCGGGCGTCGTGAGTGTCACTGATTTCGGTGCAGCCCGCGCTCCGACGGCATTCAGGGCCAGTGCACTGCTCCAGATGGCGCATAGCAGGAGGCTCCGGCGATAAAAAGATGATTGCAAAAGCTTTGACCTCTCATTTGATGTCATCAGGCGCGACGGATTGTGACAACCAGGACGTCGCGATGTCCCGGCGCGGAAGGATCGACCCGGGTGATGGGCGTCACACCATGATAGACCCGGTGATCATCAACGAATGCACTGTCTAACGGGTTGCGAAGGGTGAAGCGTCCGACTTCCTTCTTCGACAGATCATGGATTGATGTTTCGCCCTCCGCGACATTCTGTCGCGCCGCCATCATGACCCAGACCCAGTCAACACCATCTCGATGAAGCCCCTCCGGCGTCGGATTGCCTGTCCCTTCCTCCGCAACCTCGATCCGGAATTGATGCATTTCCGCATGCCATTTTTCAGGCTGGGCGGCGTCTGACGTCAAATCTGTGGCGAGATGATAGAGATTACGAAGGATTTTAAGCAGAAATGGGTTTCGTCCCGTTGCTTCCTCAACCGGGCTGAACCACCTCTGCACGCCGCCATTCAACGTATTATAGTCGCGGCTTTGGTAATGAGGCTGGTGCTGCTTGGCCGTGATATGTCCACGATGAAGCGAGAAAACCCCATAGCGGCGGCGGCGATAGCGACCCCCATCCGCCATGTAACGATCAAGCCCGAGATGGTTCCAGCTCTCCGCAAAACGGGGCCAGTCTTGCAGTTCCTGCGGGGTGAAGGTCGGTTTCATCTCCTGACCCGGTTTGAAAACGAACCCATCCCGGATAAGCGACTTCCTGATATCGTCCGGGAGACTCGGCTTCTGACCCGACGGGCGATTGTCTGGATGCGTCATGATGGCGGCTCCGACCTCATTGAAAACAGTGCTGCGCTGCACCCCATCCGCACCTTATGGAGCCGGGCCACGTGTCAAATCGCCCGAAATCAGCTGCGGTAGGAACCATTAATATCGACATAACCATGGGTCAGATCGCAACCCCAAATCCGCGCTGCTCCATTGCCAAGGCCGAGATCAATCTGAATGGTAACGTGGCGCTCATGCAGGTGCTTCTGAATGGGGGCTTCCTCATAACCCACAAGTAACATGCCGTTACGCGCGATCCAGTGACCGCCAATCCCGACGGAAAGCGTATCCCGATTGGCAGGCTCACCACTTTTCCCTACGGCCATGACGATCCGGCCCCAATTCGCATCCTCACCTGAAATTGCGGTTTTGACGAGGGGCGAGTTGGCGACAGACAGCCCGATACGCCTTGCAGAATGCGAGTCGACGCCGCCCGAGACATCAATTTCGATCAGCTTACTCAAGCCTTCCCCATCTTTGACGATCATAATGGCGAGTTCCTGCATCGTGTCCGCGAAGGCGCGGCGGAAATCGGCAAAAGATGGGTCATTCACGTCACGGATCTTGTCGTTTGCGGCGGCACCGGTCGCGAATGCGAGGACCATGTCCGAGGTGGACGTGTCGGAATCGACCGTGATGCTGTTGAAACTGGTTTCTATGTTGCTAGAGACGAGCGTCTGCAACGCGTCATGGCCAATCCGGGTATCCGTCGTGATAAAGGCCAGCATCGTTGCCATGTCGGGCGCGACCATGCCGCTTCCCTTGGCGATGCCTTGGATCGTCACCATCGTGTCGCCGATTTTCACCTGCTTGGACACGGCTTTCGGGAAGGTATCCGTCGTCATGATGGCACGGGCTGCGTCTTCCCAACCCTCAGCCGTGAGGCTGCTGAATAAACCAGGCAGAGCATCGGTGATTTTCTGAGTAGGTAAAATCTCCCCGATGACCCCTGTTGATGCCAGAAAAACCTCGGATGACGCACAGCTGATCAGCCGCGCGGCATGGGCGGCCGTGACCTGCGTCGCCTGCGCCCCCGCCCGCCCGGTAAAGACATTGGCATTGCCCGAATTAACGACCAGCGCCCGCGCATTACCGAGTGAAAGGCAGGCTTTGCACCAGTCAATCGGCGCCCCCGGGCAGCGGCTTTTCGTGAAGACTCCTGCAACCGACGTGCCTTTATCAAACACCATCATCATCAGATCAGGCCGGTCCATATATTTGATCTGCGCCGCCGACGCGCCGAGACGCACACCCTTGACCGGTATGAATGACGGCAAGGGGCACGCCAAAGGGGAGACGGAGGTAATATTGGCCATGATCTGGGTCCTTTTCTGCACTCTAAGAGAGTAAATCGTTGGGGACGGCGTTTCGCGGCGGCTGAATCAAAAGGGACCCGGCCCGACAATGCTGTCGTAAAAGCCGGGCCCCGATAAATATGGCTGAGATCGCCTATTCGAAATTATTTCGCCTTGGTCGGCGCCACAGCTTTGCCTTTATCGTCGTAATGGACGATTTTGACTTGCGACATGGCGTTCTGCACCACTTTCTGCACGTCTTCACGCACGAGCTGCTGACGGATTTCCTCCCGCACCTCATTCAAGGGCGGCACTTTCGCCTTGCGGCTGCCGAGAACTTCAATCACGTGCCAGCCATATTGCGTTTTAACCGGTCTCTGGCTGACGGTATTAGGCTTCATTTTGAAAGCAGCATCCGAGAAAGCCGGAAGCATGTCGGTTTTCTTGAACCAACCGAGATCGCCGCCACTCGCACCCGTGCCTTTATCGGTGGAAAGTTTTTTAGCCAGATCGGCGAAGTTTGCACCTTTTTTTAACTGGGAAATGACATCTTTCGCCTGCACTTCCGTCGCGACAAGGATGTGGCGCGCGTGGATCTCAATATCGTTTTTATGGGCTTCGTAATCTTTCTGATAAGCCTGCTGGATGGCGGCATCCGTCACCATCGGGCGGACTCTCTCGGAGAGATAGGCGTTCTGTAACGCGCTGTTTGCCGCGTTCTCCATCATGGCCTTGACTTCAGGCTTCTTGGCCAGCCCATCACGCTCTGCAGCGATCTGAACCGCTTTCTGGCTGATCATCTGGTTCGTCAACGCGCCGATGATCGTCTGGACAGGGAGGCGCTGCAATTGAGGGGGCAGGTTGGCAGCGGCCTGTCTGACCTCGTTAAGATAGATCTTCTCGCCATTAACGGAGGCAATAAGGGGGTTTTCATTTTCTTTTGCTGCGGGGACAGGCACTGTCGATTTCGCCGGAGCGGGCGCCGCGATAACCGAGGACGACAAAGCTGTGCTGGAAATGATCATGGCGCCAAGGAGCGCGGAGCGGATAAGCCGCATGTTGTTTAACCCTCAAAGAATTGCGTCGGTCGCGGATTATGAAGGCTTTGAGGTAGCATAACAAGACGCGGCGGCTAAATAATCGTAATTTAATAAAACCCCCTCCCAGGCGGGAGAACGCGGCCAGCGCGCCTTTCAACAAGGTTGCAGGGGGTAAGAAGCCGCGACATCGGACTTGACCTGGTAAATGCAGGTGTTGGCGATAGATGGTGTTGGTGTTAGAATCTCTCGCCTTGTTTCTGAAGTCGTTCAGCTTCTGGTTGTCAAAAGGACTATTATGTTCGGATCTCTCGCCCGTGCGCTTTTTGGTACCGCAAATGAGCGTTCGCTCAAAGCCTTTCAGCGGCGTGTGCCCGAAATCAATGCCCTTGAGCCCCAGATGCAGGCCTTGAGTGACGACGCTTTGCGCGTCAGGACGTATGATTTCCGTGCGCGGATCACCGCCGGGGAGGCACCGTCGAAAATCTTGCCGGAAGCTTTCGCCGTTTGTCGCGAGGCATCCCGGCGTGTGCTCGGCATGCGGCACTTTGATGTGCAGCTTGTCGGTGGTATGGTGCTGGATGCCGGCAAAATTGCCGAAATGCGCACGGGTGAGGGTAAAACCCTCGTCGCAACCCTCGCTGCTTATTTCAGCGCCCTTCAGGGCAAGGGTGTACATGTCGTCACGGTCAATGACTATCTTGCGCGTCGCGATGCAGAGGAGATGGGTCGGCTTTATGGTTTTCTGGGCCTCAAAACCGGCGTGATCGTCTCCAACATATCGGATGAGGAGCGTCGGGAAGCTTACGCGGCTGACGTCACATACGGCACAAATAACGAGTTCGGCTTCGATTATCTGCGCGATAATATGAAATATGGCCTCTCAGAGATGGTGCAGCGGCCATTTTATCATGCCATCGTCGATGAGGTGGATAGTATCTTGATTGACGAGGCCCGGACGCCCCTGATTATCTCCGGCCCGACCGACGACACGTCGGAACTTTACCGCGCCGTCGATGTGGTGGTCGCAGAACTGGTCAAATCAGCTCAGCATTATGAAAAAGATGAAAAAGCGCGTTCCGTTATTTTGACGGAGCAGGGCGCGGATGCGGTTGAAGACGCCCTGCGCGATGCTGGTGTCCTGTCAGATGGCGGGTTGTATGACCTGCAAAATGTCGCGGTCACGCATCATGTGCAGCAATCCCTGCGGGCTTATACGCTCTACCAGCGTGATGTCGAATATATCGTGCGGGATGGCAAAGTCGTTATTATTGACGAGTTTACCGGCCGCATGATGGATGGGCGGCGATATTCCGATGGGCTTCACCAGGCACTGGAAGCCAAGGAAAAAGTTGAGATTGAGCCTGAAAACCAGACTCTGGCCTCGATCACCTTTCAGAATTATTTTCGCCTCTATCCAAAATTATCAGGCATGACCGGCACGGCCATGACGGAAGCGGATGAATTCGCCGAGATCTACAAGCTTGATGTCGTGGAAATCCCGACCAATGTCCCGGTCGCCCGTATCGACACAGATGATGAAATTTATATCACCGCGCGAGAGAAATTTGATGCGGTGGCCGATCTCATCTCCGAAGTTGCGGCGACGCGCCAGCCTGTCCTTGTCGGCACGACATCCATCGAAAAAAGTGAGCATCTCTCCGCTCTGCTCAAAAAACGTGGCGTGCCGCATCAGGTGCTGAATGCCCGTTTCCATGAGATGGAATCGCAGATCGTCGCGCAGGCCGGGGCGTCCGGCTCCATCACCATCGCTACCAACATGGCGGGGCGCGGGACGGATATCAAACTGGGCGGTAATGTCGAGATGTTGATCAAGCAGCAGATCGCCGCCATTGAAGATGAAAATGAACGCGCCGCGCGTGAGGCTGATTTGCGCGCCAAAGTGGCGGAGGACCACGAGCGCGTCAAATCCCTGGGGGGACTCTTCGTTATCGGCACAGAGCGCCATGAAAGCCGACGGATCGATAATCAGTTACGCGGACGTTCCGGCCGTCAGGGTGATCCGGGCTACTCACGTTTCTTCCTGTCACTGGAAGATGACCTCATGCGCATTTATGGCGGTGAGAAAATGGGGTCACTCTGGAAGAAACTGGGTATGAAAGAGGGGGAGGCGATTGTTCATCCCTGGCTCAATAAAGCGCTGGAGCGCGCGCAGAAAAAAGTCGAGGCCCGCAATTTCAACCTGCGTAAAAATATCCTCAAATATGATGATGTGATGAATGATCAGCGCAAGGAGGTCTATCAGCATCGGCGTGAATATATAGCGATGGAGGATGTCTCCAGTGTGATTGAGGAAATGCGCGCCCATGCGATCGAGGATGCGGTCGCGGCGCGTATCCCTGAAAAATCCTTCCCCGAACAATGGGAAAGCGCGGATCTTGAAACGGATCTGCATCAACTTCTCGTCCTCGATGTCCCGGTTCAGAATTGGGCGCAGGAGGATGGCGTGGATCGGGATGTCGTTTCCGCACGGGTGGAAGAGCAGGCGACGCAATCCGCCGCTGCCCGCGCCGCCAATATCGGCCCCGCTTTGATGCGCAGCATCGAAAAGCAGGCCCTGCTGACGACATTTGACTCCGTCTGGAAGGAGCATCTCCATGCCCTTGACCGGATTCGTGAAGGGATCGGCCTCCGCGCCTATGGACAACGTGACCCGTTAAATGAATATAAGCATGAGGCTTTTAACCTCTTCTCCAATATGCTGGATGAGTTACGGTATCGGACAATATCCACACTTTCCCGCATTGAAATTCTCTCCCCGCGTGAGGCAGAGGCTTTTGCGGAGACGCGACAGGATGTATTTGGCGCTCAGATGACCTTTGCGCATGATGAGGTCATCGGGGTGGATGGCAATGTGGTGCCGCGGATGGATAAGGACCCGTCGCCCGAGATTTTGTCGTTCAACGCGATGGAAGAAACGCCACGTAACGCGCCGTGCCCCTGCGGGTCCGGCAAGAAGTTTAAACATTGTCACGGTCGATTGGCGTGACACGCTTAGCCCGGGGGTAAGAATGGCCGGCCATTCACAATTCAAAAACATTATGCACCGCAAAGATGCGCAGGATGCGAAACGCGCCAAGCAATTCGCGAAAGTCCTGCGCGAAATTACCGTCGCGGTGCGCTCCGGGTCGCCGGACCCGACGGCCAATCTGCGTCTGCGTGCGGCCATGACGGCCGGGCGTGAAATCAACATGCCGAAGGATAATATCGAGCGGGCCATCAAAAAAGCCTCCGGGGCGGGGGTAGGGGATGATTACACCGAAGTCCGCTATGAGGGTTATGGCCCGGCGGGCGTCGCCATCATTGTGGAAGGTCTGACGGATAATCGTAACCGCACAGCGAGTGAAGTGCGCGCCGCTTTCTCAAAACATGGTGGCTCGCTCGGTGAGAGCAATTCCGTTTCCTTCATGTTCGCGCATGTCGGGATCATCAACTTCCCGACCGAAGTGGCAAGTGAGGAGGAGATGCTGGATGCTGCGATTGAAGCTGGCGCCGATAATCTCCTCCTGACGGAAGACGGGCATGAGATCACCTGCGCGATGGAGACCTTCTTTGCCGTGCGCGACGCGCTTGAAGCGCGTTTCGGGGAGCCGCAGGCCGCAAAGCTGGATTGGCGGCCGGAAAACAGCGTGGTGCTGAATGAGGAAACGGCGCGTTCTGTCCTTAAATTGATTGACGTGCTGGAAGATAATGACGATGTGCAGGCCGTTTACGCCAATTTTGACCTCCCTGACGACGTCGCGCGGGCCCTGGCTGCCTGAATGAAGCGGCTGATCGGCATTGACCCGGGTCTGCGCTTTACAGGTTGGGGCATTATCGATGTTGAGGGCAACCTTATGCGCCACGTGGCTTCCGGCGTGATTGGCAGTGACGGCGATGAGTCCGTGCCGCATCGCCTGTGTGAGCTCCATGGCGCTTTGACGGCTTTCATCAGAGAATTTACCCCCCAGGAAGCCGCAGTGGAGGAGACGTACGTCAATCGCAATGGCGCTTCCACCCTCAAACTTGGCTATGCGCGCGGCGTTGCACTTTTAGTGCCGGCCTATGAGGGGTTACTTGTGGCGGAATACGGTGCCAAGCAAGTCAAAAAATCTGTCGTGGGGACGGGTGCAGCCACGAAGGAACAGGTGACTCTCATGATCACGCGTCTCCTTCCCGGTGCCATCATAAAAAAAGCAGATGCGTCGGATGCGCTGGCCGTGGCCATCTGCCACGCCCATCATCGTGCAAGCCACGCCGCTTATGCCCGAGGAAGGCGCATGGCATGATCGGACGCCTCGTCGGACATGTCGTCGCAACGGAGCTTGATCACTGCCTGATTGACGTTAACGGCGTGGGGTATGTTGTCTCCGTATCCAGCCCAACCTTATCGCACTTGCCACCTTCATCCGAAAAGGCGACGCTGCTGATTGAGATGCATGTGCGTGAGGATGCGATCCAGCTCTTCGGTTTTGCTTCGCAGGGGGAGCGCGCCTGGTTCCGCACCTTGACGACGGTGCAGGGTGTGGGGTCGAAAGTCGCGCTCGCGATCCTTTCCGTCTGCCCGCCAGAGACCCTGCCGCTGATCATCGCCAGTGGCGACAAGGCCCAACTCGCCCGCGCGATGGGAGTCGGGCCGCGCCTGGCAAGCCGCATCATTTCCGAGCTTTCGGCAAAAACGGCGAGCCTGCCTGAATCCGCGTCGGTCGCTGGTCCGACAACGCCGGGCATATCCTCCTCTCTTGAGGGTGAGGCCATGACGGCTTTGGAAAGCCTCGGTTTCCGCCGGGTGGAAGTCTGGGATGTCCTGACTCGCATTATTAAAAGCCATGAAGGGGCGAATCTGGAGAAAATCCTGGGCCTGACGCTGAAAGAACTCGGACGATGAGCGCCCCAGCGGACCGTATCCTCGACCCTGAACGGAAAGAGGATGATTTTTCCGAGAGCACATTGCGGCCGCAAACGCTTGATGACTTTACGGGCCAGCGCGCCAGTTGCGAGAATCTTTCCGTCTTCATCCAGGCTGCCCGGGAGCGGGGCGATGCGCTGGACCACGTGCTTCTCCACGGTCCGCCAGGGTTAGGCAAAACCACCCTTGCCCAGATCGTCGCGCGGGAGTTGGGGGTTGGTTTCCGGGCAACATCCGGGCCGGTCATTCAACGGATCGGGGATCTCGCCGCTATTCTGACAAATCTCCAGCCGCGTGATGTGCTTTTCATTGATGAAATTCACCGCCTGCAGCCGGCCATTGAGGAAATCCTTTATCCCGCCATGGAGGATTATCAGCTCGATCTGATTATCGGTGAGGGGCCCGCGGCGAGATCCGTGCGGATTGACCTGCCACCTTTCACATTGGTCGCTGCCACAACGCGCGCCGGTTTGTTGGCTGCGCCCCTCCGAGATCGCTTCGGTATTCCGTTGCGGCTGATCTTTTATTCGCCTGAGGAATTGCGTGCGATCGTCAGTCGCGGTGCGGTGCGCCTCGGTGTCAATTTGACGGAAGACGGCGCCGCGGAAATTGCCCGTCGCTCACGCGGGACGCCGCGCATTGCCGGACGCCTGCTGCGCCGCGTGCGGGATTTCGCGGCTGTCGGGGCACCGCGAGACCGCGCTATCATGCGGGAGATGGCGGATGCGGCCCTCACGCGGCTGGAGGTCGACCCCATCGGGTTGGACGCGATGGACCGGCGTTATCTGATGCGGATTGCGACGTTCCATCATGGTGGGCCGGTCGGTATTGAAATACTTGCCGCAGCCTTGTCCGAGGCGCGCGACAGCCTTGAAGATGTTGTTGAGCCCTATTTGATTCAGGAGGGATTGATCATGCGCACCTCGCGGGGGCGCGTCCTGGGTGAACGGGGCTGGGCGCATCTGGGCCTGAAGCCGCCCAAAAATGCCGTGATGCAAAGTGACCTCCCGTTTGATGGATCCATCGATGCGCCATGAATTTTCCGTTCATATTTATTACGAAGATACGGACGCGGCAGGGATTGTCTATCACGCGCGCTATCTGCACTTCGCCGATCGTGCACGGACGGAGCTGTTGCGCCAGAATGGGATTTCCCTCCAGCAACTGGCGGAGGAGGAAGAACGTGTCTTTCTCGTGCGCAGCCTGACCGTCCATTACCGCAAGCCGATTTACCTTGATGATGAGATCATCGTCTACTCGGAAGAAATGGAAACTTCCATCTCGCGATCGATTATAAGGCAGGTGATTGAGCGCAAGGGCGAGGAATGTGCGCGTCTGGAAGTTGAGCTTGTCTGCCTTGATCGTGCCACGAACAGGCCCGGGCGTTTCCCGCCGCAGATTGTGTCAGCATTGGGTGCATACCGCGCGGCCCATCTCGATAGGTGACGCGGGCAGCAAATCATCGTAAAGAAAGCAAAATCAGGGCGCGAGTCCTGAGGTGTATACGGGGAGGCGGGCCTCCCCAGGGAGGTTGGATTGGATCGTACGGTAGATACAGCAAATCTGGGGGCGCAAGCGATCAACCTGTCCCCGTTGCACCTTTTCATGCACGCATCCATCGTCGTGCAGCTTGTCATTCTGGGGCTCGTTTTTTGCAGCGCCTTTGTCTGGGCCGTCATCATTGAAAAATATATGTCGGTCCGGCGCGTCAATCATGAAGCGGACGCTTTTGAGGAGCGCTTCTGGTCCGGCGGCAGTCTCGACGATATTTATGAAGCGGAAGGGGCGAAACCCTCCAACCCCATGGCCGCCGTTTTCGGCGCGGCGATGGGGGAATGGCGGCGCTCCGCCCAGATCAACGGTGCGGATATGAGCCGTGGTGGCGTGCGGGAACGTGTCGATCGCGCCATCACCATCACCGTCACGCGGGAGATGGATCGCCTTGGCAAGCGGCTGATCGCGCTGGCGACAATTGGCCCGGTCGCGCCTTTTATCGGCTTGTTCGGGACGATCTGGGGCATTATGCACGCTTTCGGGTCCATTGCCGCGCAGCATAATACCAACCTCGCCGTCGTCGCGCCGGGTATCTCCGAGGCCCTTTTCGCCACGGCGATCGGGCTCCTGACGGCCATTCCGGCTTATGTCGCGTATAACGTCACCAGCGGCGCTCTGGACCTTTTCGCGGAGCGTCTCAATTCCTTCGGGATTGAGTTTGCCGCGATCCTGTCCCGTCAGTCAGAAGAGCGGAGCTGAAAAATGGGCATGCCATCTGCCGGAGGGTCGCGGCGGGGGCGTCGCTTTCGTCCCAGTGCGGAAATCAACGTCACCCCGCTTGTCGATGTCATACTGGTGCTGCTTATCATCTTCATGGTGACAGCGCCGATGTTGACGAGCGGTATTAATGTCGACCTGCCGAAATCCAGCGCCGCGCTGCATAATGTCGATGTCAAACCCGTGAATGTCTCCGTCAAAGAGGATGGGACGATTTATCTGGATGACCATCCGGTAGCGGAGCAGGATCTCGTCGCGCTGTTGCGTGAGCGCGTGCATGATGACCAGCAGCAGCGCATCCATGTGCGGGGGGATCTGCGCCTGAGTTATGGCCAGGTGGCCCGTATCATGGCCATGATCGCGGGGGCCGGCTTCAAACGCATCGCGCTTGACACGCGGGAACAGCCGGCGGGTCAATAGGGGAAGGGGTCGAAATTGCACCGTCCTCTCTCTGCGGATACGCGGCGTTTCCGGCGTTCGGCTGTGGCGTCCGGGCTGCTGCATCTAGGCGTGATCCTCTGGATTCTCATCCACATACATGGATCCATCCCGCCGGAGCCACCCCCGCTTGATTCCGTCGATGTCACGCTTGATGTGGATGCGCCGCCCTCGATCCCGCATAAATCAGATCAACTTTCTAAAGAGAAGTCGCCTGCCCCTGCGCCAGTGACTGAGGATGCGCCGCCCTCGCCGAACGTGCCGAATGAGGAGCCACCGCCCGCCCCGCCACCGCCGCCACCCATCCCCCCCGCGGCGACGCGTGACGCGCAGACATTGCCTGAGCTCAAACCAATGGAAAAGCTCCCGGATGACGATGCGGAGCCGATCAAGACTGTCCCGACGCCGTCTTCACCGCCATCTGCAGCGCATCAGGTGGTGCCGCCACAGGCCTTGACCCGCAAGGACGTCGCGCCGCCCAAAATTTTTCAGCCATCACACATTACGCAGCCCAATGTGACGAAGAAAATGCAGACGGATTCCCATTCCCTGCTTTCAACACTTGATGCGTTCCGCGTTGATCAGAAGAAGACCCACCCGCCCAAGGCGCGTGCCAATCCGAAACAGGGTGGTGCCCCGAAAGGGGCCGACGCGCCGGAAGGGGATATCACAAGCGCGTTGACGCCCACGCAGCGTGGGGCCATCGGGCAGGGCGTGCGACGGTGCTATACGCAGGATACGGCCGCGCAGAATTACGCAAGTTTTTCCGCCGCGTTGGAAATCACCGTGGATGCGCAGGGCGTTGCGCGTCGCGCGGAATTATCCGCCGATACAATGCGGCGGGCGGAATCTGATCCCGTTTTTCAGGTTTTCGCTGAGCGCGCCCGCCAGGCTGTTCTGAGCCCGACATGTGCCAAACTGCGTCTGCCGCCGCAAATGCTCGGTGACGTGCATCGGTTAAAGTTCATTTTTAGGCCATAATCTTCGGCCAAGATCATTGATGGAGGAGCTTGATATGCGTGGCACTGATATGTTCATTAGTGATGACGAGGCTGAAAGCCTGCGCCAGTTCCTCCTTTCTCGTCGAACAGCTCTTGGCATAGGGGTGGCCGCGATCAGCCTCTCCGCCCTTTCACCCCGTTTCGGTTTTGCGCAGGGTTTGGGCCAGTCGGGCGCGGCCATCACGGTCGATCAGGCCCGCTCTGCCCCGATCTCCATTGGCATCCCGAGCTTCGGGCCCGGTCTGGGTGCGCAGATCAGCGAGGTCATTGCCGCAGATCTTGGAAATACGGGGCTTTTCAAGGTGCTGGCCTCGTCCCCCGGCGCACCTGACTTTGAGATGCTGAAAAGCCAGGGTGCGCGCGCAGCCGTCAGTGGCAATGTGTTGGGAAGCGGGGATGTGCAGGTTGAGATGCGCCTCTGGGACGTCCTCACCGGTGGGCAGATTCAGGGCACGCGTTATTCCGCCAATCGGGCGAACTGGCGCCGCATCGCACATATCATCGCTGACGTCATCTATGAGCGCCTGGTAGGTGAAAAAGGCTATTTCGACACGCGCATCGCTTATATTTCCCGCACGGGTCCGGGGCGTCAGCTGACGACGCGGCTGGCCATTATGGATCAGGACGGGGAAAATGCGCACATTCTGACCCAGGGACGATGGCTAACCCTCACACCGCGATTTGACCCGCGTCAGGATCGCCTCGCTTTTATGTCCTACGCCAATAACCGCCCGCGTGTGTATCTCTTCGACATCAAATCGGCGCAGCAGAGATTACTCGGAGAATTTCACGGTATCTCCTTTGCGCCCCGTTTCTCTCCCGATGGTCATCAGGTTGTGCTGTCCGCCACGCGGGCGGGCGGTTCTGATATATGGGTGGTTGATCTCGCTTCCGGCGCGAAACGGCAGATCACCAATTCATGCGCCATCGATACGAGCCCCTGCTTCAGCCCCGATGGCACGCAGATTGTCTTTAACTCGGACCGCGGCGGGTCGCCCCAGCTTTATATCATGAGCGCATCAGGCGGTAATGCACGGCGTATCTCCTATGGTCAGGGCAGTTATGGCTCCCCCGTCTGGTCGCCGCGCGGGGATGTGATTGCATTCAGCCGTATCGCCAATGGCAGTTTCTCTCTTGGGGTTATGGGGCCGGATGGTGAGGGTGAACGTATCCTGACAGAGGGCTTTACGGTCGAAAGTCCCACATTCTGCCCGAATGGGCGCGTGCTGGCCTATTGCCGTCAGACGCGGGCCGGACATCGCGGCGCAGGTTTTTCAACGATGATCGACACGATTGACATTACCGGTTTCCATGGTCGGACGATTCCGACGCGCACCGGTGCGTCTGACCCGGCCTGGTCACCTTATAACGGTTAAGATTTTCAAACATAATGCGGCCAATTTTCCAGAGAACCCGCCAATTACGTTATTAAGGTTTCTCAGGTGGTTCCATGGGAACTTGACCGCCTCCGGGAAGTTTGATTATGGAAGAATCGGACGCTTTATGTCCAAAAAACGCTGCGCGATGGGGTTTGAATTCATCCCTCATCCTAGTAGTCGATCCGTTTATCTGGTTCGGACCTGAAATCAGGCCGGCCTTTCAGGATGGCATATTATGAATTTCAAACTCTTAAGCTGTGTCGGTATCGCGCTTGCGTTGACCGCATGCTCCGGTAAGCCAAGCAATACCGGTTCCACTGATGGCAATGGCGCCGTCGCACAGGAAACGGGCGTGACGCCCGGCAGCGAAGCTGATCTCGTCGCCAATGTCGGGGACCGGGTTTATTTCGCGCTCAATCGCAATGAGCTTTCCAGCGATGCGCAGGCGACGCTTGATAAGCAGGCGGAATGGCTGGGGCGTTACCCGCAAGTCACCGTGCAACTCGCCGGAAATTGTGATGATCGCGGGACGGAGGAATATAATATTGCTCTCGGCCAGCGTCGTGCCAATGCCGCGCGGGATTACCTCGTGGCTAAGGGTGTGAGTGCGTCGCGCATCACCACGATCTCTTACGGCAAGGATCGTCCAACAGCGCAGGGAGATAATGAGGAAGCGTGGTCGCAGAACCGCAATTCAATCACCTCTGTTCAGTAAAAACGCGCCGACCGCAATCCAGGTGAAGGCTTTGGTTGCGGACGGGCTTTTTATCATTTAACGAATATAGTCGGCGCGGTCCCGAATCGGGTCGATTATAAACTTACCTGCAGGCTGGATTGATCCTCGCATCATACGGCGTGGAGAGACAAATTGCGACATCACAACGCTCATTGGCTGACCAGACTTTCCTGCATCACCTGGCTTGGCCTCGTGATCTTCCTTTCCGCGTCGCCGCTCAGCGCGCACGCGGAGGACGAGGGCGGGACGCGCGATCTCGTCGCGCAATTATTACAGCGCGTGGCCGCTCTGGAAGCGTCGCAACGGGAATTGCGTGGTGATGTTGACCAATTGAGCAATCAGGTTAAAACCCGGTCTAAGACGCTGAATAAAAAACTGGATGACGCGCAATTCAATGCAGGCGCGGGTTCAGGCATGGGGGCCAAAAATAGGGACACTGCCGCGGTATCTCAGGAAAAGAGAGAGAGTGCCAAAGCCGCTTCCCCCGCAGATCTCATCAAGCAAGGTAGAGCGGCGCTTTCAGCGCGCAATTTTGATGTCAGCCAGTCAAAAGCGCAGGTGGCCATCAAAGCGGCGCGTGATACGAAGACGAAAGTTGATGCGCGGTTTCTCCTTGCACAATCTCTTGCCGGGCAGAAAAATTACAAGGGTTCGGCTCTGGCTTATTTCGACGCGTATAAAGCCGCACCCCGCGCTGTTTCCGCACAGGAATCCCTCCTTGGTGTCTCGGCCTCCATGTTGGCTCTGGACCGACGTAACGATGCGTGCGAGGCTTTAGGGAAGTTGAAACATGATTTCCAAGATATGTCAGCGCGCATTCGCAAGGCCTATAATTCGTTTTTCCGACGGGCGCATTGCGGCTGAGTCAGTTTTTGCCGGTTCAAGAAGATGAATTTGCGGGGCTGATGTCGCCTTACGGGCCATTCCCTGCGGATAAGACACGTTACCGCGTTGCCGTCGCGGTTTCCGGCGGTGCAGATAGTCTTTGCCTCGGCATTCTGGCGCATCGCTGGCGCGCGAACAGCGTCGCCCTGATCGTCGATCATGGGTTACGCCCCGAGGCAGCGCAGGAAGCACAGGAAACGCAGCGAATTCTGACCTTTCACGGGAGGGAAGCCCATATTCTGAGCCTCACCCATCTGTCAAAAATGCGCGGCGTGCAGGCGCGCGCGCGCGCGGCGAGATATGACATTCTCACAGAATGGTGTCGTCAACATGGCGTGATGGATCTTCTAGTGGCGCATCACCGCCGCGATCAGGCCGAGACTTATTTTTTAAGAAAGGAAAAACAGAGCGGCGCGTCCGGCCTTGCCGGGATGGCGGCTGCCCGTTTCACACCTGACGTTCGGATCATCCGCCCGTTACGAGACATTCCGCCCCAGCGATTACGGGCAACCCTTGACGCAGAAGGCCTGGGATGGATTGAAGACCCGTCAAATCGCAACGCGCAGTTTCGTCGTGTTGCGATCCGGCAAAGCCTGTCAAAGCCGGATATTGACCTCGCTTCGACTGAGACGCGCCGACACGCCGCTTTACGTCAGGCGGCCGAAACGAGCCTGGCCGCTTATTGCGAGCAGCTCATTCCGCATCCGTTTGGCTTTGTCCGTATTGATGGGGAACTGCCACCGCCTGAAATATTGTCGCGTATTTGTCAGGCTGTTTCCGGTGCGGATTGGGCACCCTCCCAGCGACGGTTGGCGCAGCTCCGCACAGCTGTGCAGGACGCAACGTTGGGCGGCGTGTGGTTTTTTCAGCGTCGAAGTGCGGGCGTGACGCGGAGCTGGTGCCTCGTCCGGGAGCCTGATGCGGCCGCGCAGTTTATTGACATCAAATATGTTGCGCGGGCAGAGGGTCTCATCTGGGACCGTCGATGGCGCCTCCAGGGACGCCCCGTGCCGGGTTTCACCATCCGACGCCTCGGCGGGGCCGCGTCGCAATTCAAGACGCGGGACCTGCCCTCACGCTGTCTCATGGCACTGCCCGCCATCTGGCGCGGTGATCAACTTATCGCCGTCCCTCATTTCGGGTTCTGCAGGGATGCGACGGTGGCGCATCTTCGCTTTGTGGCGCGGCGCGGCGCACCCGTCACCGATGCTTCCTTATGGCGCGACACCTCGACCGAACTCTCATCTTTTAGCTGTCAAACAGGATGTTAATGGTTTGATCATGGGCTGAACCTGTTTTTTAACGACAAAGCGTCCTCAGGCGGGGTTGGTAACACGCGTGCTCATACTTATGTTATCTTCACTGAGTTGAGTTTCCCTCTCATCTGTTCGACAATCAGTCATGTGCGATCACGCCCGAGCCGGGCTGTATTTTGGTAGAGAATCTTATGAATAACCTAGGGCGTAGTCTTCTGGTCTGGATAGCGATCATCGTTGCGATCGTCATGGTCTTCGTCGCTTTCCAACCGCATAATGAGTACGCTGTGACGCAGCAGCTTGCCTATTCCGACTTCGTCCATGACGTCGACAAAGGTCAGGTCAGGTCCGTCACCATCCGGGATCAGGACATTACCGGCAAATTAAAGGATGGCGTTGCTTTCCAGACCTATGCGCCAATTGACCCGACCCTCGTCTCGCGATTGACGTCCAAAGGTGTTGAAGTCAATGCCAAGCCGCCTGAGCCTGAGGGAAGCCCGATTTTAAGGGCTATCGCAAACTACCTACCTATCATCCTGATGGTCGGTATCGTCATCCTGTTTCTCCGTCAAATGCAGATGGGGAATGGCAAGGCGATGAGCTTCGGACGCTCGCGCGCCAGATTGCTGAGTGAGAAGCAGGGGAAAGTCACTTTCAGTGACGTTGCCGGTATTGATGAGGCGAAAAGTGAGTTGGAGGAAATCGTCGATTTCCTGAAAGATCCGCAGAAATTCACGCGTCTCGGAGGTAAAATCCCGAAAGGCGCATTGCTTGTCGGGCCGCCAGGCACGGGTAAAACGCTGTTGGCGCGCGCCATTGCGGGCGAGGCCAATGTGCCGTTCTTCAGTATTTCCGGTTCTGACTTCGTGGAAATGTTCGTCGGTGTCGGCGCGTCCCGCGTGCGGGATATGTTTGAGCAGGGTAAAAAATCAGCGCCCTGTATCATCTTTATTGATGAGATCGACGCGGTCGGGCGTCATCGCGGTGCTGGGTTGGGCGGCGGAAATGATGAGCGGGAACAGACACTCAACCAGATGCTGGTGGAGATGGATGGTTTCGAAAGCAATGAGGGCGTGATCCTGATTGCCGCAACTAACCGGCCGGACGTGCTTGACCCGGCTTTGCTACGCCCGGGGCGTTTCGATCGTCAGGTGGTTGTGCCCAACCCGGATGTAACGGGTCGGGAGCGCATCCTGCGTGTTCATATGCGCAAGGTTTCTCTCGGTAATGATGTTGACCCACGTGTGATCGCCCGTGGCACGCCCGGTTTCTCCGGGGCGGACCTCGCCAATCTCGTCAATGAAGCGGCGCTGATGGCGGCGCGTCTTGGCAAGCGTTCCGTCAGTATGCGGGATATTGAGGCTGCGAAGGATAAGGTGTTAATGGGCGCGGAAAGGCGTTCCATGGTGATGAGTGAGGAGGACAGGCGTCTTACCGCTTATCATGAAGGCGGCCACGCCCTCTGCGCAATGCTGACGCCGGGTTGTGACCCGGTGCATAAAGTGACGATCATTCCGCGCGGGCGTGCTCTTGGCCTTGTCATGAGCCTACCCGAGGGAGATGCCTACTCAAAAACAAAAAGCAAATGTCTTGCTGAGCTGGTTCTGGCCATGGGCGGGCGCGCGGCGGAAGAGGTCATTTTCGGTAAGGAGAATATCTGTACCGGTGCCTCAAGTGACATCAAAATGGCCACCGATCAGGCCCGCCGCATGGTAACGGAATGGGGTATGAGCGAGAAGCTCGGCACGATTGCCTATGGTGATAATGGTCAGGAAGTGTTTCTCGGACACTCCGTCACGCAGAATAAACCCGTTTCAGAGGCGACAGCGCAGGAAATTGATCGGGAAGTGCGCGATATTGTGGATCACGCCTATCGACGCGCTCACAGTCTTTTGTTGGAACACATAGACGACCTGCATCGTTTGGCGGAAGTCCTGCTGGAATTTGAAACCCTGACAGGAGATGAAATCAGTCAACTCTTAAAGGGGAAACCTATTGAGCGAGCCGATGTTACGGATGACGGGCCGGAGAATCGACGGGCCTCCGTGCCGACCGTCAATACGGGTTGGGGGACGGGTCCCCTGACGGGCGCGGCGTCCCCGCAGCACGGATAAAGAGAGAGGGCTTCGGCCCTTTTTCTTTAAGTTTCAGTCAGGCCGCAGAGCCTGAGGTATTTTGTTTGTAACAAGGCAGTGTCAATGTCCAAAGCTTCGTCCACGCGCCGCCTCTTCGGTACAGATGGCATTCGGGGGCTTGCCAACCGTTTCCCCATGACAATCGATATCGCGCAAAAGCTTGGCCAGGCTACGGGGATATTTTTTCGCCGGGGTGATCACCGTCATCGTGTCGTTTTGGGTAAAGATACGCGCCTCTCCGGCTACATGCTTGAAAACGCTCTTGTCTCCGGTTTTCTTTCCGCCGGGATGGACGTCACTTTGGTGGGCCCTCTGCCGACCCCGGCCATCGCCATGCTCACGCGGTCGCTGCGGGCGGATCTGGGGGTTATGATTTCGGCCTCCCATAATCCTTTCGGGGATAATGGCATCAAATTATTCGGCCCGGACGGCTATAAATTGTCGGATGAGGATGAGGCCAAAATTGAGGCGCTCATGGCGCAGGATCTCTCGGATTATCTCGCGCTGCCCCAGGATGTTGGCCGAGCCTCGCGCCTCAATGACGCTGCCGGACGTTATATTGAAAGCGCGAAAGCGTCGCTTCCTAATCGATGTCGCCTGGACGGATTGAAGATCGTTCTCGACTGCGCAAATGGCGCGGCCTATCGGGTCGGCCCCATAGCATTGTGGGAATTGGGCGCGAATGTCGTTAAAATCGGCTGTTCACCCAACGGCACCAACATCAACCATCGCTGTGGCTCCACCGTGCCGCAAAGATTGCGTGAAGCCGTTTTGCAGGAGAGGGCAGATATTGGCATCGCGCTGGATGGGGATGCTGATCGCCTCATTATCATTGATGAAAGGGGTGAGACCGTCGATGGCGATCAGGTCCTTGCCTTGATTGCGTCCCATTGGCAGAGCGCGGGGCTTCTTCGGACCAATAATGTCGTCGCGACGGTGATGTCTAATCTCGGGCTGGAGCGTTTTCTTCAGGGGCAGGGGCTCGAATTGCACCGCACCGCGGTGGGTGACCGCTACGTTGTGGAGCGCATGCGGTCCTTAGGTAGTCAGATCGGCGGGGAACAATCGGGGCATATGGTTCTGTCCGATTACGGCACAACGGGAGACGGTCTTGTCGCCGCGCTTCAGGTGCTTGCTGTGCTTGTTGCAACGAAGAAGCCAGCGAGTGAAGCCTGCCGCATGTTTACGCCTTTTCCGCAAACGCTGCGTAGCATTCGTTTCAGCGAGGGAAATCCACTCCAGGCAGATTGCGTCATCGACGCGCAACGCCATGCGGAAAGTCAGTTGCAGGATCGCGGGCGTGTGTTATTGCGCGCCAGTGGCACGGAGCCGCTGATCCGCATCATGGTTGAAGCGGATGACGGGCAGCTTGTCGTAAACGTCGCGGATGCGCTCACGGAGGCTGTTGAGTCGGTCGCCAGATTATCGACACCGATAAAGTGAGCAAGGCCAAAAAAAGGGCACATATAAATTGACCCCGGAAGCGCCTCAATCTGAGAGACGCCTGCCGGGGCCGTGCGCTTTACCTTCGCAAATATCGCTGGGTCCTAGGCGTTGATGAGCGACGATGGTTGCGGGTTTATGACGCGGGAAACAGGTTGGAATTCCTCCATCAGCACGTAGCCGCGTCCCCAGACAGTGCCGATGAGATTACCAATACCGTGTTCCTGCAATTTGCGACGCAGCTTACAGATGAAGACGTCGATAATCTTCATCTCAGGCTCATCACGTCCGCCATAAAGATGATTCAGGAAAGCATCCTTGGTGAGGATCGTGCCGCGCCGAAGCACAAGAAGCTCTAAGATCGCGTATTCTTTACCTGTAAGCGGAATGGAGACGCCGGAAGCAAAAGCGCTCTTGGCGTTAAGGTCAATTGTCAGATTACCCAGGGTAATGACAGCCGTGCTGAAACCGCGCGACCGTCTTGCGACCGCATGGAGACGTGCGATCAATTCTTCATCATCATAAGGTCGTTCAATAAAATCATCCGCACCGGCATTGAATGTCGCAATCTTATCCCGGGCGGAACTGCCCTGCGACGTCACGATAATCGGCGTTTCAACGCGTGCGCGGCGGACACGGCGTATGACATCGCAACCGTCAAGGTCATCGATCGAGAGATCAATGATGGCGAGGTCATAATCATAATGTTGTAGCATTTCAATCGCGTCGAAACCGCTCCCCGCGTGGTCCACGGTAAACCCGCCTTGGTGAAAGGTTTTCAGCGCTGAAACACTCTCGCCACAATCATTTTCGACTAGAAGGAGGCGCATGTTTTCATTCTCCACATCTGATAAATTTTTATTACTACCTAGGGTTGATAAGGACAAGTCAATTACGCCTTCAATGTGAAAAATTTTTTCCCATTGCTAAGTAATAGTTAAGGAGAACGTAAATTTTCAAGGGAAACCATTGATTAACAACAAAAAATAGGCTGAAACTTTTACTAAACTTCAACTTAGTGTTGCAGAATGAGCACGTTACGCTAAGATTTGAAAGGGCGACAATATCAGCCCGTTTAGTTTAACTTAACGTTTTGGACGTTATAAAGGTCCGGATTAAGAAAGAAGTTTTTAAAAATAATCTTTTCGGATAACTTGCAGCGTCGGATAACGAAGCGGGAACATTGTTCAGCGAGGAATCGGGCTTAGGTGACGATGCATTCTATATATGACATGCCGTCGGAGGAGATCTCCCTCCGGCAGCTCAGCATCTTGCGAAAGAGCGAGCGCAATCTGGCGCGCTCAAATGCCCTGGCCACGTGTGAGCGGGAGGAAAGGCTCCGCTCTGAGCGCACGCGCGTTGAGCGTGCGATCTATGAGGAAGAATATGAAGTCCTCGCGCTTTCCATGGATGATGTTGAAGTTGAGCAATTTATGAGTTGGCTTCCGCAGGCACGCCGGGCTGTGTCAGAGGCGCGACGTCTCGAGGGGCGGGCGCGGATCGACATGCTTTACGCCCTCACAGCCTTGGAAACAGCTTCTGCCGCTATGGAGGAGGCGGATGTTGAGCGTCAGGTGACGCCTTCACGCCTCCCGCAATCTGTCTGATATTACAGGCGATCTCCTCCCACTTTACAGCCTGACTATCCCCAAACTAAGGACATTTCAATCGGTTTGGAGAAGACGGTCAAGGGCCGTCAGAAGGCGTTGATGCTGCGATTCTGAGCCAATGGTGATGCGGATCCAATCGGATATGCGCTGCGTCTCCATATGGCGCACCAGGATATTTTCTTTCCTCAGATGACGCGTCAATTCACCGGCGCGCATATTCGTGTGGCGCGCCGCGATGAAATTCGCTTGAGAGGGCAGGATCGTGAACCCCCGCGCCTCAAGCGCGCGGGTTCACGATCCTGCCGCAATTGCTTTATCTGGTGCATAGTCTCCTTCAGCCACGCCGTATCCTCAATGGTGGCAATGGCGCCGGACTGCGCGATGCGGGAGAGGGGGTAGGAGTTGAAGCTGTCCTTGACGCGGGTCAGTCCTTCAATCAGCTTCGGGTGCGCCAAGGCGAAGCCGACACGCAGCCCGGCAAGTCCCCGACTTTTGGACAAAGTCTGCACGACGATGAGGTTGGGATGATCGCTGACGAGGCGCGCGGCGCTCTCCGTCCCGAAATCGACATAGGCCTCATCAATCAGCACCACACAATCCCGCCTTGCACTGACAAGACGCTCAATCTCCCGGCGGGGGAGGGCAAGGCCGGTATTGGCATTCGGATTGGCGATGACAATCCCGCCAGCGGGCTGCTCAAGATAGTCATCGACGTTAATTGTGAAATCATCAGTCAGCGGGACATGTTGATAGGTCAGGTCGAATAAATGGCAATAAAAGGGATAAAAACCGTAAGTGACATCCGCGAAGAGGATGGGCCGATCCTCCTACATCAAGGCTCTAAAAGCATGGCCCAACACCTCATCCGACCCGTTTCCAATAAAAACATTCTCCGTTTCACACCCGTAAAGCCGGGCAATCGACTTCCTTAAAGCTGCGGCTGTCGGGTCAGGATAAAGGCGCAGATCATCGTCACATGCCGCGCGCAAGGCGTCACGTGCGGCAGGCGACGGCGGGAAGGGCAGCTCGTTCGTGTTGAGCTTGACCAAATCCGCTTCCTGACTCTGTTCTCCCGGAATATAAGGGTCCAATTGATGGACGAGGGGGCTCCAATAAGGGTTCATCACGTTACGTCCGATCCGTTTCGGAACGGAAATCCCGTTCATCTGTCCGGGTCAGTTCAGTCCGTGAATGGGCGAGGTCACGCGCGCAGACGCCGTCCACATCTTTAAGGTCGAGATCAGCGCCATGTTCGAGGAGAAGTTTGACGATATCATGGCGCTCAAACATCAAGGCGAACATTAAAGGTGTTCGGCCCAGATGGTTTTGATGGTCGATTTTCGCACCATGCTCAAGCAGCAGGCGCGCCACGCGCTCATGCCCCTTAAAGGCGATCCCGCTTAAGGCAGTCGCGCCTTTCCTGTCTTCAGCATCCACCTTGGCGCCATGATGCCGCAAAAGCACCGCCGCATCGTAACGGTTTTTATAAGTCGCAACGATCAACGCTGTGTGTCCGCGACTATCCGCCGCGTCGATCTCCATACCGGCATCGATAAATTGTTTGATGGTGTTCAGGTCACCCTCACGCGCAGCATCGAGAAATAGCGCGGCAATCTGCTCGTCAGTCAAGTGACCTTCAGAATCTTTTTCGCGCATTGCGCTGCCCTGTCCATCATGTTTCATCATCGTCGATTGCGGCGTAAACGATGCATCATTCAACCCCGCAATCACAACTTTTATGGGAAATCTTGCACCAATTTTCCTTACTACGAAGGTTTTTCCGGTACGGCCAGCCTTTAAAATGGCGTTTAATGCACTATATTTCGCTCTGAGCCGTCTCGACGGGGCAAAATCACAAAATGTTTATCTCGTGACGAAACCGTCATGAATGCTCCGGTTTAAGTGCAAAATCCACTTTTTATGCCGTAGGTTAGCGGCTGTGACGCGGGGCCTCTCTTAGAGAGCTGAGTGAAGATATGTTTTTTTAGGCCACGCTCTTGCGTTCCGGCCGAAGCGTCCTAAAACCCTATCTGAAAATTCTGTGCAAAATATGTGTGATTTTCTGTCGGGTTGGAGTCGCCATATCGCTGCGCTACAGCGTCGAGCCGATTGCTGTGTCCTGTCTGTCGGTTCAACGAGATGATGAGAAATTGGAGGTTAGTTTTTGATGCGTTCTTTAAGTAACCAAGTCGCGTACAACGCGCAGGCGGGCTCCGGCGGCGCCGGTTCAGGTGATATCGCGCAGCTGACGATCAACACCATCCGAACCCTCTCCATGGATGCCGTCCAGAAAGCCAATTCCGGCCATCCCGGCACGGCCATGGCACTCGCCCCGGCAATGTATGCCCTTTGGCAGCATGAACTCAAATACGACCCCCAGCAACCGCTTTGGCCTGCGCGGGACCGTTTTGTCCTGTCAATCGGCCATGCTTCCGTTCTGCTTTACTCAACCATCTTCCTGACCGGCATTCGTGATGTCGCGCATGGCAAGGTGGTTGATCGCCCGTCTCTGACCGTCAAGGATATTGAGCAGTTCCGTCAGCTCAATTCCAAAACGCCGGGCCATCCGGAATATCGCTTCACGTCAGGCGTTGAAACCACGACCGGTCCGCTGGGACAGGGCTGCGGTAATTCCGTCGGTATGGCGATTGCTGAGAAACACATTCAGGCGACGCACGGCCGTCCCGGCTTTGAGGATCTTTTCAGCCATTACGTCTATACGTTCTGCGGCGATGGCGATATGATGGAGGGTGTTGCCTCCGAAGCGGCGTCAACAGCCGGTCATCTTGGCCTTGGTAATCTGATCTGGCTTTATGACAGCAACCAGATCTCCATTGAAGGCTCGACGGAAATCACGTTTACGGAAGATGTAGGCAAACGCTTCGAGGGTTACAAATGGCATGTCCAGACTCTCAGCGACGCGAATGATGTCAACGCCATCCGCAAGGCGCTTGAGGCCGCGCGTCAAGTCAAGGATTGCCCCAGTCTGATCATCCTCAAGACGGTCATTGGTTACGGCGCCCCTAAAAAGGCGGGCACGGCGGCGGCCCACGGTGAGCCCCTCGGTGCGGAAGAAATTGCCGGTGCCAAAAAAGCCTATGGCTGGCCGTCAACGGAGCCTTTCTATGTGCCCGATGGCGTGCAGGACCATTTCAAGCAGGGTCTTGGCAAGCGCGGTGCAGAAGCCTACGCAGCCTGGACGAAGAAATTTGCTGAATATACGGCGAAATATCCGGATGAGGCTGAGCAGCTCAAGGCGATTTTTGAGCATCGTCTGCCGAAAGATTGGGATAAGGATCTCCCGAAATGGGAAGCGGATCCCAAGGGTGTTGCCTCACGCGCCAGCTCTGGTAAGGTCATCAACGCCATCGCGAAAAACGTGCCCTGGATGATCGGTGGTTCCGCCGATCTCTCCCCTTCCACCAAGACGAATCTGACATTTGATGGGGCAGGGAGCTTCCAGCCAGCGCAATGGAATGGCAGCTATGCGGGCCGCAACCTTCATTTCGGTGTGCGTGAACATGCGATGGGCGCCATCTGCAATGGTATCGCCCTTTCCGGCATCCGTCCTTATTGCTCAGGCTTCCTGATCTTCTCTGACTACATGAAGGCACCAATCCGTCTCTCCGCCATCATGGAGCTGCCGGTGATCTACATCTTCACCCATGACTCCATCGGTGTTGGTGAAGACGGTTCGACGCACCAGCCGATTGAGCAGCTCGCCCAGTTGCGCGCAACGCCGGGCCTGATGACGATCCGGCCTGCCGATGCCAATGAAGTGGACGCGGCCTGGCGCACGATCATGCCGCTGACGGAGAAGCCGGCCGTGCTAATCCTGAGCCGTCAGAACCTGCCGACGATTGATCGCAGCAAATATGCGCCTGCGGAAAATCTCTCGAAGGGTGCTTATGTCCTGGCATGTTGCGGGTCGAAACCGGATGTGATCCTGATGGCGTCCGGGTCGGAAGTGGGCCTGGTTGTTGAGGTCTATGAGAAGCTGATTGCGGAGGGCGTCAAGGTCCGCGTCGTCTCCTTCCCGTCATTCGACTTGTTTGAAGAGCAGGATCAGGCTTATAAAGACAGCGTATTACCTCCTGATGTTAAGGGACGTGTTGCTGTTGAGCAGGCGGCTGCTTTCGGGTGGGACCGGTATGCAGGGCTGGGTGGCGATATCATCGCCATGAACAGCTTTGGCGCTTCAGCCCCGCTCAGCGCGCTACTGACCAAATTTGGCTTCACGCCTGAAAAGGTTTACGAGGCTGCCCTCAAACAGTCTAAACGGAAGTAAGACTTTGCTTGGGCCTCGGCAGAAGACTGACGAGGCCCTCATTTTTTGTTACGCCTTGCATTGCGGTTCCGAAACTTGTTTCGCTGCGGTGGAACCGTGGATGCCAAGGTGATGGTATGATGAGAGGAGGACGTCATGGGCGTCGAACAAAAGCCTAACGCGGGGAAAGTCGCAAATGTATTGCGAGGGATGGCGGATTTTGGCCAATCCCCGTGGCTTGATTTCATCCAGCGTTCGTTCACCGCAGACGGCAGCTTGAAAAAACTCGTTGACGAAGATGGACTTAAGGGTGTCACGTCGAACCCTGCAATTTTTGAAAAAGCGATGGGCTACGGCTCAGATTATGACGCGCAGATCAAGGAATTGCTTGCTGACGAGATTCTCTCCCCCGGAGAGCTCTATGAGAAACTCGCCATCACGGATATTCGCGCGACAGCCGACGTGATGCATCCGGTTTTCGAAGCGACCAAGGGCCGTGATGGTTATGTCAGCCTCGAAGTATCGCCTTACCTTGCATTTGAGACGGACGCGACCGCTGGCGAAGCCCGCCGCCTATGGCGTGAGGTCGGGTGCGAAAATCTGATGATCAAAATCCCCGGCACGCGTGAGGGCGTCCCTGCTTTTCAGCAGGTGACGTCGGAAGGGATCAGCGTCAATGTCACGCTGCTCTTCTCCTTCGCCGCCTATAAGGATGTGCTGGAAGCCTATCTTAAAGGGTTGGAAACCTGTCGTGCGCGCGGTGAGTCGATTGATAAGATCGCCAGCGTTGCGTCCTTCTTCGTCAGCCGTATTGACGGCAAAATTGACGCTGAGATTGATCGTCGCGTCAAGGAAGGCGATAAAGATGCCGAGGCCCTCAAGGCGCTGCGCGGCAAAGTGGCAATCGCCAATGCGAAAATGGCATATCAGCATTATCTTGAGGTCATCAAATCACCGCGCTGGCAGAAGCTTGCCGCGGCGGGGGCGCAGCCTCAGCGTTTGCTCTGGGCGTCGACAGGCACGAAAGACAAAGCTTATTCTGACGTGCTTTACGTTGATGAACTGATTGGCAAGGAAACGGTCAATACCATTCCGCCCGCCACATTTGACGCTTTCCGTGACCATGGCAAACTGCGCGCGAGCCTCACGGAAGATGTCGATGCTGCTCGCCATGTGATGGATGAGCAGAAGCGTCTCGGCCTGAACCTTGATGCGGTGACGGAAACACTCGTGACGGAAGGCTGTGCCTCTTTCTGTGACGCTTTCGATAAGCTGCTCGGCGCTGTTGCGCAGAAGCAGAAGGCGATGCTCGGTAACAAGGTGTTGAAACAATCCGTTCAACTTCCTGAAGCGCTGAAAAAAGATGTCACGGAAATCACCGAAGACTGGCGTAAAGCAGGCAAGCTTCGCAAGCTGTGGGCGCGTGATCCGTCTGTCTGGACGGGCGGTGAGGAAGCAAAATGGCTCAAATGGCTCGATATTGTTGAGGAGCGTCTTGCGCACGCAGTAGAGCTTGAAGCTTTCGCGCATGATGTGCGGGCACGGGGCTTCACCGATGTGCTTCTCCTCGGTATGGGCGGGTCAAGCCTCGGGCCGGAAGTGATCGCCGAGACATTTGGCCGTCACGCCAATTTCCCGAAACTGCATGTCCTCGATAGTACGGACCCGCAGCAGATCAAAGCGTTTGAAAACGCGGTTGATCTCAAGAAAACATTGTTCATCGTGTCCTCCAAATCCGGTGGGACGCTGGAGCCGAATATCCTGAAAGCCTATTTCTTCGCCGCGGCGGAGAAGGCTCTCGGCAAGGCACCTAGCGCACATTTCGTCGCGGTGACCGATCCGGGCTCCCACATGGAGGAAGTCGCGAAGAAAGATCTTTTCTGGAAGATCTTCTATGGCGAAAAGCAGATTGGGGGGCGTTTCTCCGTTCTCTCGAATTTCGGGCTGGTTCCGGCGGCGGCGAGTGGGCTTGATGTCAACGCCTTCTTGCGTTCAGCCCTCCATGCTGTTAAATCCGCCGCTGCGAGCAACCCGCCAGTGCAAAATGAGGCCTTCCAGCTTGGCGCCATCCTTGGTGCCGCGGCAACGCGTCACAAGCAGGATAAAGTCACGATTATAGCCTCACCGGAGATTTATGATCTTGGTGCCTGGCTGGAGCAGCTCATCGCCGAGTCAACGGGCAAGAAGGGCACGGGTCTCGTGCCGATTGATGATGAGATGCTTGGTGGCCCCGATGTTTACGGGAAGGATCGCGTCTTCGCCTATCTCCGCTTAAGCGATAGGGCTTCGGCGGCGCAGGATAAGGCGATCAAGGCGCTTACTGAGGCGGGTCACCCCGTCATCACCATCGACCTCGCGGATAAAATGGCGGTCGCGCAGGCTTTCTTCCATTGGGAGTTTGCAACGGCAGTCGCGAGCTCCGTGCTCGGTATTGACCCGTTTGACCAACCGGATGTTGAATTCAGCAAGGTTGAGACGAAGAAGCTCACGAACGCTTTCAATGAAACGGGCAAATTGCCGGATGAGACAGCTTTCGCGAAAGATGGCGCTTTTGCCTTCTATGCGGATGCGTTCAACGCCAAAGCTTTGGCGGGTCACGATGTGGGGACGATCCTCAAGGCCTTCTTCGGTCGGGTCAAAGCAGGCGATTATATCGGCTTGCTTGCCTATATCGCGCGTGATAAAAAGACACGGGCCTGGATTCAGGATGTGCGGCTGACGCTGCGTGATCACCTTAAAGTGGCGACGGCTGCCGAGTTTGGCCCCCGCTTCCTGCATTCGACGGGGCAGGCTTATAAAGGCGGCCCGGATAGCGGTGTCTTCCTGCAGATCACGGCTGAAGATCACGCTGATCTTCCCGTGCCGGGTGAAAAATTCACTTTCGGTGTCGTCAAGGCAGCGCAGGCACGCGGTGATTTCAACGTGCTGTCCGAACGCGGCCGCCGTGCCTTGCGTATCCACATAAGTGGGCCGCTGGAGGCCGGTCTGAAGGCGCTCGCGGAGGCGATCAGCAAAGCGTTGTAATGTGAATGCGGCCCGACCTCCATCGGGCCGTTTCTCCAAAGAGAAATCACGTTTTCGTAACGTGTTGAAGGTTTAAGAGAATGCAAATTGGTATAATTGGTCTGGGCCGGATGGGTGGCAATATCGCGGTGCGTCTGACGCGCCACGGCCATGACGTCGTCCTTTATGATCGTAATCAGGCAGCCGTGTCCCGCACGGCGGAGCGGGCGGAATCCGGCCGTGGCAAGCCGGCGAGCAGCGTATCGGATGTCGTCAGCAAATTGACGGCAGCGCGTAAAATCGTCTGGGTGATGCTTCCTGCCGGTGACATTACCGAAGCCTGCGTGCAGGAGCTTCATGGGCTGCTCGGCAAGGACGACATCATTATTGATGGCGGCAACTCCTATTACAAAGACGATATGCGCCGTGCGAAGCAGCTGGCCGAAAAGGGCATTCACTACGTCGATGTCGGCACGTCCGGCGGCGTTTGGGGCCTTGAGCGCGGTTACTGCATGATGTACGGCGGCACGAAGGACTCAACGGATCATATCGACCTCATCCTGAAGGCCCTGGCGCCGGGTAAAGGCGATGTTGTGCCCACAACGGGGCGTGACCGTGACGGCCTCGACCCACGCGCTGAGGAAGGGTATCTGCATTGCGGTCCCGCAGGTTCCGGCCATTTCGTCAAGATGGTGCATAACGGCATTGAGTACGGCATGATGCAGGCTTTCGCAGAGGGCTTCGACATTATGCAGTCCAAGAGCTCCGACGTTCTGCCGGAAGACCAGCGCTTCGACCTCAATATGGCGGATATTGCTGAAGTGTGGCGTCGTGGCAGTGTCGTCTCCTCATGGCTGCTTGACCTGACGGCTGACGCTCTGGCGAAAAACGGCTCTTTGTCGGAATTTTCCGGTGAAGTTGCTGATTCTGGTGAGGGGCGCTGGACGATTGAGGCCGCGATTGAGGAATCCGTTCCCGCGCCCGTGATCACGGCGTCGCTTTTCACTCGGTTCCGCTCACGCTCCGGCAATAATTTTGCCGAGAAAGTTTTATCGGCCATGCGCTTCGGTTTCGGTGGTCACGTCGAGAAGAAGTAAGCATTTTACGGGGGCGGCGAGATGCCGCCCTCCCATTCCGAAAACTTCTGCCTTCGCTGCGTTTTTCGATTAGATAGATTTTTATAAGGGTAAGTTGCGCAGGCGGCGTAAATTGTCGCAGGTGGGGCTTAAAGGGCTGGTTATGAACGACGTTTTGACGAGCGACCGTGAGATGCTGTCGCCAACACAGTCATTGCGCAGACTGCACAAGGCGCCTCCCGGCGTCATGGTCATTTTTGGCGGTGGCGGTGATCTCACCAAACGTCTCCTCATCCCGGCCATCTATAATCTCGATTGTGCCGATTTATTGAGTGACGAATTCTCGGTTATCGTCGTCGATTGGGTTGAAATGACGTCAGAAACGCTTCTGGCACAATTTCGGAAATCGATCGATGATTTCGTCAGTAAACGTGGTTCCAGCGCTGCCAAACTGAAGGAGGAGAACTGGGATCGCATCACGGGAAATATCCAGTATATTCGTGGATCGTTTGAAGAAGAGAGCACTTATATCCGCCTTAAAGAGGCCCTGGGTGAGCGGAGTGCTGTATTTTACTTAGCTGTTGCGGCGCGTTTCTTTGGCTCTGTTGTTGACCTTATCGGCTCAACCGGCCTCGCGCAAGAGACTGAAAATTGCTCTCGCCGCGTTATTATCGAAAAACCCTTCGGCTCTGACCTGAATTCAGCGAAAGAGCTGAATGCGCGCCTGCTGCGCTCACTCGGTGAAACGCAGATTTACCGTATTGATCATTATCTTGGTAAAGAGACGGTGCAAAACATCCTCGCCCTTCGCTTTTCGAACGGCTTTTTTGAGCCGCTCTGGAATCGCAATAATATTGACCATATCCAGATCACCGCGGCAGAGACGGTGGGGGTTGAGCGACGGGGACGCTTTTATGAAAGCACAGGTGCCATACGGGATATGGTGCCTAATCACCTGATGCAGCTCCTTTCGATGGTGGCGATGGAAGCGCCGACTTCTTTCGATGCCGAAGCCGTCCGGAATGAAAAATCGAAAGTCCTGAGCGCGATCCAGCCTGTCACGCGTGAAAATGCCGTGCGCGGCCAATATGTCAGTGGCTCCTTCAAGAATGGTGACCATGCGGAGGCGCTGCGTGGCTATCGGGGTGAGCCCGATGTTTCCATGGGGAGCGAGACGGAAACCTACGTCGCCATGAAGCTGCGGATCGATAATTGGCGTTGGGCCGGTGTTCCATTCTATATCCGCACGGGGAAGCGCCTGCGCTGCCGCAAAACTGAAATTGCCATCCATTTCAAGCAGGCGCCATACGCACTTTTCCGCGATACGCCGGTTGATAAATTGACGCCCAATATCATGGTGCTGCACATCCAACCGACGGAAGGGGTAACGATGCAGTTTTCTGCCAAAGTCCCCGGCCCCTCCGTTCGGCTTGGCGGCGTGCGCATGAAGTTTGATTACTCGGATTGGTTTCAGGAAGGGCCCAGCACGGGTTATGAGACATTGATCTATGATTGCCTGATCGGTGACCAGACATTGTTTCAACGTGCGGACTCGATTGAAGAGGGATGGCGCATCGTGCAGCCTGTGCTCAGCCAGCAAAGTGCAGAGCAGCCACCCTTATGTTTTTATGCGGCAGGTCTCGATGGCCCGCGTGAGGCCGATGAGTTGCTTTCAAGCAGTCGCCGCAAATGGCTACCGCTTAAATAGCTTGTCAGGAAAAAGGGAGGGGGCTTCATATGGGACAGCCGGATGATCAACCTCGTCAGGAAAATATCTCGGCCGCAAAGACGATCAGACTGGTCGTCTCCGACATGGATGGGACTATCCTCAATAAGGAGAAAATCCTGAGTGAGGAGACGCTGCGTGCTGCGCGGAAATTGACAGCGCAGGGGATCAAGCTTTGCCTCGTCAGTTCCCGTTTTCCGCCGGGGATGGAGAGGTTCCGTCGCCAAATGGGGCTGGATACGCCCATCGGCGCGCTCAATGGTGCTGAAATCGTCGATTCCCAGGGCAAAATCCTTTCATCATTGACACTCGCGCCGCAAACCGTTCGGCAGGCCTGCACGCTTTTGCAGGAAAACGGCGTCGATGCGTGGCTTTACAGTCAGCGTGACTGGTACGTGACGGATAAGACAGCACCACATGTCCAGCATGAGAGCGATGTTGTCGGCACGCCCCCGCAGGTCGTTGAGGATCTCAGCGCCCATTTCCATCAGGTCGGTAAAATTCAGGGCGTCTGCGATGATGCGGAGAAGCTGGAAAAGCTCGAACGGGAAATCAGCAGAACGTTGGGTGACGCGGCAAGTGTCCATCGTTCAAGCGATTATTACCTCGATATTACGCCGCAAAAGGCTAATAAGGGCTTTGCCTTGCAGTTCCTCGCCGCGCATTATGGGTTCAGTTTGGAGGAAGTTGCCTGTATCGGTGATATGAGCAATGATGTGCCGATGCTCAAGCTCGGCCAGGTCTCGATCGCCATGGGCAATGCCCGGGATGACGTCAAGCGTCACGCGAAATATGTGACCGCCAGCAATGCGGAGGAGGGCTGGGCCAAAGCCATGGCGCAATTTGTCCTCCCGCACGCACCGGCCACTGAAATAGACAGGAAGGAAACGCCATGAGCGGTGATACCGTCAAAACAGCGAAAATCATGGTCCGTGCTGACGGCGCGGAGGTCGCTCTCGATATGGCGCAACGCCTCGTCGCGCTGGCACAGGCCAAGAAAGAAGGTATCTTTCGCATCGCTTTATCAGGCGGCAGCACGCCGAAGAAGCTTTTCGAGCTTCTCGCCTCGCCTGCTTTTGTCGCGCGTATGCCGTGGGAGCGCGTTGCATTTTACTATGGTGATGAGCGCCACGTGCCTCATGATGATGCAGCCAGTAATTACCGCATGAGTTGTGAAACGCTTTTCAACCACGTTGCGGCCACGAAAGGTCGCGTCTACCCGATCCCGACAAATGGCACGGCGGAAGAGGATGCGGCATCCTATCAGCGTTTGTTGCAGGCGCATTATGGCGCGCAGGATCTTGACCCGGCGCGGCCATTTTTTGATGTCGTCATGCTGGGGATGGGGCAGGACGGGCACACAGCGTCACTGTTCCCCCGGCAACCGGTCTTGCAGGAGCGTGAGAAGTGGGTCGCGACCTGCGTGCCGGATGATGCGCCTCATACGCGCATCACCTTGACCTACCCCGCCATTGCCTCCAGCCGGCACGTGGTCTTCCTGCTCGAGGGCAAGGGGAAGGCAGAAATGTTCCGCCGTGTCCGGTCGGGAGACGATGCGCTGCCTTCCAGCCATGTCACCACACAGGGTGAGATGACGTTTCTGTGCGACAAGGCCGTTACTGAGGGCGTCTCATGACGGGCACATCATCGGAAGATATCTCGCCCCAGCGCGACGCGCAGCTTCAGTTCAAGTGGGAAGCGGCGCAGGATGCCGTGAAATATATTGAAGACGGCATGGCGGTTGGGCTGGGAAGTGGCACGACGGCAAGTGTCATGATTGATGCGCTTGCCGCACGCGTCAAAAATGAAAATCTCCGCATCCGGGCGATTCCGACATCGGAAGCAAGTGGAGAACAAGCGCGGCGACTGGGCATCACATTATCGGATTTCGTCCAGGATCCCATCCTCGACATCGCCATTGATGGCGCGGATGAGATCGATCGAAAAAGCCTGACATTGATCAAAGGGCGCGGCGGCGCGCTTTTGCGGGAAAAAATCGTCGCCTCGGCGGCACGAAAATTCATCGTGATTGTCGATGACAGGAAAATCGTCGATTCTCTTGGTTCCCGTATGCCCTTACCGATTGAGGTCATCCCCTGGGGGTGGGAGCGTATCCAGACCCTACTGATTTCAAAAATCGGGGCGCGCACGGCGCATCCGAGAACGGAGAAAGACGGCAGGATTTATCAGACGGATAACCATAATTTCATCCTTGACTGCGTGTTTGACCCGATCACCGATGCGGCTTCCCTCGCGCGTGACATTGCGGCGATCACCGGTGTTGTTGACCACGGACTTTTTATCGACATGACCTCGGAAGTGCTTGTTGCGGGTCAGAATGGCGTGGCAAGTTTAAGGCGATAACGGAGGAATTCATGGAACGTTATGCGTCAAAACTGGTCGTTGTGATGGGCGTGACCGGCACAGGCAAATCGGCAATCGCCAAGGCGCTGAGCACGGCGTTTGACTGGCCATTTCAGGAGGGGGATGACCTTCATGGCCCCGCCAATATCGAAAAAATGAGTCACGGTATCCCCCTGACGGATGAGGATCGCTGGCCCTGGCTGGAACGCTGCCATGAATGGCTCCGTCAGCATCGCGAGACGGGTGGTGTTTTGACTTGCTCCGCGTTGAAGCGTGTCTATCGCGACGTGCTGCGTCAGGATCTTGATCTCACCTTCCTGTATTTATGGGCACCGCAGGCGGCGTTGGAGGACCGACTCAAGCATCGGCAGCATCATTTCATGCCGGCATCGCTTGTGCCAAGCCAATTGCGGACGCTGGAGCCGCCTTCTGAGGATGAGCCTGTGATTCCCGTTGACGCCTCACCACCGAAAGATGTGGTGTGTCGCGACGCGATTGACGCCGTCCGTACACAGCTGATTGGTGAGGCTCGGCCCATTCTGGGATCGTGATCCTGAGAAGTCGTGGCGCGCATTTACCGGCGATTGCGGCCCGAGGACGTCTAACGCTCAAAAGTGCGTCAACCGTCAGGCTGGCCCTCTTTAGCGCTGCCTTGTGCCGCCTTTTTGAGGCGGACAATTCCGCGGTGCGGGAAAGCTCCGTTACCACGCCATGCAGGGTGCGGAGTTCCTGCTCCGTGATTCCCCCCGCTGGAAATAATGTCGCAGATTGCGAATCATCCCGGGGCGTTTCTGCACATTGCGCCAAAAGCCGGTTTCATCCAGGCGTCGCGTGAGATTTCCAAAAAAGTTCTCGATAGCGCCTTTACTGGCCACTCGTGTCTCATTCGTCATAAGGACGTGCGGCGGGTGTTATCAGCCGCCATCCACCATTCATAGGCCATGATCAGCACGGCCTGTGCGAGGTTTAGAGACATGAAGTCCGGATTGAGAGGATACCGGATAAGCGTGTCAGCGCGGGCCATATCCTCATTATCGAGCCCGGCGCGTTCCGGCTCGAAGAGAATGCCGATGCTGAGATGGCAGGCCTCTGTGAGGCGTATGTCAGCGGCGGCATTGCGGGGAGTCATCACCGTTTTGATAATGTGACGCGGGCGCGAGCAGGTGGCGAATACACGATGCAGGCCAGCAACCGCCTCATCGACCGTTTCATGAACCGTCGTCGCATTAAGGATTCAGTGCACCCCGGAGGATGCATACCAGGCGCGCTCCTGCGACCACCCATCGCGCGGCGCAACAAGACGCAGGTGGAAAAGCCCGCCATTCGCCATGGCGCGCGCGGTGGTGCCGACATTCTCCGCGAGTTGGGGACGGACGAGGATGATGACCGGGCTGTTCTCCGTCGTCGGGCCGATGGCGTCGCCGCCGTCACGCCCTGTCACGCGCGCTTCCAGACCGTGCCTTGGGCCGAATCTTCCAATATGATGCCCATCTCATGAAGTTGGTCCCGGATCGCATCGGCGCGGGCAAAATCGCGTGCGGCTTTCGCGGCGGAACGTTCAGCGACGAGACGAGTGACGTCCGGGTCAGCATCCTGCCGACCGAACCATTGATCCGGGTCGGACTTCAACAGGCCCAATAAAGTGCCGGAAGCCTTCAAGGATGCGGCGGCCTGACAGCCTCCCTCCAATGCGCGGGTCGCGTCGTGGTGCATATGCGCGAGCGCCTGAGCGGTATTAAGATCGTCGCAAAGTGCTTCCATAACGGCTACCGCGACGGATACCTCAGGAAGATCAACGCCCTGATAAGCCTCCAGAGCACGATAGAAGCGATCCAATGTGTTTTTCGCCTCTGCCAGTCTTTCCCACGAAAAATCAAGCACGGCGCGATAATGGGTGCCCAGCATCAGGAGGCGCAGGGCTTCGGCTGGCGCTTTGGCGAGTACATCGCGAACTGTGTAGAAATTGCCCAATGACTTGGACATTTTCTCACCATTAGAGAGCAGCATGGCGTTATGTAGCCAGTAATTGGCAAAGCGGCTCGTCGGGGCGGAGCAAAGTGACTGGGCGCGTTCATTCTCATGATGGGGAAAAAGCAGGTCATCCCCCCCGCCGTGAATATCGAAAGACTCGCCGAGATAACGCCGCGACATGGCCGAGCACTCAATGTGCCAGCCAGGGCGCCCAAACCCGTAAGGGCTGTCCCAACCGGGCTGATCAGCCGCGGAGGGTTTCCAGAGCACAAAATCGCCGGGATGGCGTTTGTAAGGCGCGACCTCAACCCGCGCTCCGGCGAGCAAATCCTCCGACGAACGCCCTGAAAGCGCGCCATAAGAAGGAAAATCCGCGACGGAAAACAGCACATGGCCTTCCGCAATATAAGCGTGGTTTGAGGCGATGAGGGACGCGATCATCTCCAGCATTTCGCCGATATGATGCGTCGCGCGCGGCTCAATATCGGGCGGGACAATCTCCAGTTCCGCTACGTCGGCGTGAAACATCGCGGCCGTCCGCGCCGTCAGATCTGCGATGCTCTCACCGTTTTCAGCCGCACGGGCGGTGATTTTATCATCCACATCGGTGATATTGCGCACATAGGTGACGCGCGGATAAAGGCGTCGCAATAAACGTACCAATATATCGGCGCTGAGCATGGCGCGTAAATTGCCGATATGCACCGCATCATAAACGGTCGGGCCGCAATAATAGACGCGCACATGCTTAGCTTCGATGGGCGTGAAGCGCTCTTTCTTGCGGGTAAAGCTATTGTGCAGCGTGAGCTTGTGATAAGACGATGTCATAATCGGTTTTCATTGCTTGAGTCTGTCGGGCAACGCAACTCTCATTCTCACAAATTGCCGAAATATCTTGGCGATTTATTTGTTTTGGCGTCTCAAAGTGACTGAAGATACCAGCCAGCAGGCGCGGCTCTGGCGGGCACAATTGCACCGGCTCGTCCTTCTGGCCCTGCCACTCAGCTTTTCGCAACTCAGCGAAATCGCCATGGGCGTCACCGATTCGATCCTCCTTGGCGGATTGGGGGCGACGGCGCTGGCCGTGGGCGGCCTGACATCGACATTGTTTTTCTGCACGCTGATCACATTTCAATCCGCCCTCGGCGCTGCCAGTATCCTGATCGCCACGCGACGTGGTGAAGCCCATGCGCGCCGGAAACATTTGACCTCCCTCGCTGACCTGGTGACAACGGGCATCGCATTGGGCGCGTTTCTCTGCGTGCCGGTATTTCTGATCCTGTCCCCGATTGGCAAAATCTTCTCCTGGTTGGGTGAGCCGGAAATTATCGTCATGCAGGGCCGGGTTTTCATGCATATCCTCCTTTGGGGATTGCCACCGGTATTGGTCGTGATCGGGCTGCTGCGCGTCATCCTGCCGGCATTGGGGAGTGAGTTCCTCCTCCTCTGGACGATGCCATTGATGGCGTTGGCCAATGGCTTCCTCAATGCGACGCTGATCTATGGCTGGTTCGGCCTGTCAGCAATGGGTATGTGGGGTTCGGCAATCGCGACGACCGTGACGGGTTGGGGCACGGCGGTCGCCCTGGTGGTCGTCTCCCTGTCGCGTCATCATCTTAAGGACCATCTGCGCCTGACCCGCGTCGACTGGCCGCAACTCTGGAAGATGCTCAAACTGGGCCTCCCCATGGTCGGGGCGAGCGGTGCGGAATTAATGGCCTTTGAAATTTCTGGCCTTAATGCGGGTGTCCTCGGCACGGAATCCGCCGCGGCGCATCAGGTGGCCCTCAATATCGCAACACTGAGCTTTATGGTGAATCTGGCCTTGTCGCAGGCCGTCAATATCCGCGTGTCATTCTGGCTGGGCGCGCGGGATGTCGTTGCGGCGGGGCGCTCCGCCATGGCATGCATTGGGCTCTCCATGCTCTGGAGCCTGCTTGCTGCAACGATTATTTTTGTCTTCTCCGATGATATTGCCCGGTTCATCATCGACCCGAAAACGAATAATGCCCCGCATGTCATCGCGATGGCGTCGAGCCTGCTGAAGATCAGTGGGTTATTTCAGATCGTCGATGGTCTGCAGGCCGCCTGTAACGGGATTTTGCGGGGATGTCAGGATACGCTTCTGCCGATGATCTTCATGTTCATCACTTATATCCCGATTTCGGTTTTCGGTGGTCGCTGGGTGGCTTTTCAGGGGCATTACGGTGTTGAGGGGCTCTGGTGGGGGCTTGCGGCGGGGCTGGCTGTGCTGTCGCTCCTGCTTCTCATCCGGATGGGTTACGTCCTGCGGGCGCGGCGTGCGGCGCTGGGGGCGGCCTGATGGATGGCCTGAACGGGCAGATCGCAGATTTCGGTTGATTTATAGCGATAAAATCGCTACTTTCCCCTTCATTGCCGGGAACGTGGACATATCGGACCGGACTGGGTGCTGCCCCATCGGTTAAGGTATTGGGTATGCGCCCGCTTCTTCTAATTCGAGAGGAAGCCTACCGGCGCAACAGGTGGTGATCTTGCAGCGCAGAGGTTGCCCATATTGTGAAATGAGTTCTTGCAAAGATGAGCAAGCGCCAGGAAAGCAAATATAAGATTAACCGTCGCCTTGGGGTCAACCTTTGGGGACGTGCCAAATCGCCGGTCAATAAGCGTGAATATGGGCCGGGCCAGCACGGACAGCGCCGCAAGCAGAAGCCGTCAGATTACTCTGTGCAGCTGATGGCGAAGCAGAAGCTGAAGGGCTATTACGGCAATATTAGCGAGAAGCAGTTTCGCCGCTATTATGATGAGGCTGTGCGCCGCAAGGGTGATACCTCAGAAAACCTGATTGACCTGCTTGAGCGTCGCCTTGACGCGGTGATTTACCGCCTCAAATTCGTGATCACGCCTTTTGCGGCGCGTCAGTTTGTCAGCCATGGCCATATCACGGTCAACGGGCGTAAAGTGAATATCCCTTCTTTCCTCGTGCGTGATGGTGACGTCATCGAAGTGCGTGAGAAAAGCAAGCAGCTGGCCATCGTCCTTGACGCCGCGCAAAGCGGTGAGCGTGACGTGCCTGAATATATCGAGGCTGATCATCGCCAGATGAAAGGCAAGTTCCTCCGCACGCCACGTCTGACAGATGTGCCATATCCGGTGCAGATGGAACCGAACCTCGTCGTCGAGTTCTATTCTCGCTAATTTTCAGCTTCGGCTGAAGAGTTGCGACAACGCCGGACCGGGACAGCCTGGTCCGGCGTCTTTGTTTCGCGTGTTGTTGAAACATTCCCATGTCTGAAAGCCCCCCTCACATCCGCGTCTCACAAGGCCCTGACGCAGGAGATCGCCAAGCGGCGCAGCTTTGCGATTATCTCCCATCCCGATGCGGGTAAGACGACCCTGACAGAGTGCATCCTACGGGCGGGTGGTGCCCATCCAGATGGCGGGCAATGTCCGTGCTAAGGGTGAGAGACGCCGCACCCACTCGGACTGGATGGGGATTGAGCGGGATCGCGGTATTTCCTCGTGACTTCCATGATGACGTTTGAATATGGCGGGTGCATCTTCAATTCTTCTCGACAGGCCGGGCCATGAAGATTTCTCCGAGGACATTTACCGCACATTAACCGTCGTCGATTGCGCGGTGATGGTGATCGACGCTGCAAAAGGCATTGAGGGGCGGATGCGCAAGCTTTTCGAAATATGCCGCCTGTGGGATATTCCCATCGTCACATTCATCAATAAAATGGACCGTGAGGCGCAGGATTGTTTCGGGTTGCTGGATGAGATTTCCGCCTCCCTGGCCTTGGACACCGCGCCCGCCACCTGGCCGATCGGGCGCGCAGCGCAATTTGTTGGAACATATGACCTGCGCACGCGGGCGAAACATTTTATCTCGGCGCCTTTGCCGGATGATGATCCGAGAATGGTGCAGCTGGCGGAGGAGGCTTTTGCCGGTGACGTTGTGGGTATACCCAACCACGGCGCGCTGCGCATCGGTGATACGCTGACGGAGGGGAAAGATCTGCGCTTTACCGGCGTGCCATATTTCGCGCCCGAAATCCTGCGTCGCGTGCGGCTTGATGACGCCATGAAAGCGAAAAAACTGCGTCAGGCGCTTATCGAGCTGGCCGAGGAGGGGGTTGTTCAGCTTTTCCGCCCGCAGGATGGTCTTGCGCCCATCGTGGGTGTCGTCGGCGTATTGCAGTTGGATGTGCTGCAATCTCGCCTGAAGGCTGAATATGGTGTGGCGATCGGGTTTGAGTCGACGCCATTCACTATGGCGCGCTGGATCACGGGACAGGACAAAGCCATTGAGGCTTTCAGCCAGGCGCAGCGAAGCGCGATGGCGGATGATATTGATGGTGATCCCGTCTTTCTGGCAAGCTCAGCCTTTATGCTGCGTCGTACTGTCGATATAACACCTGACCTGACTTTCCACGACATTAAGCAGATCGGCACGCAGAAGATCTGATTCTACGTTGAGGGATGAGGCGCGCCTGCCGGGTGCTCCTCTTTCCTGACGATGGACGTAACGCGCCGCGCTGTGTCGAGATGGATGACAAGATCGGCACGTTGGGGCATTTCGTCGATGATGTGCCGTGTCAGGCGTTCATAATGTTGCACGAAGCGGGTAAACTTCCGCTTTCGCCACGCTGTGCTAATTTCCGCCGCAATGCATTTTCCTGCTCCTGACGCCATTGCGTGACGATGTTGAAGTCAGGTGGTGAGATTAAGCAAAGCGCGTCGAGCCGCGAAAAAACTTTTTGATAGTCAGACATCAAAGCGTCATTGACGGCGGCGCGCCACACGCCGAGAGGGTCCTCTTGCAGAGCGTGCGGAGATTTCGGCCGGGCGCCAACGCACAAACCCTCAAGTAAAATCACGTCGGGATGGACTGGGGACAGGGCCCAATGATCGGACGGCAGCACGTCATCAAGGCTTTTATCAAATGATGGAATGGGGGTTGGCTGACCCTCCAGCAAGCTATCGATCGTGCGGAGCGCTAAGGGGATATCATGCGTCCCCGGCACGTCGCGTGTCTTGAAAAGTGGATGAGTGGCCGCGGCGCGTTCAAGCCGCTTCAGGCGCGGGAGATAGAAATCATCGAGAGGGGGGGGAGCGTGGTCAGGCCGGGCTTCTCAAGCAAACGCCCTGCGTTGAAACGCCGTGCGTTGTCACAGGCGGTGGACTTGCCCGCACCTTGTGGGCCGCAAAGGCCGATCAGAATGGGGCGGTTCGACCTGACGCGGTCCTGGATAAAGCCAGCGATCAGCGTCGGGACGTCAGGGCGGGGTGATGCCTCCACGTTTGGTCTTTCAGGGCTCACGATCATCCGTATGGTCCTCTCAAAGCTGTTCGGAAGGTGGAGATAACCGCGCGCATTGTTTGAAGGTGCGTGTGGGCTGGGACCGCATTTCACATGGAGGCTATCATAAAGCGTCCGCACGGTGCATGGTCACGCCGAGGATGAATCTTCACGTTTTCCTGAGTCACGACGCTGTCATCGGACAGGGCGATAAGCCCGATAGGAGAGACACGAAATAAATCAGGCAGGAGACTGAACCAAAAAAAATCCCCCTGGCGAACCAGAGGGATTTTTTCCAAGAGACATTTGCACATCTCTCAAACCATGAGCGGTAAATTATCGCAGGATAATTTCAACGCGACGGTTCTGAGGCTCACGGGTGTTGGGACCCGTCGGGACCAGCGGATGCTGCTCACCATAGCCGTGGATGTCGATCGCCGTTTCCGGAACACCGTTATGGATCAGACCAGCCTTGACAGCTTCCGCACGACGTTTGGATAGGCCGAGATTGTAACGCTGGCCGCGCGCACCCGGGTGAGCCGCGGAGTTATCGGTATAACCGTTAACTTCGATGCGGGTCGTCTGGACGTGCGTTGAAGCTTCAGCAGCCTGACGGACGATCTCGCTCGCGCGGGATGTCAGTGTCGCCTTATCCCAGTCAAAGAAGACCAGGTAGGTGCGTGCCAGAGCAACCGCAGGCGGCGTCACGACAGCAGCCGGCGGCGGGGGCGGTGGGGCTGTGTCAAACGCATACCGCATACCCAGAATGAACTGGTGATTGAAGCGGTGGTCGAAATTGACATTGCCCTGATAGGAGCCTGCCGCGTTGGTTGTGCCCGACGTGTAAGCGCCTGCGCCGAAGGTCTGGCCAATCATACGGTATTCCGTCGTGACAGCAAGACCGGGAACGCCTGGGATGTCCCAAGGCGCACCGACGATGCCCTGATAGGCAAAGCCACCGCGGGTCTGGTTCAGGCTGTTGGCAGCGCCGTTTGTGTAGGTCGTCGAGAAGTCATAGGTCTGCCAAAGATAACCGGCACCGACACCGACATAAGGTGTCATCGGCAGATTAAGACCGAAGCGGGTGAGGTCAATGTCGTACAGGACATTGATGAAACCGCCGTAAGACCGGTCATGACCGCTTGTCGAACCGGGGATAGCCGTGCCGCCGCGGTGGTTGATTTGCGACCAGTTATAGACGCTCTCAACCTCAGCGCGCAGACCGTTGCCGAAGCCCCAGCCGAACGACGCAAAACCTGTGTAGCCATTTTTGTGGCGCAGGTTACCTACGGTGCCACCCGCATTGTCGGAGCCATCAGCGAAGGAGCCGGGCGCGAAGTGCGCGTGCTGATTTTGAACAAGATTATAACCGGCGCCAATATTGACGTAGGGGCCGGTGATGGTGCTGGCCGATGCTACCACAGGGGCAGCGACCATTGCCGTCATGGCAAGAAGTGCCGTGCGCAGACGCATTTATTTCGTCCTCTATTCATTCATCCAATCAAGATTGCTGCATCTTCCTTCTAGCCGAAGGGAAGAGACTGCAACGTTCCTAGCGCGATGCATACGCCGGTATAAGACCTCAGGTTGCGCTTGAGGAAGGTCTCAACACGCTGATTTTGACAGGATCTCACAGACTGTGTCGGGGATGCAACAGTGGTTATTTTCACCATTTTAAGATAAAACGCTGTAGAGGTACGGCATATAAGCGTGATCTACCTTAAAATCCTCGTCTGCCTCTTCAGGAAATGTGACAACCTTACAATATTACGTAAGTATAAGGACCCTATCGCGGCAAAGCAAGTTTCAATTATCACATCCTTCAGAAACTAAAAACTGTTTTACATCATCGAGATCTACATCTTTAGTTGTAAA
This sequence comes from Acetobacteraceae bacterium, assembly GCA_039613835.1. NCBI lineage: Bacteria > Pseudomonadati > Pseudomonadota > Alphaproteobacteria > Acetobacterales > Acetobacteraceae > Acetobacteraceae bacterium. The sequence continues at coordinate 1,021,100 of CP154827.1, read as the reverse complement.
CGCATCCCCAATATCATGGAGGAGAATCAACATGATTCTCCGATCGACCATTTTCTTGTCTCGCGCCATATGCGTGGTCAGGCGGGCTGCACTCAAGGGATGCGGGAGGTCGGACAGGGTGCACGGCATGCCATGCGACTTCAGATGGTGGTCGATACGAGTCAAAACCGAGGCGTCGCAATAATTTTTCCGGACGGAGAGGAGGGCTGCGAGGTGCAGGCCGATGGACACGGCTTCACCATGCAGAAGGCGTCCATCATAATGAAATTCGGCCTCAAGCGCATGGCCAAAACTATGGCCAAGATTCAGCAGGGCACGACCATTATGCGGAGAGATTTCCCGCTCATCCTCTAACACGACGGACGCTTTGAAAGCGCAGGCGCGCCGGACGCCTTCCTGGACGGTCTGTTCATCCCCATCCAGCAGGGCAGCGCCATTTGCCTCACACCAGGCAAAAAGGTCACGGTCACCGATCAACCCGGCTTTCACAATCTCAGCATACCCCGCGACGCGCTCCCGTCGTGGCAGGGTTTTTAACGTGGATATGTCGGTTAGGACGGCGCTCGGCTGATGAAAGGCACCAACAAGGTTTTTGCCGCGCGCTGTATTAATGCTGGTTTTCCCCCCGACAGAGCTATCAACCTGCGCCAGCAAGGTCGTCGGAATCTGCACGAAAGGCACGCCGCGTAAGAGTGTCGCGGCGACGAAGCCGCTGAGATCACCGACAACACCGCCACCCAACCCGATGATTACCGTGCGACGTTCAACTCCGTGCGTCAGCACGTTTCCACAGAGTTGGGTATATTGCTTGAAAGACTTGGATTCCTCGCCGCCAGGGATGATCTCCGCATGGGTTTCAAACCCGACTTCATGCAATGAAGCCTCCAGCCGGGAGAGATAGAGGGGGGCGACCCGTGCATCCGTGACAATTACGGCACGGCGCTGTTGCAGAATTGGCGCGAGCAGCGCGCCGGCGCGGTCGAGAACATCGCTGCCGATCACGATATCGTAAGCGTTATCGGGGAGTGCAATCGGAAGGCGGGAAGGCGGGTTATGGGATGAGAGGGCCATCACGACCCGTTCAACCGCGGAACGGACGGTTTCATCGCCGCAATCGACGATGATATCAGCCTCAGCATAAATGTGATGGCGTGTTTCCCTCAAGGTTTCCAGCACGTCCGAGGTGTTGCCGTCGGCCAGTAACGGGCGACCGGGGCGCCCCTCAAGCCGTTTGCGCAGAATGTTGAGAGGGCAGCGAAGCCAGACGGAATGGCCGTTTTCCCGGATGATCTGTCTTGTCTGGGGGTTCATGAAAGCACCGCCCCCCGTTGCGAGCACCATGGGCCGTCCGTCAAGGAGGCGCTGTATGACGCGTCGCTCACCCTCACGGAAGGCCGCTTCGCCATGTCGATCAAATATTTCGGAGACGCTGCACCCGGCTGCGCGTTCGATCTCATGATCCGCGTCGATAAAGGGCAGGTCCAGAGTGTGCGCCAATCGACGGCCGATCGTCGTCTTGCCCGTGCCCATCAGGCCGATCAGCACGATGACGCGCGGGATGGACGCAGGCTTCCGCCTGTCAGCTTGTCCTGCGACGGCATCTTTTGGAGTCATCAAGGGCGTTGCAGATTTGGTGGTCATGGTATGACAGGTCATTATCGGCTTGAATGAGAAAGGCGAAGGCTATCATATCGGGCTTCGACTCGCTATGAAGCTTTTAACTTATATCTATCATCAGAAACGTGCACCCTGTGCCGCATCATGATGCTGACATCGAGAATGAAGGGATCATCGTCATGTCGAACCTGAGTTGGCCTAAAATCTCACTTACTTTAGTGGCTGTGCTCCTTCTCGGCGGCGCCGCGGCGATTTTTTACCTCGGCGCGACGCTGAGCCCACCTGCCCAGACCGTCATTCAGAAAGATCTCGCTTTGCCCGGTGCCGAGGCCGGTGGGTATGTGCTGCCTGTCCCCTCATTGCCGGACCTGCCAGCGCCGCCGCCCCTGCCTGGCGCCGCTCCTTGACACGTTGAGACGGCGTGAAATCATCATCTCGTCACGTTGAAGCCTTTCTGGAAATGCTGGCCGCTGAACGCAACGCGGCATCGCAAACGCGCGCGGCTTATGAAACGGACCTCCGTCATTTTACCAGCTTCATGGCGTCACAGGGCCTGGATGTTGAGGACGCGGTGATGCAGGCTGAGAGCGGCCGCGTTGAAGCTTACATGCAAAGTTTGGGCAAGGATGGATTGTCAGCCCGGACGGCAGCACGCCGCCTGGCCTGTCTGCGGCAGTTTTTCCAGTTCTGCGTCCGTGAATCGTGGCGGAAGGATGACCCGACGGCTAAAATCGAGAGCCCTTCCCTGGGCCTCGTTCTACCCAAATTTCTGAATGAGGCGGAAATTGAGCGCCTCCTTGAGGATGGCACGCGCGGCCATGATGACCCGCGTCGCGACCTGGTCTCCCGCGCGGCTTTGGAATTGCTTTACAGTGCGGGGCTGCGTATTTCCGAATTGCTGAATTTGCCCGCCCGGATCGCTTTATCCGAGTCGGCGATGATTCCGATACGCGGTAAAGGGGGGCGGGAGCGGTTGATCCCGATTTCAGAGAAAGCCCGCGAATCGATTCTGGCATTGCAGGCGCATGACGCGGCGTTGCGGAGCAAATGGCTTTTCCCCGGGCGCGACCCACAACGTCATCTGACGCGACAGGGATTCGATAAAATCCTGCATCAATGCGCCCTTCGTGCGGGGATTGACCCCGCGCGCCTGTCACCACACGTCTTGAGGCACTCCTTTGCCACGCATCTGCTTGAGCGCGGCGCGGATCTTCGCGCTTTACAGACGCTTCTCGGCCATGCGGATATCGCGACAACACAGCTTTACACGCATGTCCTGCAGGCGCGTCTGCAGGAGCTTGTGGAGACACATCATCCCCTTGCACGCAACGTGGATTGTTGAAGCTCTCGCAAGCGTGCTACATATCGGCCATGCTTCAATATCTCGACTTCGAAAAGCCCGTCGCGGAGCTTGAAAATAAAATCGCCGAATTTCGACAGATGGTCAAAGACGGTGGGGGCATCAACATCTCTGATGAGATTACCAAGCTCTCCGGGAAGGTGGAAAAGCAGTTACGCATGCTCTACGCCAAATTGACCCCATGGCAGAAAGTTCTGGTCGCGCGGCATGCACAGCGTCCTCAGGCAATGCAATATTTCGATGCGCTCCTGACCGACTTCACACCATTGGCAGGCGACCGGCTTGGCTATGACGATCAGGCCATAATCGGGGGTATGGGCCGACTGGAGGGCCGCCCTGTCATCGTAATTGGCACGCAGCGTGGCTATGACACTGAGTCACGCCTGAAACATAATTTCGGCATGCCCAAGCCGGAAGGGTATCGCAAGGCCCAGCGTCTCGTTGATCTGGCGGGGCGCTTCAAAATGCCGATTCTCACATTTGTTGACACGTCCGGCGCGTGGCCCGGCATTGATGCTGAGGCGCGCGGGCAGGCGGAGGCCATTGCACAATCTGTCGCGTGTTTCCTTGGTGCGCCTGTGCTGACGATTGCGACAATCATCGGTGAGGGTGGGTCTGGCGGCGCGGTGGCGCTGGCGGCGACGAACAGCGTGATGATGCTGGAGCATTCGATTTACTCCGTCATCGCCCCTGAGGGTGCGGCCTCGATCCTCTGGCGGGACCCGAAACAGGCCTCTGTCGCGGCGGAAGCCCTTAAATTGACGGCGCCTGACCTCTTGAAACTGAAACTGATTGACCGCGTGATTGAGGAGCCTGTGGGTGGCGCGCAGCGGCGACCGGAAGAGGCGATCAAATCTGTCGGTGCGGCTCTCCATGAGGAGCTTGAGCGCCTCACCCAATTGGAACCGGGCGTGCTGCTTTCGCAGCGCCGGGTTAAATTCCTGTCAATGGGGCATACGCATTAGGATCGCGTTGCCTCAGTTGATGGACGGTTCGCCTTCCTCGGGTGTCGCGCCGAGTTCGATAAAGAGCTGTCGGATCTCCTGACTCGCCGCCTCCACGCGGTCCGGCGCGTAACCCTTGGCAACGAGGGCCACGCTGTGCATGCCGAAAGTGTCGGCGATGCACCCTGCGGTAATGTCATCATGGGTCGGCTCTATCCCACCCATCGTAAAAACATAGTCGTAAGCAGCGCGGCACAGATTGACCGTTTCAACAATGCGTGCGGCGTGGTCGGGGATGATGTGCACGCTTTCGAGAGCAATGCCAAGTTCGGCGAGACGGCGCGCAATAAATATCGTATTGGCATCCTGATTACGACCCGAGAGTATTTCGTTGCCGATGACAACAAGACAGGTTTTGGCCGGCATGTGAAAAACTTTCATCAAAATCTTCCGCGTTTTTGCAGGATACCGGTTGTTGAAAGGATAGCAAAATGGATTCACAACTTGCCGTGCCGCAGCTTCAATGCACGACCGCACTTCGGACGCAACTCGGAGAGGGGCCAATATGGGTCGCGGAACGTGAGGCGCTCTATTTTTTCGATATAGTGAATAAGAACCTCTATCGCCTTCGCCCGCGTCACAATGCCCTTAAAACCTGGGCAACACCTTTGAGGCCGGTTTTTGTTGTGCCAACCGATGCGGGGTTACTTCTCGTCGGGATGGAAGATGGATTATATCTCTTTGATGAGACGGAGGGTGACTTCACCTGCATCCAACCCATCCCGATGGCCGATGGGGATCACACCCGCCTGAATGATGCCTGTGTCGATGCGGAGGGGCGCCTCTGGTTCGGAACAATGGATGAGGAGGAGAAAGAGGGGAAAGGCATTCTCTTCTGCTTCAAGGCTGTGCCGGGAGGATACGCCGTCAGCCAGCATGATGATGACTTCATCGTAACGAATAGCCCTTCCGTAACGTCTGACGGCAGAACGCTTTATGTCAGTGACACTCCGCGCGGGGTGATCTACTGCCATAGATTATCGCCGGATGGCACGTTGTCGGACAAAATGGTTTTCGCGAAGTTCAATGATGGGGAAGGGGAGCGGATGGTGTCGTCTGTGATGCTGATGGCAATCTATGGGCATCCTCATGGGGGCAGCAAAATTATCGTCTTCCGGCCTGATGGGTCACGCCGCCTGGAAATGCTTCTTCCGAGCCCGAATATGACAAAAGTGGCTTTTACCGGCCCCAAACTCTCGACTGTTTATGCGACGTCAGCACGTCAGAACCTGTCGGAAGAATCACTGGCACAATATCCTGAAGCAGGCGGCCTGTTCTCAGGGGAGACGCCATTTCGCGGGATCGAAACGCGTCTTTTCAGATGTCTTGCCGTCTGATGTTAAAGGAGTGACTGGAGGAGAGGGATGAGGGGCGCGTCAGCTTCCGGCATGTTGTAACGCGCCATCTCGGAGGGACGGACCCATGCGAGGGCCTGGCCCTCTTTTGCAACCGGCGTGCCAGACCAGGCGCGGCAGAGATAAAGCGGCATGAGCAAATGACCCGCGCCAATATCGTGGGACGCAAAGGTGAAGGGAGAGAGGCAGGACGGGTTGATCCCGATACCCAACTCCTCGCGTAACTCCCGTATCAGCGCGGCTTCCGGCGTTTCTCCGGCTTCTACCTTGCCGCCGGGGAACTCCCATAACCCGACCATATTTTTACCCTCCGGGCGGGTTGCGAGCAAAATGCGCCCATCCGCATCGATGAGAGCAACGGCGACGACGAGGATGAGGCGTTTCCCGGTTTCTGTATCAGACATAGGCGGCGTTTCAGTCTTTGAGGTGGCGGTGCTCTCTGGGGCAGGGGGCTGTCGTTTCGAAGATAAGGACCGGCTGGCGGCCCCTGCGGGCCACGAGATGCCGAATATCCGCCCCAACCTGACGGAAGCCCGCGCGAGCGAGGACGGAAATTGACGCCTGGTTATCCTCAGCGACTTCCGCATAAACGCGTTCAATAGTGAGCCGTGCGAAGGCCCATTTCAAAACGGCCTGCACGGCCTGGGTGGCGATGCCCTGCCCCCAATGCGCCCGGCCTACCCAATAACCAATGCGCGCCGCCTTCCGTAATTTCTCAAACGTGACGCCGATACAGTCGAGCAGTGTGCCGTCCCGCTCCATCGCGAAGTGCCATGCCGTTCCGGCCTGGGCCTGACGCTGCGTGCCGGTGATCCAGCTTTCAGCCAGCCCGAGTGGGTAGGGAAGGGCAGGTTGCTGAGCATCCGGACGACTTCCCAATCATTGGCGAGGCGATGCACGGTCTCAGCGTCCCGCGATTCCAGTGGGCGGAGGGTGAGATGGTCAGAAAAAGGGTGAGTCGGGGCGGTGTGATGTGAGAGATCGATCGTCATGAAAGTACATCTCTCATCATTGAAATCTCCCTTAATGGTTCAAAGGCACGTCGCATCATCAGCGGGGATGGGCCGTGTCCAGGCTGTCAATAAATTGTTTAGCGACCCGTTCGGAACGGCTCATCCGTTCAAGGGACCAGATGAGCGCCTTCTGATGGAGTTTGTCCCGTGAAAAGCTTATGCGTGACGCATCTGCGTAAGCATCAACCATATCAAGATAAGTCGCCTGGTCACAACCATGCAGACCGATCCACAAGCCGAAACGATCGGAGAGGGAGACTTTCTCCTCAACCACCTCTTTCGGGTCAATGGCGTGATCGGACTCGTTTTCCATGATGTCCCGCGGCATGAGGTGGCGCCGGTTGGAGGTGGCGTAAAAAAGAACATTTTCCGGCCGTCCCGCCAGGCCACCATCCAGGGCGGATTTGCGGAGCTTGTAATGCATGTCCTGACTCTCAAATGAGAGGTCATCGCAGAAAATAATGCAGCGTCACGCGTGTCCGCGCAGAAGGCGCATGAGATCGGGGAGGGAGTCGAGATCTCCCGCCCGAATTTCTATAATCGCCAGGGCGTGCGGCAGGGCCTGGTTGACGTCGGCATGGGCAGCTTTGACGATGGATGATTTGCCCATACCACGCGCGCCCCACAACATGACATTATTGGCGGGAAGCCCCTCGGCAAACCGGCGCGTATTGGCAAGCATACGGTCATATCGCATCGACACACCCCGCAGGAGGGCGGCCTCAACATGTGCAACGTGTGAAATCGGGGTGAAAATCCGGCTTTTGCCAGACTACATATAGGCATCTGACGGGTGAAGATCGATTTCATCGGGCGAGGGCAGACGCTCAAGCGCCGCCGCGATCCGCTCACAATTTTTGAGAAATTCCTGTCTCATAAGGCTTTCTTATAGGATGCGCTGCCTTGACGCCAGCGCCCCACCATTTATGGTCTCCCTCAATAGGGAAGACATCCCTTGAACTTTGAATTGTCTATCATGGGCGGCATCAATGCTTACAAATAGTGGGATTGTTCAGTTTCTTCCGCTGATCATCGTTTTCGTCATATTTTATTTTCTGCTGATCCGCCCGCAACAGGCGCGTCAGAAGGAGCTTAAACTGAAGCTTGGGGGACTTCGGCGCGGTGACCGCATTGTGACGTCTGGCGGGATCATCGCCACAGTTATTCTCGCGAAGGAAAACGATCCCGAAATTGACATTGAAATCGCGCCGGAAACACGTGTGAAACTCCTCCGTGCGAATGTCGCCACAGTGTTGAGCAGCAGCGCGAAACCGGCGAATGACATTAAAAAACCGAAATAGAAATAACGGGCGCGGCCGGCACGATGCCGGCCGACATCTGTCTCAGGCTGCCAGAAGGTTTGCTTCAGCAAACGCGTAATTGGCGAGATTATCCAGAAAGTTGGAGATGTAATCGGGACGGCGGTTCCGATAATCAATGTAATAAGCGTGTTCCCACACATCGGCGCAGAGAAGGATTTTGTCCTGATCTTCCGAGAGGGGACTGGCCGCATTCGCTGTTTTTGTCACGGCAAGCTTGCCATCTTTCTCGAGGACAAGCCACGCCCAGCCTGACCCGAATTGCGTTGTAGCAGCGGCTTTAAACGCGGTCTTGAACGCGTCGACACTGCCGAAATCCTCATTGATTTTCGCCTCCAGACGACCGGGGAGCTTTCCGCCCTCAGGGGACAGGCTTTTCCAGCAGATGCAGTGATTGAGGTGCTGGCCGGCATTATTGAAGACGGGCGTGTCATCCACATTCTTGCGCGCTGCAAGAATGATTTCCTCCAGGGATTTGCCCTGATAGTCAGGTTTGGACTCGACGAGGCTATTCAGAGCCGTGACATAAGCCTGATGATGCTTGCCATGGTGAAATTCGAGCGTCTCCTGGCACATATTTCTCTTTGCAAGGGCGCTTGCCTCAAATGGCAATGGGGGCAGTTCAAAGGCCATAAAACTCTCCTATCACGTAGACGGTCATATGAAATCACCATGCGCGACGTGGCATGACGACATCGTGCACTTGGTGATCTCCGTCAGGTTGTTTCGTGCCCGGATGATGTCTTGATGACAATGGTTTTTCCGAGGGCATCAAGGACGGCACTGTAGTCCCGTTGCGCATGCTGCGCAAGGATGAGATAACTGTCACGCGTACACCGCGCCGTTGCACGGCCTCCGTTACACGTCTGAGATCGGAATCCCCGCTGAAGATCATGGCGTGGTCAATATGGCGCGGCTGCTCCATAAGATCGACCGCGATCTCGACATCCATATTGCCTTTGAGGCGTTTGCGCCCGCCTTGATCTGTAAATTCCCGCACTGTTTTGGTGACAAGGGAATAACCGTTATAGGCCAGCCAGTCTGTCAGCGGCTTTAACGGGGAATAATCCTCTGTCTCAGGTATGGCGATGTAATAAAACGCGCGCATAAGTCGGGATTTCAAACGAAAAAAATCAAGCACCATTCTATAATCGACTTCGAATCCCAGATTTCGCGCAGCGAAATACAGGCTAGAACCATTGATGAAGAGAGATGTTTTTTCATTCTTATCAAACATAGCGACATATCACTATAAAAAAATTTTGTTAAAGTTTTTTCAATATCTGTGGATATCTATTCGATCTGCTTTGTCGAAAAAACGAAAGTATATCGCGTGATATTCGAAATAAAATTATGAATATTGAAGATTTTGAATTCTGTTATCAAATTCCACATTATGTAAAAAAACGTTCTGCATGCGGGTGTTTTGGCGAGAAAGATCGGGGTTGTGATAAGGCGATAGGTTTTAAATGCCTCTTTTACATGGCTTTACAGCGCAAATGGTAATTTAAGATATTTTATAATAGTACGGTACAGATATTGTCATTTGGCAAGTATTTTCAAAACGATCTTTTTAATATTAACTTATATTTTTTTCGCAAAATATTTTGCGGGCCGCGTTTATAATTGCTTTCTCCCCCTCCGGCACTTTTTTCATTATCCGGACTTATATGAAATTCTTGCTGCCGATGCGATGGCGGCCTGTCATTTTAACACCTGCCGTGAGAAGGGCGCCGCCCTGGTGACAACGTCGCGTGACGCAGAGCTCCGAGGCGAGGGCGCTGTGATCTTCCTTCAGGCGGGACGGGCAGGGGCGGCCTCCCCGTTATAAACGTCATTGATTTATCGGACCAAATTTTGTAAGTACGTCTCATATTTATGTGAGTAATCCTTACATCTTTAGGCTTGCATTGTTTTTAGGGAACGTACCGCATGGCTCGCGTCACCGTTGAAGATTGCATTGAGAAAATCCCCAACCGATTCGAGTTGGTTCTGCTCGCATCTCAACGTGCGCGTGCTGTGGCCCGCGGTGAGGAGATCCTCGTCGCTCGGGACAATGACAAAAATCCGGTCGTCGCCCTTCGTGAAATCGCTAATGAGAAGCTGAATCTGACCCATCTGGAAGAGGGAATTGTCCGTTCCCTCACCCGCGCGCCAGAGCCGGAGCCGGTGGATGAGGAAGTTCTGGACTTGATCCCGACCGATCAGAATATTTTCGGTCTTCAGGATGTCACCGCGGATGAAGAGCAGGCTCATCTGGCCGAAGGCGGCGCGGAGCGTGGCTTCTCCATTCAGGGTGCCCGCCCGCGCAGTTGACATCTTGACGTCGCGTCACCCAGCATCCTCAGATGGTAAAGGGGGCTGACGTGTCGTCTGGACTTCAGCCCGGTGCCCACCGAAACGGGTTGGGGAATACGCCCGTCATTTCGATAAACGGGCTTCTCACCCGGTTACAGAAATATATCCCGGAAGGCGCGTTGGACCTCATCCAACGCGCCTATGACGTGGCCAGCAAAGCCCATGAGGGGCAGTTGCGGGATAATGGCGACCCGTATATCGTCCACCCCCTCGCCGTTGCCAATATTCTGGCCAAATTCCGTATGGATGCGACGGCCATCGCTGTTGGTCTTCTGCATGATACGGTTGAAGATACGCGGGTTACAAGGGACATTCTGAAAAACGAGTTCGGGAGTGACCTTGTCGGCCTTGTCGATGGCGTGACAAAGCTCACGCGTCTTGAGCTTCAATCCGACCGGACGAAACAGGCCGAAAATTTCCGCAAACTCGTCCTGGCCATGTCGCGCGATATCCGCGTGCTGATCGTCAAGCTGGCGGATCGCCTTCATAACATGCGCACGCTCCATTATGTGGAGCGCAAAGACCGCCGCCTGCGTATCGCGCGTGAAACGATGGATATTTATGCGCCTCTGGCTGAGCGCATTGGTATGGATCGCGTCAAGACGGAGCTTCAGAACCTGGCTTTTGCGGAGCTGGAGCCTGAAGCCGATGCGACAATCCGGCGGCGACTGAATTACCTTCGCGGGCACGGCGCCGATATTATTGAGCAGATTTGTCAGGACCTGCTGGCGCTGCTGCATAAGGCGGATTTTCATGATGTCGAAATTCGCGGGCGTGAGAAATCCGCTTACTCGATCTGGGCCAAGATGCAGAAACGCAATGTCGCGTTTGAGCAGCTTTCGGACATTATGGCCTTCCGCATCATCGTGCCCACGCGGGAGGCTTGTTACGCAGCGTTAGGCACCATCCACGCGACATATCCCATGATCGCGGGCCGTTTTAAGGATTATATCTCCACGCCCAAGGCCAACGGGTATCAAAGCCTCCATACGGGCGTCACACTTTCTCGGCCGAGAAACCAGAAAATCGAAGTGCAGATCCGCACGCCGGAAATGCATAATTTCGCCGAGAACGGTGTCGCCGCGCACTGGGCTTATAAAGAGCGTCCTTCCGCCCATGCGGCTTCCACCGAAGTCACCCCGCTCACTTCGGTCAAAATGCGCTGGGTGCAGGACCTCCTCGAAATTCTGGAAGATTCGGAAGCACCGGAGGATTTCCTCGAAAACACCAAGCTTGAGCTTTATCAGGACCAGGTTTTCTGCTTCACGCCGAAAGGCCAGCTTATTTCCCTTCCGCGCGGCGCAACCCCGATCGATTTTGCCTATGCGGTGCATAGCCAGGTCGGAGATGCCTGCGTCGGGGCCAAAATCAATGGTCGCCTGATGCCGTTGCGGCATGAGCTGCAAAATGGTGACCAGGTTGAAATCATGACCGCGCGGGGCGGTGTGCCCTCCCCATCCTGGGAGCGCTTTGTCGTCACCGGAAAAGCCCGGGCGCGCATCAGGCGCTTCATTGCCCTGCAGCAAAGGCAGAATAATATTGATCAGGGGCGTTCGGCACTTGCCAAACTCTTCCGGCAGGAGGGGGTGGATGGTAGCGAAAAAATTATCGAGACGACCCTCAAAGCCTTCAAATACCTGACCGTTGAGGATCTTTACGTTGCGGTCGGTGGTAATCAGATCACCCCGCGTGAAGTGCTGAACGCCGCTTACCCCGAATTGCGCCTTCTACCACGTGCGCCGCGCATGGTACCGGGTCTGACATCGCGTTTCGCTGCGGCCAATGCCGCCTCGGCGCGCGGTCGTGCGGCATCGGCTATCCTTGCCGGGGTGGGGAGTGGCATTGATGTGCAGTTCGCAGGGTGCTGCCACCCTCTGCCCGGGGATCAGATCGTCGCGGCAATTGCGCAGGGGCGGGGGGTGACGGTGCACCGGCGCAATTGTCAGAATATGAATGCGTCGCGTTTATCGCCGGAAAAGCGCCTGTCCGTTGACTGGAATTACGAGGCGTTGAAGCTCGACCACAGCCAGTTGAAATTCCCTGGGCGATTCAGTGTTATCACGGCAGATGAAACCAACGTGCTTTCCGACCTGACGAACGTCGCCAATAAACATGGCGGGAACATCACGAATATCCGCATCGTCAACCGCCAGCTCGATTTTCTGGAGATTAATTTTGACGTTGAAGTGCAGGATCTGCGGCATTTCCTCGCCATTATGACCGCGCTCCGCTCTGTCGAAGGGGTGATTCAGGTCGAGCGGGCGCAAAGTTGAGGTGGGTATGATCATCGGCACGGGCATGGATATTTGCGATATCAACCGCATCGAGAAGGCCTGTCAGCGCCATGGCGGGCGCTTTCTAGATCGAGTTTTTACGCCGGATGAGCGGAAGCGGATCCTGCGGCGCCAGGGGCCGAGTCGATTTGGCACGCTGGCAAAACGTTGGGCCGCAAAGGAGGCCTGCGCCAAGGCCCTCGGGACAGGATTCTCGGAGGGCGTCTTTCTTCAGGATATTGAGGTGGTCAATCTGCCATCCGGCCAGCCTTCACTGGTCCTGACCGGTGGCGCCCGGGCGCGTCTGGATGCGATAACGCCGCCAGGGCGATGCGCCGTCATTTTTCTATCTTTAACGGATGAACATCCCTACGCTGTCGCGCAGGTCTTTATCGAAGCGCAGGAAATCGATAAAGACAGCTTTCCTCCCAACCCGCCCTAAGGGCGATGGTGCTTGCTGCACAGGTAAAGGTCACTATGTCATCAATAAATCAAGATAATAACAAGGACACCTCCAAGCGGGAGAGCTGGTGGCAAGTTCTGAGATCCCTCATCACGACAATCATCGTCATTCTCGCGATACGTACGCTGATCATCGCCCCCTTCACAATCCCGTCCGGCTCCATGATCCCGACATTGCTTGTGGGGGATTACGTTGCTGTAACGAAATTCGATTATGGCTGGTCCCGGTATGCTTTTCCTTTTGCGTCGCCTGTCTTCGATGGACGCATCGCAGGGAAGGCACCGCATCGAGGGGATGTCGCGGTATTTCGATACACACATGACACGTCGATCGATTACATCAAACGCATTATCGGCCTCCCGGGTGATCGGATCGCGATGCGGGAGGGGCGTCTTTACGTGAATGACCAGCTTATCGACCGCACGCCCTTGCGACCTTACGAGATCCAGGATGAAAATCGCCGCCTGCTGCGCGGTATTCTCTATCAGGAGGTCCTCCCGGGCTCCGATGGCAGAAAGCCGGTCACCCATGACATTTTTCAATGGTCGCAGGCCGGTTTCGCAAATAATTCGGAAGAATATGTCGTGCCGCAAGGCTACTTCTTCGCGATGGGCGATGATCGGGACGACAGCGCTGATAGTCGCTTTCAGGATAAAGACGGGCTGGGCTATGTGCCCATGGAAAACCTCGTTGGGAAGGCGCGTTTTGTTTTCTACTCCTTCGATGCCCGCCACCCCCTCTGGGAGATCTGGCATTGGCCTGCGGAAATCCGCTGGTCCCGCCTCTTCTCCGTCGTGAAATAACGGATTTATGTCGTCTCCGAGGAAGTCCGCCCTCCCATCACCGCATCTGAAGGCGTCTCTGACACGCCTTCAGAAAAGTCTGGATTACGTTTTTAAAGACACCTCCCTTCTGGAGCGTGCCTTAACGCATCGCTCCGCCGTGGCCCTGCGGGGTAAGCGACGTACTGCGCGTCGGGCGGACCCTCGGCAAAGCCTCGCCTCAAATGAGAGGTTGGAATTTATTGGGGATCGCGTCCTCGGCCTCATTGTGGCGGAATGGCTTCTGGAGCGCTTCCCGGATGAGACGGAGGGCGCGCTCGGCCCGCGTCACGCGGCCCTCGTCTCACGCAACGCGCTGGCCCCGGTGGCCGAAGCGCTTGACCTGTCGGAAATGCTGAATATCGCGGAACATGAGGAGCACTCGGACATTCGCCATCTGGCGAATGTCCTCGCTGACGCGATGGAAGCCATTCTCGGCGCGCTTTATCTTGATGGGGGGCTAGACCCTGTCAGGCGCTTCGTGCATCGTCACTGGGCGTCGATCATGGAAGCGCAGATCACACCGCCGAAAGATCCCAAAACGGCGCTTCAGGAATTTGTTCTGGGAAATGACCGCACTTTACCCCTCTATGAAACGATTCGCACGGAAGGCCCGTCCCATGCGCCGCAATTTACCGTGCGCGTCTCGGCCCTCGCCTTGAGTGCGGAAGGCACGGCGCGCAGTAAAAGACTGGCGGAGAGCGCGGCCGCGGCGGCCCTGATGCGGCTGCTTCGGCGAGAACTGATTTAAAAAAGGATATGTCATGATAACCCGATCTGGGTTTGTCGCATTGGTCGGCGCGCCAAATGCGGGAAAATCAACGCTCCTGAACCGCATGGCGGGCGCGAAATTATCCATCGTCAGCCGCAAGGCTCAGGCAACGCGCTTCCGGATTATGGGGGTTCTGATGCGGGGTGCGGCGCAGATCCTGCTCGTGGACACGCCCGGCATTTTCAAACCACGCCGCAAGCTGGACCGCGCCATGGTCTCAGCCGCCTGGACGGGGGCGCAGGATGCGGATGTCACCGTTCTTCTGATAGACGCACGCGCGGGCATGACGGAGGAGCTGCGCGCCATCATCGACACCCTCGCGGCGCAGAAAACACGCTGCTGGGTGGTGCTGAATAAAACCGACGCGGTGCCACGCGCCGCTTTATTGCCGTTAGCCGACGAGCTGCGCGCTTCCTTGTCTTTCGAGCGCCTGTTCATGGTCAGTGCCTGCAAAGGAGATGGTGTTGACGACCTCATTGAAGCCCTGGCGAAGGCGCTGCCGGGGGGGCCTTATCTTTACCCGCCGGATGACCTGACAGATCTTCCCGACCGCCTGCTTGCCGCTGAATTAGTGAGGGAGCAGATTTTCATGCAGACACATGAGGAGATCCCTTACCAGGCGACGGTCGAGACGGAGAGCTTTCAGGAGCGACCGGACGGCTCCATCCGCATTGATGCCACAATCTACGTGTCCCGCGCCGGCCATAAGGCCATTTTGATTGGTCATGGCGGGCAGAAAATCAAAAGCATCGGATTGCGCGCCCGTCAGGATCTGACACGCTTGCTGGAGCGATCTTGCCATCTGTTCCTGAACGTCAAGGAACGTGCGAAGTGGGATTGAGGGATGGGAGGGGCGCGCGCCTGCGTGCCATCGGCTGGACGATAGCTGACGGGCCTTGTGACAAAAGGGAGGGCGCTTTAAGAGAGACGGAAATTTGATTAAAGTGATCTGACAAGCAAGAGAGGCTCGAGACATCATGACCCTTCCCTACCGTCGCGTATTGTTGAAAGTATCCGGTGAGGCCCTAATGGGTGACGAGTCTTTCGGGATCGATCCGACGGTTGTCAAAACCATCGCGGCAGATGTGGCGCAGGTGGCGCAGCAGGGGGCGCAGGTCTGTCTGGTGATCGGCGGCGGAAATATCTTCCGTGGTGTCGCGGCGGCGGCAAAGGGAATGGACCGCAGACAGGGCGATTATGCCGGTATGCTCGCGACGGTCATCAATGCGCTGATGATGCAGAATGCGCTGGAAGCGCTCAATGTGGATACGCGCGTCATGTCCGCCATTCAGATGTCTGCCATTGCGGAGCCCTATATTCGACGTCGCGCCGTGCGCCATATGGATAAGGGGCGAGTCGTAATTTTCGCCGCCGGAACGGGAAATCCGTTTTTCACGACTGACACGGCGGCCGCCCTGCGCGCGAGTGAGATGGAGTGCGATGCCTTATTTAAAGGGACTCAGGTTGATGGTGTTTATTCCTCCGATCCGAGAAAAGACGCGGCCGCGAAGCGCTATGACACCCTGACTTATATGGATGTTCTCTCACGCGACCTCAATGTGATGGATGCGGCTGCGATTTCCCTCGCGCGTGAGAACAGATTGCCGATCATTGTCTTTAATATTCACGCGCCCGGTGCATTTCAGGATGTCATGCGCGGGAAGGGGCCATTTACGCGGATTGACGCGGCGGTATAAAAGCCCCCACGCAGTAAAAGAGGTTTCGAGGAGGAGAAACAACCATGTCCACCGGACTTGACGCGCTACAGGACGATCTAATCCGACGTATGGAGGGCGCGATTGACAGCTTCCGACGTGACCTTGCCGGTCTGCGCTCGGGTCGCGCCAGTCCCAACCTGCTCGAGCCTGTGCGGGTCGAGGCTTACGGGAGTGAGGTGCCTTTGACCCAGGTGGGGTCAATCGCGGTGCCGGAAGCCAGGATGCTGACCGTTTCAGTCTGGGACAAGACGCTGGTCAGCGCTGTGGAGCGGGCTATACGAGATGCAGGGCTGGGGCTGAATCCGGCCTCTGACGGTCAGACGATCCGCGTGCCTATTCCGCAATTGACGGAAGAACGCCGGGTGGAACTGGCCCGCGCGGCGGGACGCTATGCGGAAAATGCACGCATTTCCGTCCGCGGCGTGCGCCGAGACGGAATGGAGCAGATCAAAAATCGTGAGAAGAAAGGCGATATCAGCCAGGACGACATGAAGACATGGTCAGACGCTGTGCAGAAACTGACCGATCGCTTCATAAAGACGGTTGATGAAACCCTTGCCGACAAGGAAAAGGAAATCAAGCAGGTATAAGAGCGCAACGTGCCCATCGTGTCGACAAAGCCTGTTCGGACTCGCGTGACGAGCATCGCGAAGCCAAGCCACATTGCTTTCATTATGGATGGCAATGGGCGTTGGGCACGCACGCGCAAAAAACCGACGGTTTTCGGGCATCGCGCGGGCGCGGAAGCCGTGCGTCGCTGCGTGACGGCGGCGCTAGAACATGGTGTTTCCTTCCTGACCCTTTATGCGTTTTCCTCCGAGAACTGGCGTCGCGCGCCGGATGAGGTGAGCGACCTGACGGCACTTCTGCGTTACTACCTGCGCCATAAAGTGGCGGAACTTCACGCGGAAGGCGTCAGGCTGCGCGTGATCGGGGAATTATCGCGTTTTGAGGCAGATCTTGCGGATGAGATCCGTCGGGCGGAACAACTGACCTCCCGAAATCAGCGCCTGACACTCGTCCTCGCGCTTTCCTACGGCGCGCGGAGCGATGTGCTGCAGGCTGCGCGCAAGCTGGCCCTCATGGCTTCCGAGGGGAAGATCGACCCCGCCACGATCACGGAAGTGCAATTCGCCTCCTGCCTCCAGACACATGGCCTCCCTGACCCGGATCTGATTGTCCGGACGAGTGGTGAGCAGCGTCTCTCCAATTTTCTGCTTTGGGAAAGCGCCTATTCCGAACTGGCCTTTCTGGATGTTTTCTGGCCCGATTTTACGAAAAATCATTTTGAGCAGCTCCTCTCTGATTACGCATCGCGTGAGCGGCGTTATGGCGGGCGGCTTGATGAGGAGGCATGTAAGTGAAAACTGGACAGGCTCAGTCAGGGCATTGGTCCGACCTTCGGTCACGCCTTCTTTCTGTCGCGGTCATGATCCCGATTGTTGCTTTCGTGCTCATCAAAGGGGGGGTGATCTTCGGACTTGCAATGGCGTTGCTCGGTGCCGGGCTTGCCTATGAAGGCGCGACCATGCTGTCCCAGTCAGGGGATGACATATCGCAATGGCGTCGTGTCCTCCTCTGCGCCTGGCCCGTCATCTGCGTCGCCATGGCGCAACGCGGCGCGTGGAGCGAGATCATCCATGTTTGTAGCGTGTCATGGATTTTCGGTTGGCGCTGCCTCGGGCTGATCGTGCCGATCTGCCTCGGCGTCTCAAGCCTTGTCTATCTTCGTTTCTGGCCAGAAACCGGGCTGATCTATGCGGGGTTTGTCGTCACCGTCGTGGTGGCAAGCGACAGTTTTGCCTATCTTGCCGGCCGCCTCATCGGTGGCAAAAAGCTGGCCCCGCGTGTATCGCCGAACAAGACATGGTCAGGCGCGCTGGGCGGGTTATCAGGCGCCACCCTTGTCGGGCTGGGCTGGGCGGTCATCTTTTCACCCGACTGTCTCTTTGGCGGGTTTCTTACCGGGGCTTTTCTCGGGATGGTGGCGCAGGCAGGTGATATGACGGAAAGTGCGACCAAAAGGTGGCTGGGCGTCAAGGATTCCGGGCGTCTCATCCCCGGGCATGGAGGGCTTCTCGATCGTCTGGACGGGCTCCTCGTCGCGGCGCCTTTCGCGGCCCTGATGACGATTGGCGTGACCCATCAGCCCCTCTGGTGCTTTGCGTTTCTCTCCGCCTGGCAGGATCTGATTTCGGCTTTTCTCCCATGATCTTCTTTCGTTTTATGACCGGAGTTAAATTTTGATGTCCCCCCCCCCACGCAGCGTTACCATTCTGGGAAGCACGGGCAGTATCGGTTGTTCAACGATCGCGCTGATCAAGGAACAGCCCGCGCTTTATCGAGTACGGGCCCTCGTCGGCGGGCGCAATGCCGCCCTCCTGGCGGAGCAGGCGCGCGAGTTGCGGGCAGAATTTGCCGTGATCCATGATGAGGCCCTTTTAGGTGCGCTCAAATCCGCCTTAAAAGGCACGGAAACAACATGCATGGCAGGGCGTCAGGCGATCATTGAAGCGGCGTCTATCCCGGCAGATTACACGATGGCGGCCATTACCGGTGCCGCCGGGCTTGAGCCAACTTTGGCAGCGACGGCCAATGGGCGGGACATCGCCCTCGCCAATAAGGAAGCGCTTGTCAGTGCGGGCGATGTCATGTTGCGCGTCGTCAAAAAGGCGGGTGCGACATTGATGCCTGTCGATTCCGAGCATAATGCGATTTTTCAGTGTCTGCAGGGTAATAACGCGCAGGATGTCGAGAAAATCATCCTCACCGCGTCGGGCGGCCCGTTTATCCGCGCTGATCTGGAGGAAATGCGCTGCGCAACGCCGGAAAAGGCGCTGAAGCACCCGACATGGACCATGGGGGCGAAAATCACGATCGACTCCGCCACGATGGCCAATAAGGGGCTTGAGGTGATTGAAGCGGCGCGGCTTTTCCAGCTTGAGGATGCGCGGATCGACGTGCTGGTGCACCCGCAATCCGCAGTGCATGGACTCGTGCAATATCGGGATGGCAGCCTGATCGCGCATGTCGGCGCCAATGATATGCGCATGCCGATTGCGCATACTCTGGGAGGCCATCAACGCCTCGCGACGAAAGCCCCGCGTCTCGACCTTGCTGAACTGGCGACGCTGAGTTTTGAAAAACCGGATGAAACGCGTTTCAAGGCGCTTCGTCTCGCCCGGCAGGCTCTCCGCGCGGGCCATGGTGCGCCGACAATTTACTCAGCCGCGAATGAGGTAGCGGTAGAGAGCTTCCTCCAGCGTCGGATCGGCTTTCTCGATATTGCGGAAGTCATTGAACACACGCTTGAAAAACTCGGCGCGCCGGCCATTGAAAGCCTGGATGCGGTATTTCATTGGGACGCGGAAGCCCGCAAGCTCGCCCAAAGCTGCATCTCACGGCGAGATCGACCCCTAACCAGAGGCGCCGATGTTTCCTCTCATATTTAACTTCCTCAAGTGAGATCGACACTGTGATGCACAGTCTTATTGCCTTTGCCTTTGTTCTCGGTGTCCTGGTTTTTATTCATGAATTAGGCCATTACCTCGCCGCAAAATGGCGGGGTATCAAAGTGGATACGTTTTCGATCGGGTTCGGACCCAAGCTGTGGACGTGGCATGACCGGACCGGCACGGCCTGGTGCATCAGCGCCATCCCTTTGGGAGGCTACGTCAAACCGCATGGCTTTGAAGGGCCTGAAGATGCCACACCGGCGCAGCAGGCAGCGTGGGAAAAGGGCAGAACTTTTCATGAGAAGGGAGTTGGCTCCCGCGCACTCGTTATTGTCATGGGGCCGCTTTTCAATTTCTTCCTCGCTTTCATTCTCTACATCGCTTTATTAAGCTTTTTCGGCCAGCCGAAGCTGAGTGACCGCATCGCGCAGATCTTGCCGGACAGTGCCGCGTCGCGGGCAGGGGTGAAGACGGGTGATGTCATCACGGCCATTGGCGGCCTCAAAATGCTGAATGTGGGCGATGTCCGTGCCGAAGCCTCCAAACGGGCAGGTGAGGTGACAACCTTGCAGGTCCGCCGGGAGGGACAAATCCTGACCCTTCCCATCACGATTGGACGGGACCCGACAGCGAAGGACGCCGCCCATGCAGGGATGATGGGGGTGAGTTTCAAACTCCAGCCCGGCGCGCCGCTCAGTTTGAAGGATGCCGTCGTCACGGGCGCGCAGCAGGTCTGGGATGTGACTGTGCAGACTTTGCAGGGCGTCGGCCAGATGCTGACAGGGCAACGAAGCTCGCGGGAACTCGGGGGCGCTATCCGCATCGCCCAGCTTTCCGGTGAGGTGGCGCATCTGGGGGTTGCAAGCCTCCTGAGTTTTATGGCGGTGCTTTCGATCAATCTAGGTCTGATCAATCTTTTCCCTATCCCGATCCTCGATGGCGGGCGGCTGGTCTTTTACGCGTTTGAAGCGGTTCTGCGGCGACCCGTCCCACGGAAATTGCAGGAAATGGCGTATTATGTCGGGTTTGCGCTCATCGCCGCGCTTTTCCTTTTTTCGACATTTAATGACCTCCTGAATATTGGGCTTTTTCGATGGCTGCGCGGTGCCTGACGCCGCTCCATGGCGCATGGTCACAAGCTGCGACATATTGGGCATAAAATAGGCCGTTTTGGCGCGGACCGCATTGCAAAACACGCAATTATCTGGGATGACCTTGTCTCAGAGATTGTCATAATCGGAGAATGTGCATCTTGACGTGTAAGCGCCTCGTCCTAATGGCTTCGATTTGCATCTTCTCCAACGTGTCGGAAGATGCGCTCGCCCGCCGCGACACTTCTGATGCGGAGGCGAGTCGTGCCGCGCGCGCCCATGGGCGTTCCGATATAGTTGAAGTCATCACGGTCAAGGGCAATCATCGTATCGAGACAGGCACCATCTTGTCCTACATGGTTGTGCAACCCGGGGATCGGTTCAGCGCGGATGAAATTGACCGCACCTTGAAGACGCTTTACGCGACAGGTCTCTTCAGCGATGTGACGATCAACCGCGCGGGGAATGAGCTCGTCGTCAATGTCGTTGAAAACCCGATCGTCAATCGCATTGCCTTTGAGGGGAACAGCGCGGTCAAGGATGCCAATCTCCAGAAGGAAGTCGCCCTGCGCCCGCGTGCTGTCTTCTCATCGCAGGCCGCCGCCGCGGATCGTCAGAAACTGCTGGATCTTTACGCGTCAAAGGCGCATTATGGGGCGACCGTCATCCCGCAGATCATCAAGCTTTCCCATAATCGCGTTGACGTCATCTATAAAATCAACGAGTCACGCCAGACGCTTGTTTATAAGGTTGTTTTCGTCGGGAATAAGGCTTTCTCGCAGGCGCGTCTCGCTTCTGTCATCTCCTCAAAAGAGTCGGAGTGGTATCGCTTTTTCTCATCTTCCGACGAATATAATCCTGAGCGCATGAAGTATGACGCCGAGCTTATGCGGCGCTTCTACCTCCATAATGGTTATGTTGATTTCCGCCTGGATAATGCGACGGGGGAGCTCTCCGCTGATCGCAAGAATTTTATCATCACCTTCACCGTGCATGAAGGGCCGCGTTATCACATCGGAAAGATGGATGTCAGCTCAAGCCTCAAACACGTCAAAAAAGCTGATGTCACAAAATATATCGAGCTCTTCCCCCATCAATGGTACGATGGCACGGCGATCAGTAAAAATGCGACAAGCATGCAGGAGAAGCTTCAGGCGAACGGCCATCCCTTCGCGATGGTGCGCACAGACATCGCCCGCAACCCTGAGAAAAAAATGGTCGACCTTCTGTTTGAAGTCATGGAAGGCCCGAAAGTCTATGTTGAGCGGATTGATATTAACGGAAATACGGTCACAAAAGACGATGTGATCCGGCGTCAGCTGCCGATGGCAGAGGGTGACCCTTTTACGCCTTTTGATAAGAAATACTCAAAAGCGTCGCTTCAGGATCTCGGCTTTTTCAAATCAGTCTCGGTCGATCAATCTCAGGGTTCAGCACCTGATAAATCGAATATCGGTGTTAATGTGGTTGAGAAGCCGACCGGTGAATTCTCTCTCGGTGGTGGGTATGCAACGGATGTCGGGCCGATCGGGAATGGCTCCGTCAAGCAGCATAATCTTCTCGGCACAGGGATGGATGCCGGTGTGTCCGGCTCAATCGCCTATTGGCAGAAGCAGGCGAACGTTTCTTTCACGGACCCGTATTTCCTCGGGCGCAATATCGTTGCGGGCGCGGATATTTTCTGGATACAAAACACGAACCAGACCTATCAATCCTATAATCAGGATCAGATCGGTATGACGTTCCGGTTCGGCTATGCGTTCAATAATTATCTCTCGCAATCCTGGAGCTACTCCCTGATTGACCGCCACGTCAGCGTGAGCAGTTATCTCAGTAAATATGCGACGAAGAATAATGATTATGCTTATGTGCCATCGATCTATGTTCAGCAGTCCATTGGCTGGTCTCTGCTTTCCCAGTTGAGTACGACCCTGTCATATGACCGGCGGGATAATCGCATGACGCCACGCCGCGGCTTTGTTTTGCGCCTGACCGGGGATTTCGCGGGGCTTGGTGGCAATGTTAAATATGCCCGCGCGAAAGCGGACGAGGAATATTACGTTCCGCTCGATAGTCTGACCGGTACGCATGATTGGGGCCTGCAGTTCAGAGCCGGTGCGGGCTATATGGGGGATTGGAGCAAAAGCGGCGATGTCAGCATCATCGACAATTTCTATTTTGGGGGCGCCAATCTTCGTGGCTTCCTGCAAGGTGGTGCCGGGCCGCGCTCAGCCCATGAGCTTTATTATGTCAATGGCCGGAAGCAATATCGCCCGATTGCCGGTCAGGAAGATCTTATCGGTGGTCGCTTCATCTACACGGCATCTGCGCAGCTTAATTTCCCGCTCCCCGCGGGAGACGCAATCGGTATTTCAGGGCGTTATTTCATCGATGCGGGTAGCCTCTCCGGGCTGCGCCTGCGTCAGCGTCACACAAACCCGAGTGACAGTGATTATACGCCAATTTCCGGCAATAGTATGACGCCGCGCGTCTCGACAGGTTTCGGCATCACCTGGAAGAGTCCCTTTGGTATGGTTAATATCGATGCCGCCGTCCCGATCAGAAAATCCAGAAACGATCGCCTTTACCCGCTTCGTTTCGGTTTTGGTCAGCAATTTTAAGCCGGGTAAAAATCCGCGTGGTGTCGAGATACATTCTAGAGGAGTTCAGGGTTATGGCCATTTCAGGTCGTTATATTGCTTTGGTCGCGATGCTTGGTGTGAGCCCGACAGCCAGCCTCGCGGCGCAATCAGCGCCCGCCACCCAGGGCGGTTGGTTTGTGCCAAAGGCCTCTCGCCCCGTGAATCCCGCTCCGGCACGTGCGCCAGCTCCCGCGCCTGCGCCCCAGAACCAGGCAGAAGCGCAACCTTCCGATGCGCCGCCCATCCTGCCGGCGCCGCCGATCCCTGATTCACCGGACCTGCCGAAAACCGCTCCGCCACCGCCAGCCGTCATTGGCGTCATCAGCATTCCGACCGTGATGCAAATGTCCGTCGCCGCGCAGGAGGCACAGCGCGTCCTTGGTGCGCGCCGTGACAAATTGGCGGAAGCCGCGCAGAAGGAGCAGGCCAGCTGGCGAGCTGAACAGCAGAAACTCCAGCAAAATGCCCGTACAATGTCGTCAGAGCAGATCCAGATCCGAGAGCGTCATTTGCAGGAGCGACGGGCGCGCGCGCAACGGGATTTCGCCAATCGTGCCCGCATTATTCAGGAGGCTGCCAATGTCTCACTCAACCAGATTGAGCGTGAGCTTGTCCGGATCGTGCGTCAGGTTGCTGCCTCGCACAGCATGAACCTCGTTTACCATGGTGAGCAAGTCGCTTTGCATGTTGAGGGTCAGGACATCACGCAGGAGACGGCGCAGCAGCTTAATAAGATTTTGCCGCATGTCTTCATACCCGCGGCGGATGTGGATCCGGAGGTGCTCGCAAAATCCGGTAAAATGCCGACAACCGCTGATATTGAGGATGAAAGCATCCCACCGCAGGCGAAGGCGCAGGCAGCATCCTCCACGTCCAAATCTGTGCTTCGCAGCAAGAAGTAACTCATGACGTCACATAATGAGACGGGTCTGCCGGGCGATCGCCGTTTTTTTAACCGTGCGGGCCCTTTCAATATCTCGGCCCTAGCCGAGAAGGCTGAGGTGGAAGTCAGGCCTGGTGCCGACTCGCCGTCCGGGCTTGAATTGCACGGTGTGGCACCCCTGCAGGCGGCGACAGCGGCGGAAGTCAGTTTTCTTGATAATCGTCGCTATCTGCCACTTCTGACGGCGACTCGTGCGGGCGCGGTGATTGTTACACCTGCTTTCGCGGATAAAGTGCCGCCCCACTGCACGGCTCTTGTAACTAAAAACCCTTATCTTGCATGGGCGCGTGTTGCGACACTCTTTCACCCTCGGCGCAGCGTCCGCCCCGGCATTCATCCGACAGCTTGTGTGGCGGAGACAGCCCTTCTTGGCCGGAATGTCGAGATCGGCCCCTTTGCCGTTATCGAGCATGGCGCGAAGCTTGGCGATTATGTTGTCGTCGCAGCGCATGGTGTCATCGGGGCGGGCGTGCATATCGGGCGTGACAGTCGCATCGGTGTGCATGCATCTCTGGAATATAGTCTCGTCGGTGAGCGCGTCATCATCTACCCTGGCGCGCGGATTGGCCAAGATGGCTTCGGGTTTGCGGTCGGGCCGTCCGGTTTTGAGGCTGTCCCGCAGATCGGGCGCGTGATTATTGAGGATGACGTTGAGATCGGCGCCAACTCAACGATTGATCGTGGTTCAATGCGAGACACCGTCATCGGTGCGGGGACGCGCATCGATAATCTTGTGCAGATTGGCCACAATGCCATCTTGGGCAAATGCTGTATCGTCGTCTCCCAGGCGGGGATATCCGGTTCGACAGAACTTGGTGATTTCGTGACGATCGCGGCGCAGGCCGGTCTTATCGGCCATATCAAAATCGGCGCTAAAGCCCGGATCGGTGCGCAATGCGGCGTGATGTCGGATGTCGATGCGGGTGCCGATATGATCGGGAGCCCCGCCATGCCCTTCCGGGAATTTTTCCGTAATGTGGCATGGGTGCGCAAAGCGACGAAAAGGGAAATGGAAAAAAAAGAGGCCGGATCAGCCCCGCCAGTCCCCGAGAAACCCGCTATATAGCGCTAACGACCGGATTTTGTTAGATTGCCTTCAGCTCATTCGAGCCACACAACGTCACAAGTTGAGATGTCGTGACAAGTTATGGCCATTGAGTTTAGGAAAATAACGTGAGTTCGAATTCTGATGCGACGGGGAAAGGAGAGGGCGGCGCGGTGCAGGAAGCCGGACAAGGCTCTATACACATTGAATCGATCGATATTGCGCGCATCATGGCGTCGATTCCGCATCGCTACCCCTTTTTACTTATCGACCGCATGGAGAATATTCATCTGCGGAAACTGACATCCGAGGATAGGCACGGCAAGATTTCGGCGGTCGGGGTCAAAAACGTCACAATCAATGAGCCGTTTTTTGCCGGACATTTTCCTTCATATCCGGTGATGCCCGGTGTTCTGATCGTGGAGGCCATGGCGCAAACCGCAGCAACGCTCGTTGTGCTGTCGCAAGGGCCGGATGCTGAGGGCAAAATTGTTTATTTCATGACGATTGAAAACGCCAAATTCCGCAAACCCGTCGGTCCTGGCGATCAGCTCCGTATCCATGTTGAGGAAATTCAGCAACGTGGAAGAATATGGCGCTTCAAGGGGGAGGCAATCGTTGCTGGCCAAAAAACGGCAGAGGCGACCTTTAGCGCCATGATCAAGGACTGATTCATGTCTGAAAGAGTTTTCGATGTCTGACCCGTCGCGTCTATCTTTCATCCATCCGAGCGCCATCATCGCCCCGAATGCCCAGATCGATGAAAATGTTGAAATTGGACCCTGGTGTGTCATCGGCGCAAACGCGGTCCTTGAGGAAAATGTCAAGCTTCATGCCAATGTGATTATCGACGGGCACACGATTTTACGCCAGGGGGTGGAGGTCTTTCCCTTCGTGACCATCGGCATGGCCCCGCAAGATCTTAAATATGGCGGTGAACCCACAAGTTGCGAGATTGGTGAGCGCACCATCATCCGGGAAAATGTCACAATCCACCGGGGTACGACGCAGGGGATATCGAGTACGAAAGTCGGTGCGCATTGCCTGATTATGGCCAACTCTCATATTGCGCATGATTGCGTCATTGGTGACGGCGTTATCATTGTCAATAACGTCGTCATGGGGGGACATGTTGAAATTGGCGATGGTGCGCGTATCATGGGTTCGGCGGCAATGCACCAATTTGTCCGCATCGGACGGGGCGCGCTTGTTGGTGGCCTCTGCGGTGTGGAGGCGGACGTCATTCCCTATGGATGTGTTCTCGGAAATCGCGCCCGTCTGGTGGGGCTGCATTGGATCTGGCTGAAAAGGCAGGGTGTCTCGCATCCGGAGATGAAGCAGATGCGACAAGCCTATCTAGATCTCTATCCCCGCTATCTCGACGCATCGCGCGCGTCTTCAAAAGTTGGCTCAGACGCAGATGCGGACGTGTTCGCAAGCCGGCTGGCCCAGGTCAAAAAAAACTACGAGAAGAACAGCCGCGTGAAAGAAATCATTGATTTCATGGAAGCCAAAAGTCGTCGTGGCCTGGTTAAAGTCTCGGGTCTTCGTAGGCGGGAAGGCGAACCATTTCAGGATTGATCCCCCTTAAACTGGGCATATTGGCAGGCGGCGGGCCTCTTCCCATCCTTGTGGCCGAGTCGGTTACGGCGCAAGGAGGAAAGGTTTTCATTGTGGGTTTCGAAGGCTTCGTGGACCCGAATCTTATCGCGCAGTGGCCTCATGGCTTTTACCGCCTTGCGGCAGCGGGCCAGATTATCCGTGCATTGCGCGATGCGGGATGCCGGGACATCGTCCTGATCGGCCCTGTCAAACGTCCCGCTCTGCGTGATCTCAAACCGGATAAAGAAGGGGCACGCCTTCTCGCCCGGATGGGGCGCGCCGTTTTCGCGGGGGATGACGGTCTCCTCGGTGCCATTGTGCGTGTCCTGGGGGAGGAAGGGTTCAATGTGCGTGGCGCGCATGAATTTTTAGCGCAGGCGCTGGGACCGAAAGGCGTTTTGACGCGCCTGACTCCTTCCGCTGATGACGCGCAGGATATTTCACGCGCGGTTAAGGTGGTCAAGGCGCTCGGCAGGTTGGATATCGGGCAGGGCTGTGTGGTGCAGTCCGGGCTCGTCCTTGCCGTGGAGGCGCTGGAGGGTACGGACGCCATGTTACAGCGCTGCGCGGCCTTGCGTCAGCCAGGCCCCGGGGGTATCCTGCTCAAAATGTTAAAGCCGGGGCAGGAGAGGCGCGCCGATATGCCAACGATCGGGCCGCGCACGGTCCAGCTTGCTGCTGAAAGCGGGCTGGCCGGTATTGCCTATCAGGCCGATGGGGTGCTCTTCACAGATCTGGCGCAATGCGTGGCTGAGGCTAATGCGCGTCGCCTTTTTCTGATGGGTATTGAGCCCCTTTAAAACATAAATGGATAAGTTTGAGTTAAGGAGGCGCCTATGGCGACGTTTCTACACACCATGATTCGCGTGCGCGCGCTTGATCGCAGCGTGGATTTCTACAAAGCTCTCGGTATGGAAGAGACCTGCCGACGCGATGTGCCGGATGGACGTCACACATTGGTCTATCTTGGTTACGGCGATGGGCCGGAGGTTGAACTCACCCATAACTGGGACCAGGCAGAAGCTTATGATCTCGGTAATGGTTTTGGACATCTGGCCGTTGGCGCCGATGATATCTATGCTGTCGTGGATAAATTGCGCAATGGAGGCGTTAAAGTGACGCGGGAGCCGGGATCGGTAAAATTTGGTATAATCGTCATCGCTTTTGTCGAAGATCCTGACGGATATAAAGTAGAACTGATCGAGACGAAACCCGGCCAGCCGTTCTGAGGGTGTGAAGCACGCAAATGAATCAAGGCAGTCTCAATGGTCTCAATGATCATCAGGGCGTTTTCCTGACATGGGGGTCGGCATGGTCGGTGAGGGAGTCAACTGCGAAGACAGCCGTCGCGAGCGCATTTTTAATATCGTGCCGCGCGTGATCATCGCTCATTTTTACCTCCTGTCTCCGGCCGGGCATGTGCATTTGGATTGACGCCAGCCCCGGCGCACCGTAAAACCCGCACCATCTTTACAGAGTCTGGCGCAGGCCCGACGGTTGAGTGATGGACTTAAACGGTTGCCTCTGGCAACTTTTTTGTTGAGGGATCAAGTTTATGAAGCGTACTTTCCAGCCATCTCGGCTCGTTCGCAAGCGTCGTCATGGCTTCTGGGCGCGTATGGCGACGGTCGGTGGGCGTCGGGTCATTAATAACCGTCGCGCAAAAGGCCGTAAAAAGCTTTCCGCCTAAAGGTCAGACTTTGACCGCGCGGCCTGCACATCGCCTCAAAAAGAGGTCGGCGTTTCTGCGTGTCGCGCGGGAGGGGCGCAAGGTGGCCACGCGCAGCCTTGTGCTGCAATCTCTTGAGACTGACGCCAATTCCGGTCTTCGATCCGGTTTTACGGCGACAAAAAAAATCGGCAATGCGGTGGCGCGTAATCGCACAAAGCGCCGTTTGCGGGAAGCTTTGAGACTGACAACCGCTGAAGCCACCTGCCGCCCGGCCGATATCGTCGTCATCGGTCGCGCCGCAACCCGGCAATTACCTTTCAGCCAGCTCCTGCGCGATATGCGCGATGGTTTGAGGAAGCTGAATGTCCTTCCTTAGCCGCGTCAGATTCCGGCCTGGGACTTTGGTCATTAAAGGGCTTGTCGTCCTCATCAAATTCTATCAATACGCCATAAGTCCTTCTCTTGGCGCAAATTGCCGATTCGAGCCAAGTTGCAGCGTCTATGCACGGACAGCTCTGGAGCGTCACGGCTTGCAAAAAGGGATTATTCTCGCTGTAGGACGTATTTTACGATGTAATCGCCTGTGCCGGGGTGGATATGATCCGGTTCCGGAGGTAAAGAAGGGCTCAGCCTGACCGCCGAACTCCCGCGCGTGGGTGGCTGCATATTCTCGTGGCGCGACGCGTTTCTGCTCTCGCCTTGTTTTGACACGGAAGACCGGCGTCGGGTTTATGGAAATTAAGCACACCCTTATTGCTCTGGCTCTGGCCGCGGCTGTTTTGTTCGGCTTCGATTATTTCGTGCCGAAGCCCGCGGATAAAACGCCGCCTGCCGCGACCAAAATGGTCGATGCAAAGGGTGGGGATAAGGCTCCTGCGGGGGCGCAGTCGGCGATGGGGGTTGCCGCGCCTGCGGTCGCGCCCTCCGGGCCCGCGCGCCGCGTCACGTTCACCTCTCCCGCCATGACAGGGTCCGTCAGCCTACGCGGGGCACGTATTGATGACGTGTCACTGACGCAATATCGTGAGACGCTTGATAAAAACAACACTCATGTACGGCTGCTTGAATCGGCTGACGGGAAACGACCGGGCTTCATCGAAATTGGCTGGCGTCAGGCGCCGGGTGAGGCCCTGAAACTCCCGAATGCGCAGACGGAATGGACCGGGGACTCATCACGTCTCGACCCGGATCACCCTCTCACCCTGCGCTGGGATAATGGTGCCGGACTCATTTTTTTCATCAAGGTCTCGCTTAGTCGCAAATATCTCTTTTCCATTGCGCAGTCGGTTGAGAATAATACGGGCCACGCGGTTTCCGTCGTGCCCTTCACCCGGACGGAGCGTGATTACAAGCCTGATGATGAGGGGAGCTTCATCGTCCATGAAGGGCCCATTGCCGTCGTAAATGACCGCCTCAATGAGGGTTCTTATAAAGACATGCGAAAAGGGACGGGAAACCCTGATCACGTGTCATGGGCGGCTGATAGTCATGGTGGCTGGGCGGGCATTACCGATAAATACTGGCTGACAGCCGCCATCCCGGATCAGAAGGATGATGTCGCGGTGCGATATCAGTTCCAGGGTGAGGAAGAGGGCGGAGAATATGCCGTTGACGTGGCTGCTGCACGCCCCGTCATTATTGAGGCCCATCAAAGCGGCCTTCGCAGCAGCGCGGTTTTTGTCGGTGCGAAGGAAGTGACGCTTTTGGATGATTACACCAATCAGCTTCACATTCCCTATTTCTACAAGGCGGTGGATTTCGGCTGGTTTGCTTTCCTGACCCGCCCCATGTTCCATGTATTGCACTGGCTTTTCGGCCTGGTCGGTAATTTCGGCATTGCATTGCTGATTATGACTTTGATCATCAAGGTTATCCTTTACCCATTTGCGACCAAATCCTTCGCCTCCATGGCGCGGATGCGGGTCCTGGCGCCCAAAATTCAAGCCATCCGTGAAAGCTCAAAAGATGATCAGATGGCGATGAACCAGAAGATCATGACGCTTTACAAGGAAGAGGGCGTTAATCCGGCCGGGGGCTGCCTGCCGCTTCTCGTTCAGGCGCCAGTGGCATTCTGTCTGTATAAGGTGCTCAACATCACGATCGAGATGCGCCATGCGCCGTTTTTCGGCTGGGTGCGTGACCTGTCAGCGCCTGACCCGACAAATATCTTCAATCTCTTCGGGCTGATCCCATTCAACCCGATAATGATCACGCCCATGCTGCAGGTCGGAATCTGGCCCCTGCTTTTCTGCATCACCATCTGGCTGATGCAGAAGCAGAGCACCGTCACCATGGACCCGACGCAGCAACGTGTGATGCAGTTCATGCCCGTGCTTTACACCTTCCTTCTCGGGCGTCTCTCAGCCGGGATCGTCATTTATTATACCTGGAACAATATTCTGAGTTATTTCCAGCAACGGATCATTCAGGCGCGCGTCGATGCGGCCGCGAAACGTGGTAAGCGCGTGAAGACCGGAAAAAAATGACTCAGAAAGATCTTACGACGTTTTCGGATGAGGAGATTGAGCGTGGTCGTCTCCTCTTCGCCGGACCGTGCGACTTTTATTTCGCAACTCAGAAACTGAAGATGTTACCCCCGGTGGGTGGGCCTGAAATTGCGTTTGCGGGGCGGTCAAATGTCGGTAAATCCAGCCTGATCAACGCGCTGACGGGGCGGAACCGTCTCGCGCGCGCCTCCTCTGAACCGGGCCGCACGAAGCAACTGAATTTCTTCAATCTCGGCGGTGAAGTCTCTCTTGTTGATATG
This sequence comes from Acetobacteraceae bacterium, assembly GCA_039613835.1. Taxonomy (NCBI): domain Bacteria; kingdom Pseudomonadati; phylum Pseudomonadota; class Alphaproteobacteria; order Acetobacterales; family Acetobacteraceae; species Acetobacteraceae bacterium. The sequence goes on along the minus strand of CP154827.1, from coordinate 989,810 downwards.
CCCGGATATGGTTACGCGAAAGCCTCGAAGCAGGTGAAGGAAGACTGGCAGGGGCTGATGTTCGCCTATCTCCGCGGTCGTCCCAGCCTCGCGCGTGTCTTCCTTCTGCTCGATGCACGGATTGAGCTGAAAAAAGCCGATCTGGAGGCGATGACGCTACTGGATCATGCTGCCGTGGTTTTTCAACTTGTTCTGACCAAATGTGACCAGGTCAGACCGATAGCTCTCGCGGCGAAGCGGCGCGAGGTGGATGAGACGATCCGCAAACATCCGGCCGCTTATCCATTTAGCATCTGGACGAGTAGTGAGACCGGCTCTGGCATTCCCCTGCTGCGGGCCGAAGTGGCGCGTCTCATTGACGCACCCGCTGCCCGTCACATTGTTTGACAAGGTTACGTTATGGACGACCACACCGATAAATCTTCTGACGCCGATCTTTATCGGGATGAGCAGCGCCAGGCAACGCTTCTCACAAGCGCCCTGCCTTATTTGCGGCGTTATGTCGGGGATACGATTGTCGTTAAATATGGCGGTAGCGCCATGGGCAGCATGCAGTTATCGAGTGCTTTTGGCCGAGATATCGCCCTACTCAAACTGGTTGGCATCAACCCGATTGTGGTTCATGGCGGGGGTCCCCAGATCAGCGCCATGCTGGATAAACTCAAACTCCCGTCGCGCTTTATTGATGGTTTGCGAGTCACGGATAAAGAGAGCATCGACATCATTGAAATGGTGCTTTGTGGCAGCGTCAATAAACAGGTTGAGGAGCTGATCAATCGCGCCGGTGCCCTGGCGGTAGGGATCTCGGGTAAAGATGGCGGCCTCATCAAAGCGCGCAAATTGACGCAGCGCAAGCATGTTGCGGCAACAGACGACACGAAGCTTGATTACGGCTTTGTGGGTGAACCGGCAGAAATTGACCCCCGCGTTCTCTTCTCCCTTCTCGGTGCTGGCCTGACGCCGGTCATCGCGCCGATTGGTTATGGTGAAAAAGGGGAGACCTTCAACATCAATGCGGATACGGTGGCCGGTGCCGTCGCCGGAAGCGTCAATGCGTCTCGCCTGCTGATGCTGACAGATGTGCCGGGCGTGCTGGATGAATCCGGGCACCTCATCCCCGAACTTACCGCCAGCGAGGCGCGGGCGCGAATTAAGAACGGAACGATATCCGGCGGTATGATCCCGAAAGTCGAAACCTGCCTGGAGGCGGTGCGTGCCGGCGCTGATGCGGCGGTCATTCTGGATGGACGCGTTCCCCATGCCTGCCTTTTGGAGCTTTTCACGCGGAAAGGCTCCGGCACACTCATCAAAGTGGATGCTGATTAGGCATTTTCGTGGAAGAACGACCAGCAGGAGCGTGAGGACGCCGTTTTATAAAGCGCCAGGCACGCACGTTCAAGAAACGTCTCCAAAGTGTCAACGCTATGCGCCTCACGTGTCACCAACCCGATTTTAAGGGCGAGTGTCGGGGCGAGCGGCGTCGCATAATCCCGGCGGGAGCAGAGATCTTCTGCCCTTTCCGCGGCAGCGAAGCGGTCTGCACCATCGAGCATGATCAGGAAGGTCTGTGAATCAAGCTGGCCGATGAGGTCAGTCGGTCGGACAGTCATTTTAAGACGTTCAGAAATCTGCGTCATCACCGCTTTGAGTTGCTCAACCGGGATCGTGGAAAGATTTTCAATGCGGATCGCCATGAAGGTTGCCGGGGCATTGTCAAAATCGAGCCGCGCCATGCGGCGCTCCGTCTCTGTCTGGAACAACTCCCATTTCGGGAGGTGACTCAGTAGGTCATAAGGAAGGTTTTCCAGAAGCTTCCGGTAGGTCAGATCAACTTCCAACAACGCGGCGGCCGTGGTGAGGAATGCGTCAATATCGGCAATATGGTCCTCCCAGACATTGCGCCGCTCATTGACGTGCGCGATGATGCCGATCTCACCAAGGTAACGTACGCGCGACAGGTGGCGATATTCGCTGTCCATGACCGTCGACTCATCGATCGGGATCGGTGAGGTGGAAGTTGCTTTACCGTTTGACCAGTGACGCAGGCTATACCATTGGCGCTCCGCCCCATCATGCTCATCAACAAGCGGGCCGGAGGAAATCAGGTCGGCTTCTGTCGGGCCGAGACGATCACATACGACGTCGAACGCTTCGCCCAAACCGCGGGCGATCGAAGGTCCGGCCCTTAAACGCGAAACAAACTCGAAACTGCACCGGCATGTCTTGCCAACGGAGAGAGCAGTTTGATTCTCGGCACTACGGCGCTTGAACCAGGCATTACTCAGAAATGACGGTGATCGCACGTTGCTCTCATAAGGCTTTGCAGGGAGGCTGTTTTACGGTCAAAAGATTGGCCGCTCGGGGCCATTTATCAAGCCCCGAAGTGATACTTTATTTTGCAGGCTGAAGCGTCCCGGCGTCAAGGTTAATGCTGTTGCAAAGATTTTAAATGCGTTTCAATGTTCATCATCCGCAGGTAAAAAGGGCGGTGCGTCACGGTGACATTTACGGGGCGCGGCCCGTCAGGGTCACCGATATTTATATCATCGTTACATTAAGCCCCCGGTTACGCTCAGACTATTGCGCGTCATGTGTAGCCCGCGAAAGAATAAGACGCGCAAGACCGGTTGAGGCCGCAAGGTTCGTTTTCGTTCGCCGGTTTTGACATGGTGCGGAAAGGCGCCGGAAACAATTTAAGCTTGCCTTGATGACCATCTCCCGGACATACAGGGGCAGCGGTCATGAGGCCGCTTTTCGGCCAGTAACTGAGTCTGGCAACAATAAGTTGGAACATCCTCATGCAGCTTACAAAAGTGCGATCCCACATTGACGGCCTCTGGAACCGCCGTGACACCCTTAATGCCAAGACGGGTGGCGAAGACCGTCACGTGGTTGAAAATGTGCTCGCTGCGCTTGATCAGGGTCAGTTACGTGTCGCTGAAAAATCCGGACAGGGCTGGACTATTCACGAGTGGCTCAAAAAAGCTATCCTCCTGTCTTTCAGGCTGAATGACAGTCAGCCGGTTGCGCAGGCTTGTGGCGGAGTGGATGGGTTCGATAAAGTGCCGCTTAAATTTGCCGGTTTGGAGAAGAGCCATTTTGACCGCGCCGGTTTCCGGGCAGTTCCAGGTGCGATCGTGCGGCGCTCCGCTTATATCGCGCCTGGCGTGGTGCTGATGCCAAGCTTCGTGAATGTGGGTGCGTACGTGGATATCGGCACGATGGTTGATACATGGGCCACTGTGGGCTCATGCGCGCAAATTGGTAAAAACGTCCATATCAGTGGCGGGGCCGGAATTGGCGGCGTGCTGGAGCCGCTCCAGGTCGCACCGGTAATCATTGAAGATCACTGCTTCATCGGTGCCCGATCAGAGGTGGCGGAAGGCGTCATCGTTGAGGAGGGCGCTGTCCTGTCCATGGGCGTGTTTCTCAGTGCCTCGACAAAGATCGTCGATCGGGAAACGGGAGAGGTCTTCATGGGACGCGTACCGGCTTACTCTGTCGTCGTGCCGGGCACGCTGCCGCCAAAAACGCCGGGTGGGCCGTCTCTCGCCTGCGCCGTCATCGTCAAGCGGGTTGATGCCCGCACACGTGCGAAAACCTCAATCAACGAGTTGTTGAGAGACTGAGCCATGGAGGTCCCGGTCCTCGAACTCGCGCAGGCTCTATTGAAATGTCCCTCCGTCACACCGGCGGATGAGGGCGCCCTCACCTATCTTGCGGATGTTCTCGCGGGGTTAGGGTTCGAGATATGGCACCTTCCCTTTGGCCCGGAGGGGGCGCAAACGCCCAATCTTTTTGCGCGGCGGGGCCGAAACGGGCCGCATCTCTGTTTCGCGGGGCATACGGATGTCGTGCCGCCGGGGGAGGGTTGGCGCCCCCCCCCTTTCGCGGCCATGATTGAGGAGAATGTGCTTTACGGTCGCGGCGCAAGTGACATGAAAGGTGCGATCGCGGCCTTCACCAGTGCGATCTCGTCCATCCTGCACGCGCGTGAGCTTCATGGCTCCATCAGTTTTTTGATCACGGGCGATGAGGAGGGGACGGCGCAGCACGGCACGCGGGACGTATTGGCGTGGATGAAGGCGGAAGGCCATATCCCAGATTTCTGCCTGGTGGGAGAGCCCACCAACCCGGAGAAAATCGGAGAGACAATCAAGATCGGCCGTCGGGGAAGCCTGAATGCGACGGTCACTATTCGGGGTGTTCAGGGCCATGTCGCCTATCCCCATCGCGCGGATAATCCGATCCACCGGCTGGTCGCTCTGATCAATGCGCTCCGGTCCCGCACGCTTGATGAGGGGAATGCATGGTTCCAACCCTCATCACTTCAGATCACCAATATCGATGTCGGCAATGAAGCGACGAATATCATCCCTGGCCAGGCGTCAATGCGGCTAAATATTCGTTTCAACAACCATCATCATGGTACGGATCTGGCGCAATGGGTTAAAGAAACGACGCGGGACTATGCGCCGGACGCCACGGTTGATGTCGCGATCAGCGGCGAGGCTTTCCTGACGGAGCCGAACCATTATGTTGAAAGCCTGGCCCGCTCTATTGAAGCCGTGACGGAACGGCGTCCCCAGATGGATACGTCCGGTGGCACGTCTGATGCTCGGTTCATCGCATCCTACTGCCCGACGGCGGAGTTCGGTCTGGTCGGCGCCACGATGCACAAAGTTGATGAGGCGGTGCATCTTAGTGACCTTGACGCGTTGCGGGACATATATCGTACCTTCATTCTGGATCTTGGGCTTTGATCAGGCTTCACCCATCTTCTCCAAAAGGTGATATCACGTGAAATTTGACTCAACCATGCAGCAGAATTTCGAGCAGGGCCTGAACGGCTTGTTGCGCATGGATGGTTGGGGCCTATGCCTATTTCGCTGGCACACGCCTTGCGGTGTTCAGCGCGCTGATTGTCGTCGTCTTCCTCTCCGAACTTGTCTTTCTCTGCCTTTCCCTTTTAGCGCCGCAATTGCGGACGGATCCATGTAGTTATCCCCGCGTCGCTCTGGGGGAAATCTGCCAATATCTCGTGATCATCACCATTATTCAGGCGGCGGCGGAGCGTTGGGGGCGTGAGGCGCTCTGGCCGCGCTGTGCGACAGCGATCCTCTCCGCTACGGCACTGACCAATCTATTTCTGATTTTCGGCGTTCTGGCCGGCAGTGCGCTGATACAGATCCTCATGAATGATGCGTCCCAGGCCAGAAGGGCGCTGTCCGGCGTGCCGGTCATGCTTTCAATTTATCTGATCATCGTGATGTGCCGCGTCTTGCGCGCAGGGTTGAAAATTCAGTGGCGTCAGGTCGCGGCGATTATGGTGCTCAGTCTCGTCGCCAGTATGATTGTGGTGCAGGTCGGGACGCGGCTCAACCATAATCTCCCCGCCCAATCGCTATGGCTGGACCCGGCGAAACCCAAGGCACCGTAAATCAGCGCCGCGCCCTGCATCACGCAATTTTAAAAAGTTTTTCCGGGTAATCCACCCTGATCAGGCACAGCCCCTCAGGCGGGGCGGTGGGGCCGGCCTGAGTTCTGTCCCGGGCATGAAGCACATCGCGTAAATGCGTTGCGGACCATTTGCCCCGTCCCACTAAAGCCAGTGACCCCGCGAAATTCCGCACTTGATGATGAAGGAAGGAGCGCGCCTGCACCTCAAGGACAATATAATCGTCCGAACGGGTGATGGTCATTTCATCCAACGTTCTGATCGGGCCGCTGGCCTGACAGGACGCCGCCCGGAATGATGAAAAATCATGTCGTCCGATCAGAAAGCGTGACGCCTCCTGCATGGCATCGACATTAAGGGGATGTTTGACGTGCCAGACATGATGGGCGTCCAATATCGGACGCGCCGCCCGGTTGAGGATCGTATAACGATAACGCCGACCAATGGCGGAAAATCGTGCGTGCCAGTCCGTTGGCGCTGGACGGGCCATTCTGACGCCGATCAAGTGGGGCTTCAGGTGGAAATTCAGCCCGTTACGAAGTTGGTGGGCGGAGACGGCGCGCATATCGGGCACATCGAGCTGCACAACCATGGCTGAAGCGTGCACCCCGGCATCTGTCCGGCCCGATGTGGCCGACATCACGGACCGACCACCGAAAAAAGCCGCGCCCGCAGCCTCCAGACAGCCCTGGATGGAGGGACCATTTTCCTGTCGTTGCCAGCCGACAAACCCCGTTCCGTCGAATTCGAGGAGAAGCGCCCAGCGCGTATAACCCGCCTCCGGGAGGTTATTCAAAGCGACTTCCTCGCGGCACGGCCCAGCCTCTCAAAAACACATCTTGCGCGAGCATGGCTTTACCGGGCCTTTGAATATGGGTCAGCCGCAAGGCATCCTGGCCGCATTGAACGGTGAGTGCATCATCCAGAGTCATGCCGGGCTGTGCAGATGAAACGCCTTTCATGACCTCAGCCCCGCCGATTTTGAGGGTCGTACCATTATAGGTCGTAGAGGAGGACGGCCAGGGCGTGAGGGCGCGGATCCGGCGTTCCAGCGTCTCGGCTGGGAGGGACCAGTCAATCCGGCCTGTCTCCCGCGTCAAACGGGCCGCATATGTCGCGCCTTGATCAGATTGCGGTGTGGCCTGCAATGGCGCGTTTAAAGTCTCAATAAGGCGTTCTGCGCCGAGAGCCGACAATTTATCATGCAAAGTCGCCCCGGTTTCATCCAGAGCGATGGGGATGCGCGCCGTTGACAGGACGGGGCCTGTATCCAGCCCCGCATCCATTTGCATGATGGAAATACCCGTTTGCGCATCGCCCGCCATGATAGCGGCCTGAATCGGCGCTGCACCGCGCCAACGCGGCAGGAGACTGGCATGCACATTTATGCAGCCAAGGCGCGGCGCGGTAAGAAAGGCGAGGGGAAGGATGATCCCGTAAGCGACGACAATGGCGGCATCCGCTTTGAAGTCGCTGAATATTTTGAGTTCTTCAGCTTCATCACGAAGCTTCGAAGGCGACATGACCGGGAGGTGTGCTGCCTCTGCGGCCTGACGCACCGGCGAAAGCTGCAATTTTTTGCCACGTCCCGACGGGCGAGGCGGCTGGGTATAGACCGCGACAATCTCATGACCGGCTGCCCGAAGCGCGTCCAGAACCGGAACGGAGAAAGCGGGCGTGCCCATGAAAATAAGGCGCATGACTACTTCCCGCGCTGTTCTTTCGCCAGTTTTCTCATCAGCATATTGCGCTTCAACTTTGAAAGATGATCCACGAAAAGAATGCCATCGAGATGGTCGATCTCATGCTGGATGCAGATCGCGAGGAGACCATCTGTTTCCAGCTCTTCATCCTGACCATCGAGATTCTGATATTTTATCGTGACGCGCTCCGGCCGGATAACCTCCGCATATTGGTTGGGGACGGAGAGGCAGCCTTCCTCCGTCACAGCTTTCTCATCTGAAAAGGAGGTGATCTCCGGGTTAATGAAGATGCGAGGGCACCTTGCGTCATTCTCGGTAATGTCGATAATCATGAAGCGCAGCCCGATCCCCACTTGCGGCGCGGCGAGGCCAATCCCCGGTGCACGATACATGGCCGCGAACATACCGGGCAGGGTCACACGAACTTGCGACAGATCCGAAGCCTGGACGCGCGCAGCCTTGCGCGAGAGGACAGGGTGCGGTGCAACCAGGATCGGTGTCGGCGTGACTGAGTCGAGATCGTTCAAGAATGAGAGAGCTTCCATAGCGCGCTCCTACCGAAATTTCGGCGTCGCGCCAACGTTTTTCGTCGTCGCCATGCCGCCGAAGCAAAAGTTAAAACGGGATCGGGGTGGTTGAAGTTGTCAGTTTGAGTCGCATATGTGATAAAATGATCCTTATTCAACCGTCTGACGCCATTCGGGTCAGGACGGTTTGTCTCGCTCAATGAGGAGGCTTGCTTTGTCAGGACGCTTATTCACTTCCCCGACATTTCTCGGGTTCGATTATCTGGAGCAAATGCTGGAGCGTGCTGCCAAAACTGTCTCGGATGGCTACCCGCCTTACAATATTGAGCAGCTTGACCAGAAAACGCTGCGCGTGACACTGGCCATCGCCGGGTTTGCCATGACGGATCTCCAGATCACGCAGGAAGATAACCAACTTGTGATCAGGGGCCGTCAGAATGACGACTCGCAGGGCCGCGCCTTTATCCATCGCGGTATTGCGGCACGGCAATTTCAAAAATCTTTTGTGCTTGCCGACAATATAGAAGTCGGGGATGCATGGCTGGATAACGGGTTGCTTCACATCGATTTGTATCGCCCTCAGCCTGAAGTTCGCGTTAAGCAGATAGAAATTTCGGACGGCAAACGCAGCGCGCGTGGTATGCCCAATACGGAGATCGAGCTGCCTCGACCCAGGCGCCCGCGCGGAACTCCCGCCCCTGGCGACAATTAAAACCTGAAGGGGTTTCGCCCCCGCTTAGTGTCTTCATACTGAAAGGACGCTTGAATATGGCCAGAACATCCTCCGCTTCGGACGCGCCTTATCCCGCCGGAGCGACATCGGACCTTCGGACTATCTCCAATCTGGAACTGCTTAAACTTGGCATGAAACAGGTTGCCTATGTCAGGGAAGTCGTCTTTGAAGGTGAGGCCGCTTTTGCGATTCATGCGGCTGATGGTACGCCCATGGCCCTGGCCGAGGACCATGATAGCGCCGTTGAAGCGATTATCGATAATGAGTTGACGCCAACCTGGCTTCACTGAGGTGATTCGTTGTTACGCTAATGAACCACGTCTGAGTGGTGCAGTGCGCCATGGCGGTCTTGTCTATCTGGCGGGGCAGGTCGCGGATGACACCTCGCTTGATGCTGAAGGGCAGACCCGCGACATCCTCGCGCAGATCGACCATCTGCTTGCGGAAACCGGGTCGGAGAAGCCTCATTTGCTGTCCGTGCAGATCTTTCTCGCTGATATCACGGATATCGACGCCATGAACAAGGCGTGGGATGCATGGATTGATGTGGGTTGCAAACCGGCTCGCGCAACGGTTGAGGCGCGTCTGGCGGCCCCGTCATGGCGTGTTGAGATCACGGCGATTGCGGCCTGTCGCCCGGACGCACGCGACGCGTAACGAAGGTTTCGGGCCGGGGGTGCAGGAATTTCGCTGTTCGAAGCGCTTCCGCGCGCCTGGTGCAAATCAGGCTGTGATGCGCGACTAAAGCGAGAAATTCTCACCAAGATAAACGCGACGCACATCCTCATTGGCGACAATGGCCCCCGGCACGCCTTCCATCAAAACCTGGCCACTATGCATGATATAGGCGCGGTCAATGACTTCCAGCGTTTCACGCACATTATGGTCCGTGATGAGCACACCGATCCTCCGATCTTTGAGGTGAGAAACGAGGTCACGAATCTCGCCCACCGCAATCGGGTCAATCCCCGCAAGAGGCTCATCCAGCAAAATATAATTTGGCTGGCTCGCGAGGGCGCGGGCGATTTCAAGGCGACGACGTTCACCGCCGGAGAGGGCGAGGGACGGGGCATGACGCAAATGCGAAATGCCGAATTCGCCGAGGAGACCATCCAGCATCGCATGGCGTCGGTCGTAATCTGACTCAACGACTTCCAATGCCGCGAGGATGTTCTGCTCCACATTGAGCCCGCGAAAAATACTGGCCTCCTGCGGCAGATAGCCAATGCCCAGACGCGCCCTGCGATACATGGGCAGGCCGGTAATATCGGCGCCATCGAGAGTGATGGTGCCCGTATCGGGCTGGACGAGTCCAACAATCATATAGAAGCTTGTCGTCTTGCCCGCGCCATTGGGGCCGAGCAGTCCGACAGCCTCGCCTCGCTGCACCTGAAGCGACACATCTTTCACGACCTGGCGCTTTTTATATTTTTTGCCGATGCCATGGGCAATCAAACCTGACGAAACCGCGGGATTATCCACGATTTCATGCAAAGCGATCGTCTCGTTCATTTCGTAGGCCCTGATCTGGTGCTGTTGGTCTGGTTCGGGATGACAAGGCCCTCAATACGTTGCCCCGGTGCGGGGTCCATGATCGCGACACCTGTTTTGACATTCACAATCGCTGATTGCCCGTTATTCTGGTTCTGCCCATTCGTAACATGGACGCTCCCGATCAACCGCGCCAGTTCCGTATCGAAAACATAGACGCCACGGTCCCCGGTCGCTGTTTCCGTCGGGGTGCGGATGATGACATTGCCCCACGCATAGGCGCGATCAAGCCTGCCGGCTTTCGCGCCGGATTGTCCATCCTGCTGCGTTGTTGTTTTGTGGCGCGACGCTTCCGGTGTATCCGGCTTGCCGAACGCAACAAGGATATCGGCCCGGATCCTCTTTCCGTCATTGGTTGTCACCGTGGCGTCGCCGCGCCCGACCGACATTTTATTTGTGGTGTGATATTCAACGACGTCACGCGCGGTCATGACGGTGGTCGGCGTCGTCATTTTCAGGTTTTTCCCTATCATGACCAATGTCGCTTGATCGACATCGTAAAGCGCCCTGTCGCCCCAAGCCTGGTCGGTCGGGGAATAAATATGGACGTGCCCGATGGCCTCCATGCGGTAAAGCTCCATCGACCCGCCCATCGCATAATCCCCGTTCGAGGCGCCGGCTTGAGACGCGTTCCCCGTCTGGTTCTGTGCGGATTGGGGCATTGTCTTCTTGCGTAGAAACCCGATGAGCTGATCAGCATCAATCGTGGCATCGCCGCGCACAGCCCGTGCGCGATCAAGAAAAGTGATCGTCTGGGAGTCGTGATCATAAGTCTGGGGGCCAGCTGAGCTGATGGTGATCTGCTCCCCGTGGGATTTATCAATCGTGTCGGCCCGGGCGTTGACCACGCCATAGAGTGAGATGCATGTCACAAGAGCGAAGGATCGCGTCAGACGGCAGGTCATGGACTGGAAGTTTCATCTTTTCGACGTGTCGGGAGCGTGTCGTTCTGGTCATTATTGCGAACGATGCGCTCCGGCCCGGTAAATTCAAGCAATCCGGCGTGCTGGTCCAGAAAATAGCCCTGCGCGTCAAGCTTGCCAAACGGGCCCTCCGCATGTGCCCAGTCTGAAGATGCGATGATCCCGGCATGGAGGTCAAGATCTGCGGTCGGGCTGTTCATCAACGTCCCATCATCACGATAGAGTACGACGTGACCGCGCAGGTTCAAAGTCTGCTCATGCTGCATGTAAACGCCGCTATCGGCACGGATCTGCGCCCAACCGCCGCTCGTCAGATGCAGCTCAGCTACCGGGTCCACAAGGTCGATGCGATTCAGATCCCGCTGGTTGGCGAATTTCGCGGTGATCATGTAAGGCCGATTTCTGTTATCGAGCCCGCGATAAACCGCGTCCTCCAGCGTGCCATTCTGCACGCGCATTTCTTCCATCTCTTTCAGGACGGCCTGATTGACATTGACCCACCGCGCCACTTCGGGCCAGACAGCGATGGAGCCCAGCATCAGAATGGCCACACAGGGCAGCACCCATTTTGCTATATCAAGCCGTTTGCGCCTTGTATGCAGGGAGGCCTTGGTGGGTAGGTTGCGCGGCCGCTCATTCTGATGGTCCAGCAAGGCGCGGCGATGGGCCGCCTGCGCCTTGCTGTCGCGTTGGAAGTCATCCCGTCGCGGTGGCGGCGTGCGTGGCGTGTCGCTCATGGAACCGTGACGCGGAGGAGGTCATGGAGATGTACAATACCTTGAGGGCACCCTGACTCATCTAGAATAAAAACGCTGGAGACAGGGCGCGCACGCTCCGTCATCAGTTGAAGCACCTCCTGCGCCAGTCGTGAGGGTTCCGTCGTTAGGGGCGAGACATTCATAATGTCACACGCGGTGCGCGTCTTAAGGTCGCCAGATAAAGCGGGCCGTAAATCGCCATCGCTGATCAGACCGATCAGGCGTCGCCGGTCATCAATAATACCGATACATCCGAAAGTTTTGCGCGTCATCTCAACAATGACGTCTGTGAGGGTCATATCCGGCCGGCCAAGAGGCATGGCTGCGCCCGAATGCATTAATTGTGAGATGGGCCGCAGCGCCGTGCCCAATTTGCCGCCAGGGTGAAACGCGCCGAAATCATGGGCGGAGAATTGCCGCTTCTGCAACAAGGAGACCGCCAGCGCATCGCCCAAAGCCAATTGCATAAGTGTACTTGTGGTAGGGGCCAGGCCCATCGGGCAGGCCTCCGCCGCCATGGGGAGGAGCAGAAGCACGCGGCTGGCGCGCGCCAGCGTGCTTTGCGCATGGCCCGTCATCGCGATGACAGACAGGTTATTCCGGATGGCGTGTTCAATGACGGCGACAAGCTCCCCCGTTTCACCGGAATAGGAGATCAGAAGGAGGACATCGTCCTGACGCACCATGCCGAGATCACCATGGGCGGCTTCCGCCGGATGCAGAAAGAGCGAGGGCGTGCCTGTTGAGGTCAGTGTGGCCTGTATCTTACGGCCGACATGCCCTGATTTCCCGATGCCGGAAACAACCAGACGGCCCCGCATCGACAGGATGAGTTGAGTCGCCTCAGTGAAGGCATTCTGAAACATCGTGTCGCAGGTGAGGGCCTCCCGCAGACGCGCAAGTCCGACACTTTCTGCATCGATTGCGTCAATCGCAGATTGGAGAACACTCATAAGCCGGTCCTTGCCGTCAAAACGCGTAAAGCCTCAAATCGAGATGAGTTGGTCATACTGACTGATCAATGAGTCATGTCCCGACCACTCTAACGCATCAGACGACGAAACAACACCGCGTTCAAGCGCGGTGGGAGAATATGTCAGGGTCCGTGTAACCTAACATGTCCAGCTTCGCCCGTGTCGGCAGGAAATCGAAACAGGCCTGGGCAAGCGTCATGCGATCTTCCCGCTCCAGAAGAGCTTTGAGCTTCGCCCACAACGCGTGAAGATAGAGGACATCGGAGGCCGCATACTTCAATTGCTCTTTATTGAGAATTTCGGCGCCCCAGTCGGACGTCTGCTGCTGTTTCGCCAATTCAATGTCTAGAAGCTCCCGGCATAAATGGGCAAGGCCGTGCCGGTCGGTAAAAGTGCGCACGAGGCGCGCGGCGATTTTAGTGCAGATAACGGGCGTCACCTCAATTTTGAGGGCATGTTGCAGGAGGGCGACGTCAAAACGCGCAAAATGCATGAGCTTCGTCGTCTGCGGGCCTGTCAGCAGCGCTTTGAGATTGGGGCAATCCGCATAGCTTCCATTGAGCCGGGGCGGTCTGATCTGCACAAGATGTGCCGTGCCATCACCGGCGGAAAGCTGCACAAGGCAAAGCCGGTCTCGATGCAGGTTAAGCCCCATGGCTTCCGTATCGATCGCGACAATAGCGCCGAAATCAAGGCCGGATGGCAGGTCTCCATCATGGAGGAGGGGTTGGGCTTGCGGGCTGGAAGTCATCGGCAATCGTCCTTCATCCGGCCCGGTCCGGGCGGTGACGGCAAAATGTCGCTTACACCGTCAGACATTTTTAAAGAAAACTGGTGCCCAGAAGAAGACTCGAACTTCCACGTCCTTGCGGACACAGGTACCTGAAACCTGCGCGTCTACCAATTCCGCCATCTGGGCACGGAGCCTGTCATGCATCTCAACGACACATGCAGTTGGTGAGCAAGCGTTTAAACGCCTCGTGGCCTGGCGTCAATATGGTGTTTTGCGTCTCGTGCGCCTGTTTACGGCGGCAGGATGCGCTGGGGGGTGCGAGTCACAATGAGGGTCAGGATAAAACGTCACATATGTGATCTATTAGAGACTGAAGAAAATTTCTGTCCCGATGCGACGAGAGTAAAAACGGCAATTAGGTCAATATAAATGACTTATATTATCAGCCCATTTCCTTTATGTCGCGATATAGGCGCCTTCCCCTTAATCAGCGCCTGCTTTCTTGCAAGGATGAAAAGCGGCGCGCGTGGGCTCCCCCTCACGATTTCGGAATGCGTTTCATCTGATGCTCTGGGAGAGAGGTTGGCGATGGTCGAGCGGATGCTTCAATTTGTTTCTGTCCCGCAGGAAATGCCGCAGAAGCGTGATGCTGACGCACGCCGACGGGATTTTGCAGAAATCTATAAAAACTTCGCGCTCAAACAGGCTGAGCGTCAGGCCGGTCGATGCTCACAATGTGGCGTTCCCTTCTGCTCCGTGCATTGTCCACTGGGGAATAATATACCCGATTGGCTGATGCTGACGGCGGAAGCGCGGTTAGAGGAAGCTTTCGCGGTTTCCTCCGCGACAAATAGCTTTCCCGAAATTTGTGGCCGCGTCTGCCCGCAGGACCGCCTTTGTGAAGGTAATTGCGTCATCCAGAAGGGCTTTGAGAGCGTCACGATTGGCGCTGTCGAAAAATTCGTGACGGAAAATGCCTTTGCCGAGGGTTGGGTTAAGCCGCGTCTGCCGCGCGCTGAATTGGCGCAATCCGTCGCCATTATCGGTGCCGGTCCCGCAGGGCTCGCTGCAGCGGAGCGGCTTCGGGCGCGCGGCTATCAAGTCCATGTTTATGACCGGCATGACCGTATCGGGGGTTTGCTTGTCTACGGTATTCCCAGTTTCAAGCTTGAAAAAGACATCATCGCGCGGCGTCATGATCTGCTCGTGAGGCAGGGCATTCAGTTCCATCTCAAGACGGAGATCGGGGAAGGTGAGGGGCGCATCAGCTTTGCGGCACTGCGTGACCAGCATGATGCCGTTTTCATCGCGACGGGTGTTTATCGATCCCGGGATATCGCGCTCCCCGGCGCAGCGCGCGCGGGCGTCATTCAGGCTTTGGCCTACCTTACGGAGTCAAATAAACGCGGTTATCATGAGATTCCGGACGCAGAGACCGCCCTCCATGCCCGGGATCGCCGCGTCGTCGTGATCGGGGGCGGCGATACGGCTATGGATTGCGTGCGCACGGCGATTCGTCAGGGTGCTGCTTCCGTGGCCTGCCTTTACCGGCGGGATCGTGAAAACATGCCCGGCTCAGCGCAGGAAGTGCGGAATGCGGAGGAGGAGGGCGTCACTTTCTCCTGGCTCACCACGCCGGTCGAATTTGTCGGTGCACAGCAGATTGAGGCTATTCGGGTGAAGGCCATGCACCTGGGTGGTATCGGCCCGACAGGACGACGGGATGTTGAGCCCGTGCCCGGCGATGTCAGGCAAATTCAGGCTGATTTTGTCATATTGGCGCTGGGTTTTGAGCCGGAAGACCTGCGCGCTGACTGGCGCGTGCCTGAGTTGGGCGTGACACATTGGGGCACGGTGCAGACCCGCCCTGGGCAATATGAGACGAACCTTGAAGGCGTATTTGCTGGCGGGGATATTGTGCGCGGCGCTTCCCTTGTCGTCTGGGCCATACGTGATGGGCAGGAGGCCGCTGAATCCATGCACGCTTATCTCAAGACGCGTGACGCGGCCGAATCGCACGCAGCGGCGCCGATGATGAAAAAGCGCCGGGTGGGGGAATAAACCATGTCAGAAAATAACTTCGTCACGGAATGGCAGAATAACGTCGCCGCTCTCAAAAATCTTTATGACCCCGCGCAGGAGAAGGACGCATGTGGCGTCGGTCTCATCGCCGCATTAGACGGGAAGCCCCGTCGCGATGTGGTTGAAGCGAGCATTGAGGCGTTAAAGGCCCTCTGGCATCGCGGTGCTGTGGATGCGGATTGCAAGACGGGTGACGGTGCGGGCATTCATATAGAAATTCCGCAGAATTTTTTCCGGGATGTGATTCATTATAGCGGTGCGGGGACGGAAGATGCCCGGCTCGCAGTCGGTATGGTCTTCCTGCCAAAAACGGACCTCGTCGCGCAGGAGGCCGGGCGCTCAATCATTGAGAGTGAAGTGCTCAATTTCGGCCATGGCATTTATGGCTGGCGACAAGTGTCCATCGATACAAGATGCATTGGGGAAAAAGCCAATGCAACCCGGCCGGAGATTGAGCAGATCATCATCCGCAATGCGCTCGGCCGTTCGGAAGATGAGTTTGAGCGTGACCTTTACGTCATTCGGCGTCGTATTGAAAAAGCCGCTTCCGCCAGCCAGACCGACGTTTATGTCTGCTCCCTTTCCTGTCGGTCCGTCATTTATAAAGGTATGTTCCTGGCGGAGAATTTGACGGATTTTTATCCGGATCTACTCCATCCGCAATTTATCTCGCGCTTCGCCATTTACCATCAGCGTTATTCGACCAACACATTCCCGACCTGGAAGCTCGCCCAGCCTTTCCGGCACATTGCCCATAATGGCGAAATCAATACGCTTTCCGGCAATGTCAATTGGATGCGCAGCCATGAAACGCGCCTGGCCCATCCGGATTTCGACGCTTACATGGAGGATATCAAACCCGTCATTCAAGCCGCAGGCTCCGACACGGCGATGCTTGATAATGTGTTTGAACTCCTCGCTCTCGCCGGGCGACCGGCGCCGCTGGTCAAAACCTTGCTCGTCCCGGCATCTCTGAGCCAGGCCTCCGGTCTGACGAAAGATGAGCGCGCGCTGTTTCATTATCATAATGCGGTGATGGAGCCATGGGACGGCCCGGCCGCCCTCTGCGCCACGGACGGGCGTTGGGTGATTGCGGGGCTGGACCGGGCCGGTCTGCGTCCCCTGCGTTACACGATGACGTCGGACGGATTGCTGATTGTCGGTTCGGAAACCGGGATGGTGCATGTTGAAGATGCGCGCGTCACCGCGAAGGGGCGGTTGGGTCCGGGTGAGACGCTGGGCTTCAACCTTGATAAAGCGCAGCTTTACATGCCTGATGAGATGCTGCGCCACCTCGCGGCGCAAAAGCCCTTTGCCTCCTGGACAGAGCGGACGCGAAACATCAAGGCCATCGTGCGGGATGACGTCGCGGAACCCGTGACTCTCGATGATGATGCCCTCATGCGGCGGCAACTTGCCATGAGCCTGACTTATGAAGATCTGGAGATGATCCTTCATCCAATGATTGAAAATGCGTCAGAAGTCATCGGCTCTATGGGGGATGACGCGCCATTGCAGGTGCTGTCAAAGACCTATCGCGGCCTGGCGCATCATTTCCGTCAAGGTTTCAGCCAGGTCACGAACCCACCTATCGATTCGCTGCGTGAAC
Source organism: Acetobacteraceae bacterium (assembly GCA_039613835.1). Classification (NCBI taxonomy): domain Bacteria; kingdom Pseudomonadati; phylum Pseudomonadota; class Alphaproteobacteria; order Acetobacterales; family Acetobacteraceae; species Acetobacteraceae bacterium. Next base: position 972,759 of record CP154827.1, on the reverse strand, counting down.
TGAACGTGATGAGTTTGGCCACGCGCCTCGGCAATCTGGGCAATATACTCGACCAATCGCCGGACCAGTGCGATATGTTGCTTCTGCCGAGCCCCGTCCTGACAAATGGGGAGTTCGAAGCGCTGCGGCAGTTCTGTGGACGTGAAGCGCAGATGATTGACTGCACCTTCCCGCTTGCAGCGGGGGAGGCGGGTTTAAAACAGGCGATCACCCGCATCCGGCGTGAGGCGGAGGAAAGTGTGCGCGGTGGATGCACCCATCTCTTTTTATCCGATGAAAAACAGGACGTATCCCGGGTCGCGATCCCGATGATTCTGGCGACGGCGTCGGTGCATATCCATCTGGTGCGACAATCTTTGCGGACGTTTACGTCGCTAAATGTCCGGTCATCCGACGTGCTTGATGTGCATGGTATGGCGGTGACGATTGGCGTTGGCGCGACGTCGGTCAATCCATTCCTCGCGCAGGAGGCCATTGCCAATCGCCTCAAACGCGGTCTTTTCGGTGCCCTGAGTTTGAGGGATGCGGTCGAGCGTTATCGCAAGGCGCTGGATAAGGGCCTCCTGAAAATCATGTCTAAATCCGGCATTTCCATCGTGGCGAGCTATCGCGGTGGCTATAATTTTGAGGCGATCGGTTTATCGCGTGCTTTTGTCGCGGAGTTCTTCCCCGGAATGCCCTCGCGTATCTCCGGGATTGGCCTGCCCGGACTGGCGCGCAACGTCATCACAGCCCATCGCGCAGCTTGGGGGGGTGATGTCCAGGCGCTTCCCATTGGTGGGCTTTACAAGCTGCGCCGCAAGGGTGAGGTTCATGCGTTTAACGGGCAGTTGATCCATATGCTGCAAAGCGCGGTGAGTAGCGAGAATTTCGCGCTCTACCAGCGTTATGCGGACGCCGTGCGCCAGCAACCGCCCGTCGCATTGCGGGATCTCCTCGATTACCACAAAACCCGTCAGCCCATCCCGGTTGATCAGGTGGAGAGCATCACGAAAATCCGCCGTCGCCTCGTTGCGTCGGGAATTTCCCTCGGGGCGCTGAGCCCAGAAGCGCATGAGACGCTGGCAATTGCCATGAACCGTATCGGTGCCAAATCCGATTCCGGTGAGGGCGGTGAGGATCCTGCGCGTTTTCGCCCGCGGGAAAACGGGGATAATCCGAGTTCAGCCATCAAGCAGGTGGCGTCCGGGCGCTTTGGCGTCACGGCAGAATATCTCAATAGCTGCCGGGAAATTGAAATCAAGGTCGCGCAGGGCGCCAAGCCGGGTGAGGGCGGCCAGTTACCGGGCTTCAAAGTTACGGAACTGATCGCACGCCTGCGCCACGCGACACAAGGCGTGACGCTGATCTCCCCGCCGCCGCATCATGATATTTATTCGATCGAGGACCTCGCGCAGCTCATTTACGACCTTAAGCAGATCAACCCCGACGCCACAGTGACGGTCAAACTCGTCGCACGGAGCGGGATCGGCACGATCGCGGCGGGGGTCGCGAAGGCCAAGGCGGATGCGATCATGATTTCGGGTCATAGTGGGGGGACAGGGGCCAGCCCGCAATCTTCCATCAAATATGCGGGCCTTCCATGGGAAATGGGGTTGAGTGAGGCGCATCAGGTGCTGATGCTCAACCGGTTGCGTCACCGCATTGTCCTGCGCACGGATGGCGGGATCAAAACCGGTCGGGATGTCGTGATCGCCGCCATGCTCGGCGCGGAGGAATTCGGGATAGGCACGGCGGCGTTGGTCGCGATGGGGTGCATTATGGTGCGTCAGTGTCATTCCAACACCTGTCCCGTCGGGGTGTGTGTGCAGGATGAAAAGCTGCGGGCCAAATTTGAGGGTACGCCGGAGAAAGTCATCAATCTTTTCTCCTTCATCGCGGAGGATGTCCGTAATATCCTGGCGGATCTTGGTTATAGTAAGCTGGAAGACGTGATCGGACGCACGGATCTTTTGCGTCAGGTCTCACGCGGGGCGGATTATCTGGATGATCTTGACCTGAACTCCCTCCTCGTCCAGGCCGATCCGGGGCCCTATGCACGATACTGCACGCGAGAAGGCCGGAACCCGGTGCCGGATGCGCTCGATATGCAGGTTATCGCGGACGCCAAGCCCTTTTTTGACGATCGTGAAAAATTGCAACTGTATTACACTGTGCAGAATACGGACCGCGCCATTGGCACGCGCATCTCGTCCATGATCACCCGGCGTTACGGCATGGATGCCCTGCCGGATGACCATCTAACCCTGCGCCTGCGTGGCGCGGCGGGGCAGTCACTTGGGGCTTTCGCCGTCAAGGGCCTCAAGCTTGATGTTGTCGGTGATGCAAATGACTATGTTGGGAAAGGTCTTTCCGGCGGCACGATCGTCATCCGGCCGCCCCCGATGGCGCATTGGCAATCACAGGAAAACGCAATTATCGGCAATACGGTGCTGTATGGCGCGACGTCAGGCGCGCTCTTCGCAGCGGGGCAGGCGGGTGAGCGCTTCGCGGTCCGGAATTCCGGCGCACTCAGCGTCATTGAAGGCTGTGGTGCGAATGCGTGCGAATATATGACAGGTGGAGAAGTGGTCATCCTCGGGCAGACGGGCGCGAATTTCGGCGCTGGCTTTACTGGGGGCATGGCTTTTGTGTTGGATGCGGAGGGCCGGTTTGAGGAGAAGCTGAATCGTGAAACCCTCTTATGGAGTCGCGTCATCGACCCTCATTGGCAAGCGCGGCTGCGGCACTTTGTCGAACGTCATGTCTCGGAAACGCGCAGTGCCTATGCGCAAGAGATCCTGCATCGTTGGGAAGATCACCTCCCGCGTTTCTGGATGATTGTGCCGCAGGATTATGCGCGGTCAATCGGCTTTAAAGTGACGGAAACGGCGGAAAGCCTGCGTGCCTGATCCGGCCGGTGTCGCCCGCAAGCGTGGTTGCGTGAGGACTTACCGACGCATCACACTGGCGACATCGACCTGGCTTGCTGCATTTCCGTAACCATCAGGATGGCGCGTGCGCCAGGCGATCGCTGTCTCAATGATCTGATCAATTGCGGCATAACGGGGCGTCCAACCCGTATCTCTCGTCAAAGAGGTCGCGTCAGCGACCAGGACGGATGGGTCTCCGGCCCGTCTTTCCGCCTCATGCCATGGGACGTCGCGACCGCTGACGCGTGCGATACTCTTCAAAACGTCGAGATTGGAATGCCCGGTGCCCGTGCCGAGATTATAGGCGACGCTGCGATGATCAAGCACATCCAGGACGCAAATATGTGCCGCGGCAATATCGGATACATGCGTGTAATCGCGGATGCAGGTCCCGTCAGGTGTCTCATAATCCGTGCCGAAAATCTGTAAGGCACGACGGCGGCGCAGCATTGCATCAAGGGCAAGCGGGATGAGATGCGTTTCCGGCTTGTGATCTTCCCCCGCGCGGCCATTTGGGTCCGCCCCGGCCGCGTTGAAATAACGCAGGCAGGCGCTGCGAAGGCCGTGCACCCGATCCGCCCAATGTAAAGTGCGCTCAATGAAAAACTTGCTTTCCCCATAGACTGATCCCGGAATGATCGCGGCATCCTCCGTGATGGCACTGTGCCGGTCCGGCCCCCCGAAAAGCGCGGCGGTCGAGGAAAATACCAGCTTGCGGACGCCTTGCTGCGTGCAGGATCTGATCAGGTTCAGCGATGAGGTGAAATTATGTTCAAGGTAATGAAGGGGGTCGCGCATACTTTCCCCCACGATGGAAAGCGCGGCAAGATGAAACACGCCATCCCATCGATGCGCCCCGAAAATCGGTGCGAGCGCCGCGCCATAGCGCAGATCAACCTCATGCAGGCGGGCGGCAGATGGCACGACCTCTCGATGACCGGTCGACAGATTGTCGATAATTTCGACCTCGTGCCCCGCATCCAGAAGGGCGAGGACGATATGACTACCGATATAGCCAGCCCCGCCAGTCACCAGGTAACGCATAAAACCCCCTTTTAAGAGGCAACGCCGCCCATTTTGACAATTGAGCTGGATGGGTAGCTGCCGAACTGAAGAAGAGACCGCCTAAAGACACCGATATGCTTCGTCATGCCAAATATTGTCCCATTGATCAATGATGTAACACGGGCATTCCATCACTGATTATCACGTTGTGGAGCGTATGATTTACGTCCCCGGGCGGGATCCGTCGCGCGTTTTAAAAGGGCTTCCGCTTCCTGCCTTCCCTCAAGCCTTAACAAGGGCTACCATAATAGCTTCCGCGCGACGCTGCGGCTTCGTGGGCGTGGGTGAGGCGCAGGCCAGGGGGGCTTTCAATGGACGAAACGCAGGATCTGGAGGCATTATCGCGCGTGGGTTCGGCGTTTAAACGCGCCGCGACTGCGGAAAGCGCGTATGAACGGCTTGTCGCGCTTTACAAGGGCGAGGTCGCCCGCGTTGCGGCGTCCATCAAGGGAGAGGGGAAAGGGTCGGGCTATTATCCCTATCTCGCTTTCTTTCAACGCCATAATGCGGCGGATATCACAGCGCGCGCCCGATATGATATTCTGCTTGAATCCGGATTCTACGGCACAACCATCACCCGCCCGAAACTTTACGACGCTTATTTGCGGGATCAGCTTGCAGATTTGATGGCAACTTACCGGGCGCCCGTTTATGTCGGGCTCTCACGACGCCCCATTCCGCTGCCTTATGTCGTCAAATCGGGCGAGGGGCTGTCGGTTGAAATGCTGCAACGTCATGGCGTGGGGTTTGACCTGCCGGATCTGCATGCGACGGATGATGACATCGCCAATTGCGTCTATAAGCCGGAGAGCGAAGCCCCGCGTCCCCTCTCATTATTCTCAGCAGAGCGGATGGATTATTCCCTCGGGAGGCTGCATCATTATACGGGGACATCGCCCGAGCATTTCCAGAAATTCATCCTCCTCACCAATTATCAACGTTACGTCGATGGCTTCAGGGATTTTGCCGCGGCACAATTGGGGGAGGAGTATACGCATTTCGTCGCGCCCGGAGATACGGTCTATGGCAAGGAGGGGCTTATCTCCGGTGAGGAGCCTTCAAGCCTGCCGCAAATGCCAGCCTATCATTTATGTCGGCCGGATGGTCACGGCATCACCCTCGTCAATATCGGGGTGGGGCCGTCAAACGCCAAGACGATTACGGATCACCTCGCCGTGCTGCGTCCGCATTGCTGGCTGATGGTGGGCCATTGTGCGGGGTTGCGTCGTTCCCAGAAGCTGGGAGATTATGTGCTGGCTCATGGCTATGTGCGCGATGATAATGTCCTGAACGACATGCTGCCTGCCTGGGTGCCGGTGCCCCCCATTGCGGAAGTGCAGGTGGCGCTGCAACAGGCCACGCAGGAAGTGACGCAGCTTGGCCCGTCGGAAATCAAAACCCGTATGCGCACCGGCACAGTCCTGACAACGGATGACCGTAATTGGGAATTGCGTTTGCGCGCTCTTTTTTCCCAGATCAATATGAGTCGGGCCATTGCCATAGATATGGAATCAGCGACAATCGCGGCGAATGGTTTTCGCTTCCGCGTCCCTTATGGGACGCTGCTTTGCGTCTCGGACCGCCCTTTGCATGGTGAGCTGAAACTCCCCGGCATGGCCAATACGTTTTATCGGACGCGTATTTCCCAACATTTGATGATTGGCATTGAAACGATGCGCGCTTTGCGACGCAATGGGGTTGATCACCTCCACTCCCGCAAATTGAGAGGCTTTGACGAGCCGCCTTTCCGCTGAATGATATGAGAACGGATCATAACTTGACTGACACGACGACGCCCACCGATAGACAGCCGACGCTTCCCCGTTGGGATCTCTCTGACCTTTACGCGAGTCTTGATGACCCCGTAATCGCCCGGGATATCGAAACCTGCGCGGCGGAGGCGCGTGCCTTCGCAACGCGGTATAAAGGGCAGGTGGCGCAGCTTTACGGGGAGGCGTCGGCTGTCGCAATCGAAACTTATCAGACATGTGATGAGCGTATGGGTCGCCTCCACGCTTATGCGCAGCTTCGTTTCGCGACGGAGGCGACGCAGGATAAAGTCGGTCGCTTCAGCCAGATGATTCAGGAGCGGCTGAATAAGATCGCCTCTGACATCATGTTTTTCACGCTGGAGATCAACCGGATGGCGGATGACAGGCTGGAAGCCTGTCTTGCGGACACGTCTCTCCAAGATTGGGCGCCTTTCCTCCGCGCCGTGCGCCTGACGCGGCCCTACCAGCTCGCCGATGATGTGGAGAAGCTCCTGCTTGAAAAAGACGTGACAGGGCGCGCGGCCTGGGTACGGCTTTTTGATGAAACGCAGGCCGCGATGACCGTCTCACTCGATGGGGCCGTGAAGCCTCTCGGCGAAGCACTGAATCGCCTGAGCGACCCTGACCGTGCCCGTCGTAAGGACGCTGCGGATGCGATGCACACCACATTAACCCGTCATCAACATGTGCTGACAATGGTGACCAATGTCCTCAGCAAGGACAAAGCGATTGAGGATCATCTTCGCGGTTATGAGAGACCTGATAGCAGTCGTCATCTCGCGAATTTTATCGCCCCGGGGATTGTTGATACGCTCGTTGAGACGGTCACGTGCAATTACGAAAATTTCTCACACCGTTATTATCGTCTGAAGGCGGGATGGCTGGGCTTGGACAGCCTGTCCCATTGGGACCGGAATGCACCTTTAACGCAGGATGAAACAGCCCAGATTTCCTGGGTGGAAGCCCGTCAGATCGTCACGGATGCCTATCAGGATTTTGACCCGGTATTGGGCGAAATGGCCCGCGATTTTCTCGACAGGGACTGGATTGATGCCGCGTCTTATCCCGGCAAAAGCGCCGGCGCCTTTGCCCATCCCGTCACTCCTGCCGTACATCCCTATTTTCTACTGAATTATCACGGTAAAGTCCGTGATGTGATGACGCTTGCGCATGAACTGGGCCACGGTCTGCACCAGATCCTCGCAGGGCGGCAGGGTTATCTGCAATCAGCCACGCTGCTTACGCTCGCTGAAACCGCGTCTGTGTTTGGTGAGATGCTGGTCTTCCACCGTCTCGTCGCCAATGAAAAAGACAAAGTCAGGCGTTGCCATATGATCGCGGCAAAAATTGAGGATATGCTCAATACCATCGTGCGCCAGGTCGCCTTTTATAAGTTTGAAAGGGAGGTGCACGCGGCGCGTCAGGATGGTGAGCTTTCCGCGGCGCAACTCGGTGAAATCTGGCTGAAAACCCAGCGCGACAGTCTCGGCCCGGCCATCATGCTGGATGAAAGTTATAGCATCTACTGGAGTTACGTGTCGCATTTTATCCATGCGCCTTTTTATGTTTACGCCTATGCTTTCGGGGATTGCCTCGTTAACGCGCTCTATCAGCTTTACCAGCAGGGACACCCGGATTTTACCCGCAAATATTGCGCCCTACTTGAGGCGGGCGGCACACAGTTCCATAAGGAACTGCTGGCACCTTTCGGAATTGACCTGACGGATCCGACATTCTGGCAAAAAGGTCTCGATGTCATCTCCGGCTCGATTGATGCGTTGGAGGATGAGGCACTTGAGGAAAGACAACCTGCAGCATGACGAAGAAAGATCCTCTCGATGAGACCGGGTTATTCGGTGAGTTCAAGCGCCTCGCCCGCACGTCAGGCACGGTAGGGGGGATCGCGACAAGGCTGATCGGCAGTAAACTCGGCTTCTCGCCAGACACATCCGCACATGCGAATGAGCTGCGCCTGGCATTGGGGGGGCTTAAAGGCCCTTTGATGAAGGGCGCGCAGATCCTCTCAACCATTCCCGGGGCGCTGCCCGACGCTTATGCGGAGCAACTGGCCGAACTCCAGGCCAATGCCCCCCCGATGGGATGGAGTTTCGTGCGCCGCCGCATGATGTCGGAGCTCGGACCGGAGTGGGAGCGGCAATTCCGCCATTTCAGTCACGAAGCGTCTGCGGCGGCCAGTTTGGGCCAGGTGCATCGCGCGACGACGATGGACGGGCAGGATGTCGCCTGCAAATTGCAATATCCCAATATGCGCGCCACGGTTGAGTCGGATTTGCGGCAATTTAAACTGGCGGTCGGGGTGCTGCAGCGCGTCCTGCCCGCCATCAAGCAGGATCAGGTCGTCAAGGAGTTGGAAGCGCGGCTGCGGGAAGAGCTTGATTACCAGCGTGAAGCGTCCCATATGCGGCTTTATGGCGACATGTTGTCGGATCAGAAGCGTGTCACGGTTCCAAAAGTTGTAGAAACGCTTTCAACCGGGCGGCTTTTGACGATGGAGTGGGTTTCCGGCGAGGGTATCAAGGCGTTTCTTGAAGGAAATCCGTCGCAGGCGACGCGGAATGACGTCGCCCGCGCCTTGTTTTACGCATGGTATACGCCCGTTTATCGCTACGGCATTATCCATGGTGACCCGCATATGGGTAATTTCACCGTCCGGCAGGATCGTGGGCTGAACCTGCTTGATTTTGGCGCGATCCGGATTTTCCCGCCGCATTTTGTCAAAGCCATCATCGACCTTTTTTCAGCTTTACAGGCGGATGATGAGGATATGGCCCTCGCTGCCTATGAGAATTGGGGATTCACCGGCCTCTCACGGGATACGGCCCGCGTCCTGAATGAATGGGCGCGTTTTGTCTATGGTCCCCTGATGGATGATCGTGAGCGGCTGATTCAGGAGGATGACGACCCGAATTTCGGGCGGGATATTGCGGAACGGGTCTATGAAGGGCTCAAGCGCACCGGTGGCGTCCGGCCGTCGCGGGAGTTTGTGCTGGTTGATCGTTCAGCGATCGGGCTCGGAAGCGTTTTTGTAAGGTTGAAAGCAAAACTCAACTGGCACCGCCTGTTTCAGGAACTCATCGCCCATTTTGACGTCGATGCCCTCGCATCCCGCCAGAAGGAAGCCCTCGACCGGGCGGAAGTGCCCCCACCTCTGAGCGATCTTTAACGGGCGCAGTTGCGCTGCATAAAGGTGCGACGCTGCCTTTATTCCGCAGCGCCGCCCTTCGCTTATCTCGCGGCCGGGGTCAGGGTGCGGCGAATGGCATCCTGCCAGCCGGATAAGAGATTTCTCCTCAAATCCTGATCAATACGTGGTTTAAAAACCGCATCTTGCTTCCAGCTTTTGGCAAGGTCGTCGGTGGACTGCCAAACGCCGGTCGCCAACCCCGCCAAAAAGGCGGCCCCGAGCGCCGTTGTTTCGAGATCTGTCGGGCGCTCAGCCGGTGTGTCCAGGATATTGGCCAGAAACTGCGCGAACCAGTCATTTGCCGCCATGCTGCCATCAATCCGGAGGGCTCGCGTTTCTGCCGTGCCATCATCCCGCATGGCGTGCACCAGATCGTACGTCTGATAGGCGACTGACTTCCAGAGCGGCGCGCGCAATATGGGCCTGGGTTGAACCCAGGGTCAGCCCGCAAATCAGCCTGCGTACATCCGGGTCCCAATGCGGTGCGCCAAGCCCGACGAAAGCGGGGACCATATAAACACCGTGACTGTTAGGGACACGTGTCGCCATATCATCTGTCTGGGATGCATGGGTGATCAGATGAAGCCCGTCCCGCAGCCATTTGATCGCGGCACCCGCGACGAAGATGGACCCCTCAAGCGCGTAAGTCGTTTCATTGTCAATCCGGTAACCAATCGTGGTGAGAAGGCGGTTGCGCGATGTGACGGGTTTGGACCCGGTATTCATCAGCAGAAAACACCCTGTGCCATAAGTGGATTTGGCCATGCCGGGTTTGAAACAGGCCTGCCCCACCAAAGCCGCATGCTGGTCACCCGCCATGCCGCCAATCACGATTTTCTCTCCGAAAAGTGAGGGATCCGTGTCACCCAGATGGCCGCCATTCTCGACGATACGTGGCAGGATGGCTTTCGGCACATTGAAGAGCTTCAGCAGTGCGTCATCCCATTCCTGCGTATCGATATTGAATAAAGCCGTGCGCGACGCATTTGTGATATCGGTGGCATGGACCGTGCCGCCTGTGAGACGCCATAATAAAAAGCAGTCAATTGTGCCGAAAGCCAGTTCGCCTTTCTCCGCTTTCCGACGCGCGTCGGGCACGTTATCCAATATCCACGCGACCTTACTGGCGGAGAAATAGGGGTCTAGAATCAGACCTGTCTTCTCCCGCACGATTTTTTCATGCCCTTCATGTTTGAGTTGTGCGCAGGTCTGTGCGGTGCGGCGGTCCTGCCAGACAATGGCGCGATGGATGGGGCGACCTGATGAACGCTCCCAGATCACAATCGTCTCACGCTGCGTTGTGATGCCTAGCCCGGCGATTTTATCCGTCCCGCCCGCTTTGCCGATCACCTCCCGCGCTGTGGCGAGGATATCTTTCCAGATCTCCTCCGGGTCATGTTCCACCCAGCCCGGCTCCGGATAATATTGCTGGAACTCGCGTCGTGCCAGCGCAACCGCATGAGCGTCACGATCAGAGACAATGCTGCGTGTCGATGTTGTTCCCTGATCAATCGCGAGAATATGCGTTTTTTTTGGACATGGTTATTTTCCTGTAATGCGACTTGAGAGCGCAAAGCGGCCTTTGAGACCCGGTCAGGCTTCAACAGACGGGGAATGTCGGGGTTGTTCGGGCCGGAGAGGGCGTGTGCTTCCTCCGGGTAGAAGCGCGGCATGAAGGGGCGCACGAGATATTGGTAAATCCCCGCCCCGATAATGCCGCCCGTGATCGGGCCGATAATCGGCACTCGCCAATAATTTCCGGGTACCGGGATGGCGGAGGGCCCCAACCGGCGCACCAGGCAAAGAGGCGCGACCCGAAGTCACGCGCCGGATTAATGGCTCACGCATCCAGATAGCCGGAAGAGGCCCCGATGGCCGCCACGATAAGACCAATGATAAGCGCGCCGGAATTCGCCTGCGGGGCCATGGTGTTGTAATGGCGGGTCACCGCGAAAATCCCGAGGAGAAGAAGCGCGGTCAGGACAATCTGAACGATGAGCGAGTACAGGGGCGTGACGGCGAGCCTCGGATGGGTGAAAAACACGCCTGACGCCCCGCCATCGAGATAGCGGCTGAAATGGTGCACGGCGTTATAATGATCAATGACCGGCGCAAAATTGAGATAGACAAGGGCTGCCCCGGCAAAGCCGCCAGCAATCTGTGCCAGGCAGTAAAGGGGGACCTTTCGCCAGCTGAAATCACGAAACAGCGCGAGGGAGATTGTGACGGCCGGGTTGGCATGTGTGCCACTGACGGCGCCGGTTACATAGATGGCGATGGTCACGCCGAGCCCCCAGACGATGGCGACACCCCAATAGGCATTGGCGTAGGGGCTGAGGTCATAAAGCACATACGTGGCGGCGACACTGTCACCAAACGCTATGATGATCACGACAGCAATGAATTCCGAGATCAACTCACCAAAAAATCTTTTCGAGGGAGACATGTCAGACGTCCAGACAGATCGTGTGGCGATAATGCCGAAGAAGGTGGACGCACCTCGATCGGCCGCTGAAAAGCAGAGGAGGATCCGTCAGCCGGGCTTATCCCGCGCTTTGAAGGATCGACGCCAGCGGACAGGTGACGCTGTGCGATGCGGGGAAATGATTTCTGTCGGCAGTTCAAACATGGTCTTTTTCACATCTGCTCCCTGCCGTTTTAAGCTTTAACGACGGTAAAAGCGCGCTCTTCTGCACGTGAGAAATTGCACGGGATTGCGCCGCGGTGATGACGCCCTTAACGAGATTTCAAGCATTGGCGGCCAATTTCCCGTGAATATAAGCGGCGAGCTGCGTCACCTCGTCCGGCGACAGGCGCAGTCCGAATTTACCGCGTCGCCAGATGATGTCATCCACCGATCGCGCCCATTCTTCCGAGATGAGGTAATCAACTTCCGCCTGATAAAGGTCCGCACCGAAATGCTGTCCGAGAGCTTCTTGGCGCGACGTCACAAAATTCCAGGCGCGCGTCCCATAATTGCGCATAAGCCGCCAGGCCGTCTCAGGGGGCAGGTAGGGCGCTTTTTCCACGAGTGCGGCGACTTGCTTGTCAAATTCCGCACGCGCAAATTCACCTCCGGGCAGGACGGCGTGAGATGTCCAGGGTTCAGCGCCCAGAACCGGCATGTGGGGGGGGGTGAGCTTTTCAATTACATGCTCCGCCAGTTTGCGGTAGGTCGTGATCTTGCCGCCGAAAATGGAGATGACGGGGGCTTTTCCACGTCGAGATCCAGCTTGTAATCCCGAGTGACGGCGGAAGCGTTCTCGGCATGATCATCGAAAAAGGCGCGCACCCCGGCATATTACCAGACGACATCTTTCGGAGAGACGGTTTTGTTGAAGTAGCGGTTGACGCTCTCACAAAGATACGTGACCTCAGAATCATCAATCGCAACGTGATTGGCAGACTTGTCCCAATTGACATCCGTTGTGCCAATCAGCGTAAAGTCTCTCTCATAAGGCACAGCAAAGATGATGCGTTTATCGGGGTTTTGCAGGATGTAGGCCTGAGGTGTGTCGAAAAGCTTGGAGACCACAATGTGGCTTCCCTTCACAAGCCGCGTTGAATTGCGGCTTGTGACGGATAACTCCCCATGCAGGAGATCTGTCACCCAAGGCCCGGCAGCATTGACGATGGCGCGTGTTGTGACTTTTGTTACCGCGCCTGTGACACTGTTTTCAATCCGGGCTTCCCAGTAATCGTCAAACCTTTTTGCAGCCAAGAGGCGCGTGCGTGTGCGGATCGTGGCGCCATGCTCACGTGCGCTGATCGCATTCAGCACGACAAGCCGGCTGTCCTGCACCCACCCGTCAGAATATTCGAAGCCTTTGACATATTGACGCTGAAGAATCCTTCCTGTGGGGTCCTTCCTGAAACGAATGCGTCGCGTTTTGGGAAGGGTCATCCCCATGCAGAGATGGTCATAGATAAACAGCCCCGCCCGCAGCAGCCAGGCCGGGCGCAGCATGGCGGAATGGGGGAGGACGAAACGCATGGGCCAGATGATATGGGGCGCGATCCTGAGCAGATTTTCCCGCTCCATCAGCGCCTCACGAACGAGGCGAAACTCGTAATATTCAAGATAGCGCAGCCCGCCATAAATCAATTTCGTGCTTGCCGATGATGTGTGGCCGGCCAGATCGTCCTTCTCAACGAGAAGCACGCGCGTCACGCATCCCGGGCGATGCCGGTGCCGTTGATACCCCCGCCAATAATGAGAAGATCATAATCGAGGGGCCTGTTGCTCGGTTCTTTCATACGCGCTTTTATCCTATGACACCGTCGGATTGCCGTCGAAATCGAATATCGAACGCGTAACTTCCGTTAAAGCGAACTGAACATTCTTAAAATGGAAATAACAAACGCGTGTATTTTGAAAAATATTTTTATGATATTTTATTAAACTCTGCGTGATGTCAGGGCCGCGCGTCCTCCAGCCCTGCACGCGACCGCCCGCGCGGGAAAATCGCATGGTCAGCTTTTGACGACGTGCAGCGTGACGCCGGAAGCCTCAAGCAGTTTTCGGATGTTTTCAGGGGGTGGGGTGTCCGTCACGAGGTCATCAATATCGCGTAACTGGCCGACACACCCCATTGGCGTGCGGGAAAATTTTGTGTGATCCGTCAGTAACATGACGCGCCGCGCATTGCGGATGATGGCACGGGCGCACTGCACCTCTTCCAGATCATAATCCAGAAGCGCCCCATCCTCATCAATGCCGCTAATGCCGATCACCCCGATTTCCGTCCGGAAATGGGTGAGGGACTGGGTCGCTTCCGCCCCGACGATACCGCCATCCTGCCGACGGATTCGCCCGCCTGCGATAAAAACCTCGAAGCTTTCATGCCAGGAAAGCGCCGAGGCGACATGCAGGTTATTAGTGATCACGCGCAAATCATGATGCTGCATCAAGGCGCGGGCGAAAGCCTCCGTCGTGGTGCCGATATTGATAAAAAGTGACGTGTTGTCCGGTATCATGGCGGCCGCGTAGGCGGCGATTCCCTGTTTGGCGCGGGCATTCAAGACCTGTCGCTGGCGGTATGCGCTGTTTTCAAAAGCGATGACGCTGCTGGCGCCACCATGATGCCGCGCGAGAAATCCGTGGGCGGAAAGGAAGTTGAGGTCGCGGCGGATGGTCTGCACGGTCACATCGAGTGCGCGGGCAAGCTGTTCATTCGAAATATAATTTTCCGCGCGGACCATATCGAGAATTTTGCGGTGGCGCGGTATCGTGATGATCGTTTCGGTCATGGATGCGCCTTTGCCAGCTTGTTGTCGTGAAAATCATCGCAAAAGCTCTTAATTTGGGCAACGCATCTCTACCATGATGCGGCCGGATCTGGGAAACCGAGTAAGTTCGCACATGGTTTGTGACTTTGCCGCCATTCTTGTGCTTAAGCAGAGGGTTCCTTATCTCTGGTGAATGTCCATGCGAACGCGATCGACACTTCAGAATATCCCCGATATTCGACTGACCGGTTTCAAGCCCGAGCGCCAGCCGGCAAAAGAAAAACTGCGCCATATGGTGGTGCAGTCCGATTTTTCACCCTCAGGTGACCAGCCGACCGCCATTGAGACCCTCGTTGCCGGGGTGGCGGAAAATGCGCGGGATCAGGTGCTGCTGGGCGTCACCGGGTCCGGCAAGACCTTCACGATGGCGAAGGTGATTGAGGCAACCCAGAAGCCAACTCTCATCCTCGCGCCCAATAAGACTCTTGCAGCCCAGCTTTACGGGGAGATGAAGCAATTTTTCCCGGAAAATGCGGTCGAGTATTTTGTGTCCTACTATGATTATTATCAGCCCGAGGCTTATGTCCCGCGCTCAGACACCTATATCGAGAAAGACAGCCAGATCAACGAGCAGATCGACCGGATGCGCCATGCGGCCACCCAAGCGCTGCTGGAGCGCAATGATGTCATCATTGTCGCTTCCGTCTCGTGCATTTACGGTATCGGCTCGGTCGAAACCTATTCCCGCATGGTTGTGTGGCTTGAGACAGGTGGCTCGATTGATCGTGATCGCCTGATCAAAGCACTTGTTGAACTTCAATATCGGCGGAATGATGCGGCCTTTGAGCGTGGCACTTTCCGCGTGCGGGGAGAGCAGGTGGATATCTTCCCCGTGCAGAATGAGGATCGCGCCTGGCGGGTTACGCTTTTCGGTGATGAGATTGACGAGATCATCGAGTTTGACCCTTTAACGGGTGCTAAAACGGCGGATCTGTCGGAAATCAGCATTTATGCGAATTCTCACTATGTCACGCCGCGCCCCACCCTCAACCAGGCCATTATCGGCATCAAGGATGAGCTGCGCGCGCGCCTGGGACAATTGACGGCCGAGGGCAAGCTTCTGGAAGCAGAACGGCTTGCCCAGCGCGCACAATTTGACCTTGAGATGATCGAGACAACCGGCGTGTGTAAGGGGATCGAGAATTACTCACGTTACCTGTCCGGGCGCGGCCCGGGCGACCCACCGCCGACGCTGTTTGAATATCTGCCGGAGGATGCCCTTCTGATCGTCGATGAAAGCCACGTGACCGTGCCGCAGATTGGGGGCATGTCGCGCGGTGACCATGCGCGGAAGTCGGTTCTGTCGGAATATGGTTTCCGTCTGCCATCCTGTCTTGATAATCGCCCTCTGCATTTTCATGAATGGGACAGTCTGCGCCCGCAATCGATTTTTGTTTCTGCGACGCCCGGCCCTTGGGAGCTGGATCAAACTCAGGGGATTTTTGCGGAACAGGTCATCCGGCCCACAGGTCTAACTGACCCGATTACAATCATCCGCCCGGTTGAAGGCCAGGTGGATGACCTCCTCGGTGAGGCGAAAGCGACGATCAGAGAGGGGGGGCGCGTGCTTGTCACCACCCTGACAAAACGCATGGCGGAGGACCTGACGGAGTATCTCACTGAAAATAACATGCGGGTGCGTTACTTGCACTCCGAGGTCGATACGCTTGAGCGCATCGAGATCATCCGTGACCTGCGCCTTGGCGCTTTTGACATTTTAGTCGGGATCAATCTTTTGCGGGAAGGGCTGGATATACCGGAATGCTCGCTCGTCGCGATCCTCGATGCGGATAAGGAAGGTTTCCTGCGCAGCCGCACCTCGCTGGTGCAGACAATCGGGCGGGCCGCCCGCAATGTTGATGGGCGGGTCATTCTTTATGCTGACAATATGACCGGCTCCCTGCAATACGCCATTGATGAAACAGCGCGCCGCCGCGCACGCCAGGCAGCTTGGAATGAAGCGCATAACATCACCCCGAAGACAGTGCGCTCACGGATTGGGGAGGCCATGTCTTCCGTCTTTGAGCAGGATTACGTCACTGTGGCGGCGGATGAAACGCAGAGTCATGCGGAATTTGTCGGTAAATCCCTCGCGACTTCCATTGCCGAGCTTGAAAAGCGCATGCACGAAGCGGCCGCCGACCTTAATTTTGAAGAAGCCGCGCGCTTGCGAGATGAAGTTAAACGCCTTGAAGCCATCGAATTGGGCATGGAGCCACCCCCCCATCGCCCGTTCGACAGCGGGCAGGGAGCGCAAAACCGGGGATAAAGTCCGCACGCCGAAGCCTTTTGGACCTGGCGGGGGTGGTTATGACCCGCATAAACAACGATCGCGACGTGGGAAAAAATAATGATCGAGCTGCAATCTGGGCAAAATACCATCGGCATCTTGCCGGAAACAGGTGCCGCCATCGCCTTCTGGCGTGATGGTGCGACGGATATCCTTGTCCCCGTCCCGGACCCGAACCTTGAGGCGCAACATGATGTCGCGGTTGCGGGATATCCCCTCATCCCCTACTCAAACCGTATCGCGCAGGGTCGATTTTCCTTGAATGGCGAAAATTACCGTCTCACGCCGAATATGCGCGGCGAGACGCATAGTATCCATGGCAATGCGTGGGAACATGAATGGAAGGTCGCGCAGCATGATGTTGACCGCGCCATCCTTTATTTTGACCATAAACCCCAAACTGAGCGCGATTTCGCGGAGTGGTCCTTCCCCTACCGGGCGGTCCTCTCCTTCATTCTGACTGGTGACGCGCTGCAGATTGAGATCTTACTGGCGAATCGCGGCGATGTGCCGCAACCGGTGGGTTTCGGCTATCACCCTTTCTTCCGTCGGACACCGGACATGCGCGTTGCTTTCAGCGCGCGGGGCGTGTGGGAAAATGATGCGGCGCATCTGCCGGCGGTGCTCCTGCCATCGACCGGTAAGTGGGATTTCTCAAAGGCGAAGAGCGTCGACACGCTGAATGTCGATCATTGTTTCGCCGGTTGGGCGCATGAGGCGCGTCTGAGTTACCTGGATGCCGGATATGACGTCGTCATCAGTGCGACATCTTTATTCCACCACATCGTGATGTTTACATCGCCGGAAAAGCCTTTTCTTGCGCTTGAAGCCGTGACGAATATGAATGATGCGATCCATCACCCGGAGGTGCTGGATGCGGGCCTTACCATTCTGAAACCTGTGGTGACGCGCTTTCCGGCACCATCACCTACCATATTGACCGCAACACGGCGCGCGCGTCATAAGCGGTTTCCCACGGATATATTTACCGAGTGCATTGACATGGCCGAAACGACGTCCAGTCATTTGGGCACCTACCTCACGCCCGGGGGCGCTGACCGTATGAGGCGGGGGCTCAATGCCCTCCTGCTGGAAGAACGGCCGAAAATTGTTGAAATTGTCTCCTGGGCCGCCGGGAATGGAGACCGCTCCGAAAATGGCGATTATATTTACGGCAAGCGTCGCCTTCATGAAATCGACCGACGCATCCGCTTTCTGCGCAAGCGTCTCGAAAACGCCGTTATTGTGGATCCGTCGCGACAGGAAAAGCGGAACATCGTCTATTTCGGGGCTGTTGTCGATTATATTGATGAGGAAGACCGCACCCATCGCGTGCGGATCGTCGGCAGTGATGAGGCGCGGATTGATCAGGGCGAGATCAGACTGATCTCGCCCCTTGCACAGACCTTGTTGCGCCGCCGCGCGGGTGATGAAGTCGTGTTAAAATCCGCTAAAGGTGAAACCACGCTTGAAATCACGTCCATTTCCTATGACGATGACGTATCGCGTGATGATCATTAAAAGATGATATTCGGTTGCGCTGCCAGTCCCCTGCGACGGGTGAAAAGGCGATATCCGAAATTGAAGGACAAATCATGATTCTTGACATCGCCTTTCAGATGGACCCGCTTGAAGACGTGAATATTGATGGCGATTCGACCTTCGCGCTGATGTTGGAGGCACAATCGAGAGGGTATAATCTGCATGTTTATGACTTTCGGTCACTTGCCTATGGTGAAGATGTCGCGATGCCGGGCCCTGACACCGGCCATGGCGCGCTCTCGGCGGTAACCCGTGCCGTGCAGGTCAAGCGGCGGAAAGGCCGCCATGCTTTTTTCGGTCCGCCCCAACGGTGTCGACTGACATCATTTGACGTTGTCTGGATGCGTCAGGACCCGCCATTCGATATGGGTTACATCAGCGCCACCTACATGCTTGAGCAGATTGAGGGGGCGGGTCCGGATAGAGTGCGCATTTTCAACCATCCGCGCGCCGTGCGCGACGCGCCGGAAAAATTACTGCCCATGCAATTTCCGGAGTTGATGCCCCCGACACTTGTGAGTTGGGACATCGCGGCGCTGACGCAACTCCGGAAGAAATACGGAGATGTCATTCTCAAGCCCCTTTACGGCAATGGCGGAGTAGGAATTTTCCGGGTGCGGGAGGATGATGAAAATTTTGCTTCCCTGCTTGAGGTGCATTTTTCACGCGGGCGGGAGCCTTTAATGATCCAGCGTTATGAGGCCAAAGTAAGGGACGGCGATAAACGCATTATCCTGGTTGATGGCGTGCCGATCGGCGCCATCAACAGAGTGCCGCAATTAGGGGAGGCGCGCTCAAATATGCATGTGGGCGGGAAGGCCACGGCCATTCCGCTCTCGGCACGGGATCAGGAAATCTGCGCGCGGATCGGCCCTTA
The DNA here is from genome assembly GCA_039613835.1 of Acetobacteraceae bacterium. NCBI lineage: Bacteria > Pseudomonadati > Pseudomonadota > Alphaproteobacteria > Acetobacterales > Acetobacteraceae > Acetobacteraceae bacterium. Next base: position 953,807 of record CP154827.1, on the reverse strand, counting down.
TCTGCGTGAGAATAATTTGATTTTCGTCGGGATCGACGTGATCGGCCATTACCTGACTGAAATCAACGTGACATCCCCAACCGGCCTTCAGGAGCTTGACCATTTTAACGGCATCAATAGTGCGGGACTGATTTGGGACGCGGTTGAGACGCGTCTCTGAATCACGGTCACTCCGCTTTCTCGGGTGTCGTGTCTTCCTACCCTTCCCGCATCACTCGGATGGGCGGGGCTTCATCATCCGCCTCAGCGCTCTTTTTCATGCCGTGATCATAACGCATGGGCAGGCTGAGGGGGAGGGAGGTCGGACTCAGTTGGTGTTTCATGGCGCCAACTGAAACGCTGACTCAGGAATCTCCTGATCTCATGACGATAGTGAAAGGCGAAAATCAACGGCCAGGAGAAAATGGCCACGGTGGCGATGAGAATTTCGAGGAGCATCTTGTTACGCTCTGATATCCTGCTGAGGATTCTCGACATAACGGGGTACGACGGTGTAAGCAAGGGAATGACGGCGCAGCGTTGCGATGATCATAAGATTGGCGCATCTGTTTGCATCACGCCCTCTCGGGCATAACGACAATAATGTCTTCAGGAGTCCAAAAGTGCAATACGGCCTTAATACCTGGTAGAAGTTGCGGGAGAGAGCAAGATCAGCGCGATGACACGGACCAAAATGCCAGACGCCGCCCATCAGCCCGTTGACATGTCGGGTCTGCCGATCGAGTCCCATCAGCCGAAATCCGCTTTGGATGCGGAGGCCGTACGGGCGGCCTACCGGCGCTGGGCCAATATTTACGACACGGTTTTTGGCGGAATTTCAGCTTTCGGTCGGCGCCGTGCTGTTGATGTCGTAAATGGCCTAAGCGGGAACCGAGTTCTCGAGGTAGGAGTGGGCACGGGGCTGGCCCTGCCGCATTACCGCGCTGATAAAATCATCACCGGGATTGACCTCTCCGAGGCGATGCTCGCGAAAGCGCGGGAACGCGTTGCGCGAGAGGCCCTCAGCAATGTCGCGGCTTTGCATGAAATGGATGCTGAAGCCACAGGTTTTGCGGATGACAGCTTTGATATTACTGTGGCGATGTTTGTCGCATCCGTCGTGCCGCATCCGCGACGCCTTCTTGCAGAACTCAAGCGCGTGGTGCGTCCGGGCGGCCATGTGCTTTTTGTCAATCACTTCCTCGCGACGGGTGGTGTGCGCCTGCTTTGCGAGCGTGCGATGGCGCGCGCTTCTCACTCCCTTGGCTGGCATCCGGATTTCGCGCTTGAAGCTTTGCTGACGGAGTCCGATATTCGCAAAGCGAAGATCACCCCCGTGCCACCTTTCGGCCTCTTTACACTTGTGACGCTGCAATGCGACGACGAGTCCTGACATTGTCTTAACAGGTGCGGCCGGTGCCTATTTTATGTTAAACCCCTGACCATCAACCAAATTGCGCCGCAATTTGGTGCATATTTGCAGCGCGACGGCACGTAATCGTCCGTTCGCGCTTGGAGGGTCTTGACGATGGCGCAGGGCAAGCCGATCTATCGGGGCATGATGATCTCTCAAAATCGTCAAGGCGCCCTTCTGCTTGTGATTTCCCTGATTGCAGGCACGCTTGGCGGTTTGCTTGGCCTGCTAGAAACCGGTGTTTCCGGGGCCGCGATGCGCGCTGTCCATGGCGTGCTGCTTGAATTTTACGTGATCACCCCCGCATTTCTTGGTGGGCTGGGGCGACTCCTTCTGCCTTCCGCTTTGGGCCGGGCGGAAGCGCGTTTTCACCCGATTGACTGGGTCGCCGTGACCCTCTTAACGCTCGGGATCGGATGTGCGCTGGCGTCACTCTGCGGTTTCGCGCCCGGTATGGCTTACAGCCTGATCGCCTGGTCTCTCAGTATGGCGCTTCTCAGTGCCAATACGGTTGTTTTCATTCTTGAAAATCGTCGGACAGGTTTTGCCAACATGTCGTGTTTGGCATGGACGGAGCTGGCCACGTCGGCCGGGATGATCGCCATCACCCCCGTCATCGCGATGATGGCACTCAAAATCCTTTCCGCTTCAAATGCTAGCCTGTCCCTCTTTGTCGGGGTTTTTGCCTTGCCCCTTCAGGCCATCGCCATGTCGGCGACAATCGGGATGATGTCATCTGCATTTTTTTTAGATGATCATGCACCTTCCGTCCCATTGATTGGGCTGATCAGTTTCATTGGTCTGGCTGTTCCTGTGATCTGGCTGAAATTCTTCACGATTGGTGTGCTCCAGGCGGGTAACGTCGCGTTAGCTTGGCTGAGTGTGCCGAGTATCGCCATTATTGCGATTTTCATCCGCCAGCTTTGGCGACCGGCGCGACATGACATCGCCGCCATCATCTGGTCCATCGGGGCGATGCTTTTATTGGTTGCGGATGGTGTGCTGCAATGGGGACGCCCTACCGGCATGGCGGAACATGCCATGACCCTCTACGCCGCGATCTGCGCGCTTTTCGGCAGTTTCTATGCGTGGCAGCGTCCCCAGTCGATTATTGTAGTCTCGCCATTATTCGGCATCCCCCATTTTTCGACGTTCTTCTCCGGCGTGTTTCTGTCAATGGCACCCTGGCCTGCGGCGCAGTCCATCGGGCATTTGATGATGTCCCTCTGTCTCACTTTCGTTGGGGTGCTGCTTCTGCGCCTTGTCCTCTGCGCGCGCGATGGGCGGGCGACATCGCCGCACATTGAAATGTCTCACAGGGTTTGAAGAGGGGGCCGTTATGTGCGCCGAGCCGGTGACCTCAATCAATCAATTAACGCCGTCAATGCCGGAAGAGGGTGCGACAATGGCCGATTGGCTGGCGCTCCTCAAGCCGCGTGTCATCTCACTCGTTGTTTTCACAGGGGCTGCCGGTATGGCTGTGGCGCCGCAATGGCCGCCTGTCATCCTGGCTTTTATTGATATTTTCTGCATCTGCATCGGGGCTGGGGCGGCTGGCGCCATCAATATGTGGTATGATCGGGATATTGACGCGATCATGCGGCGGACGTCCGTCAGGCCAATACCGGACCACCGCATGGACCCTGACCGGGCCCTGACTTACGGGATCGTGCTTTCCGTCCTGTCCGTCATATTGCTCTGGCTGGCGAGTAACGCACTTGCTGCGGCCATCCTCGCTTTTTCAATCTTTTTTTACGCCGTCATTTATACGATCTGGCTCAAACGGCGCACGCCACAAAATATCGTCATTGGCGGGGCGGCCGGGGCTTTTCCGCCCATGATTGGTTACGCCGCCGCCACGGGCACGCTGCATCTTCTGCCCATCATCCTGTTTGCAATCGTATTTTTATGGACGCCGCCGCATTTCTGGTCGCTCTCCCTTTACGCATGTAAGGACTACACTCGCGCTGGCATACCGATGTTGCCCGTGGTCAAAGGTCCGCGCCATACAAGGTGGCAGATCCTGATTTACACGATCATTCTGGTGGCGGCCTCTCTCGTGCCGGGGTTCTATCATCTCGCAGGCCCGCTTTATAACGCGGCTGCTGCGCTTCTGGGCTTGGGCTTTTTGATCATGGCGCTGGGCGTATTGCGCGATCCTCAGGATCGTGATGGGCAAAGTCTCACGGCAGATAAGCCAGCGCGGCGGGCATTCCGATATTCCCTTCTTTATCTTTTTCTCCTCTTCCTCGCGCTTCTTTTCGATCGGGTTTTCCTGTCATGACGGAAGATAAGTCTCGACGTCAGTCTCCAAAGAAGCGGTCACCGCAGCAGCAGCGTTTCTGGGCGATGATGGCCGGCATGGCCTTTTTGTGGCTGTGCCTTTTCGCCATTGCGTGGATTTCTTTATAATCAATCATGCCGACATGCGTGGGGATGACGCGGTGTTTTTCTGAACCAGGGCAGTTGTTTTCTGCGCATCCAGTTCAGTAAATACGTCCCTATCACCTACCCACAAACAGCACGTATAAAGCTGGTGATTCGTCATCAGCTTTATACGTGCTACCTGGGTGGCGGGTAGGTCAGCTGCCTGCCTGCTGTATCGCGGAAAGCACCCAATTGCGGCGACCATCGGCCCGGACGAAACTCCAAAGCTCCGTTACGATCTGAGGCTCCGTCTGGCTTCCATCAATTACATAGCCCATCTGATCCGTCGTGATGTCGATCAGACTGTAGCGCATCGCAACCGTCGCATAGACAAGCCGTCCCTCTCGCCATGCTTCGGCAAGGTCAGCATTTATGAAAGTGACATTGGAGGTAACATTTCGCGCGCCGCGGCTGGCATAATCCGTCAATTGCTGATTGAAATATGAGGTCATTTCCGGCGTGGCCATCGTCGAGAGAGCCTGCACATTCTGCGCACTCCAGGCTGCTTGCACATCAACGAGAAGGCGCTGGAATGTCTGATAATCCTCGGCGCTGATGGTGACGTTCTGACTGCCGAAACCCGGTGTCGCATTGGATGAGAAACCGTAAGGGCCGGGCGCTGCCTCATTTCGTGGGGGCGTGACGCCATTATATTGACCTTGCACCGACGCGCCATTCCGTGTGAAAAGCCGCACGGCCCATCTGACCACGATGAAGAGCAGAAAAAGCTGGATGATGACACCGAGGAGGCTGCCAAGCCCGCCTACGCCGCCGAAGAAGCCGTGACCCGACAACATCCCGAATAGACCAGCCCCCAGCATCCCCCCGAGGAAACCGGTCATGAGCGGGTTGCGGCGTGCGAACCCCATACCCGGTGCTCCCATCGGCCGTTGTGCGCCCCAGGGCCGCGCCATGCTGGGCGGCGTGCGCGGCGTATAACTGCGATCAAAAGGACGCGCGACAAAAGGGGCCGTCCGTGTCATGGGTGGGGCCGACCATGTGCGACCACCCCGACTGCCAAAGGACCCGCCGCCTCCCGCGCGCGCCATGGCGTCCATCCCGGAGGTGCTGATGATGAGCGCTGCAAGGAGCGCATAAATACTGAGTTTCTTCATGATCCGTATTCCAACTACTCTCCCGCGATCGTCATATCATTGATGCGCAATGTTGGCGCATTGATACTGCGTTGGAAGGTGAGGTCGTCTGCTGCATATATCTTGAGAAACATATTGCTTAACTGCCATGCAACGGTCATCCCCGCAACAGGTTCGGCAATTTTACCATTTCTTATCATAAAACCTGACGCCCCGCGACTATAGTCCCCGGTCAGCATGTTGATGGTCGATCCGATCATTTCGGTAATATAGACACCTTCGGCGATATCCGCGATGAGGTCTTTCGAGCTTCCCTGCCCACCGGAAAGGTAGAGATTGCTGCTTGTCGGGGCGGGGACTCCGTCCGGGGCGCGAACCATTATTGGGGAGGTTGAGGTGAGAGGCGCTCGTCTGGTCCAGGAGCCAGTTTTGAAGGCACCCATCCTCAACCAATGTTAGGATTTGCGGCTGCACGCCTTCACTGTCAAATAACCGTGAGGCCAGCCCTGCCGGGCGTGTCGGGTCATCAATGACATGCAACCCGGCGGGAAGCACCTGCCGGCCCTTCGATGCTGCAAGAAATGAGGTGCCGCGCGCAACCGCCATGCCATTCAGGGCGGCAGCCAGATGACCCAGCAAACTGCCGGAGACACGCGGGTCAAACACGGCCGCCATCCGCCCGGTGCGGGGCTTGCGCAGGTTGAGACGGTTTTTTTGCCCGAAGGGCTGCGACGTGCCCGAGCGTTGCGGGTGGGTGAGGTCACCCCAATGACGCGTGACGTGAGAGGCGTAATCTCGTTGCATGAGATCGCCCTGACCCGCAATTACGCTGACACTCGCGCCGAAAATTGTCTCCTCACTCTGCGTCATAAACCCGTCACTATCCGCTAAAGACGTGTGCGCGCCAGGATGAGGCCGACGCCCCGTTGCTTTTTGTGATACCGTCACCCGCCAGGGCGCTTTCCTCCGCAATGCGGGAGGCCTCCTGCAGCTGCGCGATAGTGACATTGGAGGTAGGGCCCGTCAGGCGCATTTCCCTCGCGGAAAGCTGTCCTTTGATGGCGCTGGAGGCTAGGCCCGCATGGGGGTTTTTGGGCAGGGCGCGCGCCATGGTGACAGCCTGAGACGCCAACCGCGCGAAGCTCTCCTTTTTTATGACGGTGCTGAAGACATTCGCCACGCGCCGCCCTGAAAACACACGCAGGCCGAGTTTAACAGTCTGCGCATGTTCCGTATCCTCCAACCGTCCCTGCCTGATTGTTGTCGAAAGCGACGTGGTCTCAACCAGCATCGCATCAGCCTGGTCGGCGCCTGCTTTTTTGGCCGCATCCAGAAGTGCGCTGAGGAGATCTTCCTGCGTTTTCATGCGACGGGACAGATGGCGGCGTGGCGAAGCGGGGGCAGCTCCTTGATCGGCCCGACAGAGGCACGGGTGGGCGGCGTTGCGAAGATCTTGCGGACTGCGTGCAGAATGTCGTCTCCCGAAACGCGGTCAATTTTGGCAATTGTCTCCGAGGTCGGGATGGTATGGCCGAAAATCTGCATTTGGCGGGCGATCTGCTCACAGCGACTTCCGGTATTTTCGAGCGACATCAGAAGAGAGGATTTAAGCTGAGCCTTGCCGCGCCGAAGTTCCGCGGCGGAGAACCCGTTTTCGAGCTTCTGCAGTTCCTCTTCAATAACCGGAAGCAATGTCGCCACATCCTCCGCCGCCGTGCCGGCATAAATGCCGAAAAGACCCGTATCCATAAAAGGCTGGACAAAAGAATAGACTGAATAAACGAGGCCGCGTTTTTCACGGATTTCCTGAAAGAGGCGCGATGATATACCGCCTCCGAGAAGGGTCGAAAGCAGCATGACCGCGTGATAATCATCATCAAGATAGGAAATCGCCTTATAACCCAGGATGATATGTGTCTGGTCCAGCTCCCGATGCGTCACGATTTCCCCACCCGCATAAGTGGCCGGCATCCACAAAGGGGCGTTGTGGGTCGACAGGTCTGCGAAAGATGTCTCGACCATCGCGACGACATTGTGATGTGAAACGGCACCTGCTGCGGCAATGACCGTATTATGCGTCGTGTAATTTCGCTGCATGAAGGCAAGAAGCGTCTCACGCCGCATGTTGCGTATCAGTTTTTCCGTCCCAAGGGTCGGGCGGCCCATGGGCTGGTCCGTAAATGCCGTCTCCTGAAACTGATCAAAGATAATGTCGTCCGGCATATCATTCGCCTGGCCGATCTCCTGCAAAATCACACCGCGCTCACGCTCAAATTCATGGTCAAGAAACGTGCTGTGCGTCAGGATATCGCCGATCATATCGATGCCGAGGGCGAGATCATCCTTTAATAATTTGACGTAATACGCGGTTTGCTCCCGCGCTGTGTAGGCATTGATATGGCCGCCCACATCTTCAATCTGCTCAGCAATCTCAGCGGCGCTACGACGTTTTGTGCCCTTGAAAGCCATATGTTCAAGAAAATGCGCAACGCCATTTTCCTCGGCTTTCTCATGGCGGGTGCCGGACGCGACATAAGCGCCGAACGATACCGTTTCGACCCGGTCCAATTTCTCTGTGATAATGGTCAGGCCGTTATCCAACCGGGTGATTTGGCAATGTTCCGTCATAAGGTCTGAGGATCTCCTGAAATCATCTGAGTCAATTTGCGTCAGCCGCGATGTGGGCGCGGATGGCGTCCTGGACAAGCCCGAGGTCACAGGCCAGTCTGTCATATCGTTCAGGCTTCTGCATAATGTCCTGCAAGGGAGGCGGCATGTCCGGGCGGAACCCGAGCGCTGCTTCAATCGCATCTGGGAATTTTGCGGGATGTGCCGTGGCAGCGGCGATCATCGGGATGCCGAGCTTCTGATTCCCGGCACCAGCGGCGATGCCGATGGCGGAATGCGGGTCCGCCATATAATGGCTGTTATCGAAAATGCGTTTGATTTCCGCACGTGTCTGCGCATCATCCAGACGACGCGCTTTGAAGAGCGTTCCGATCGCGTGCCATGCTTCCGTCGGTACTGCCATCCGGCCAGTCTGGCGGAAGCCCTGCATGGTGGTGCGGCAAAGGTCACTGTCTCGGCCCAGAAATTCAAAAAGAAGGCGCTCAAAATTACTGGAAACCTGAATATCCATAGAAGGGGACAGGCTGGGCGCAACGGGTTGCACCGACATATCATTATCGAGGATGAATCGGGTCAGAATGTCATTTTTGTTGGAGCCAATGCAGAAGTGACGGATGGGCAGGCCCATGCGATGCGTGACCCATGCGGCAAGGACATTGCCGAAATTACCGGTCGGCACCGCGAAGGAGACGTCCCGATCCGGCGCTCCGACAGCGAGGGCGGCCCGCACGTAATAAGGGATCTGCGCCGCGATCCGCGCCCAATTGATGGAATTAACGGCAGAGAGCGCGACCTCATCCTTGAAGGGGGCGTCCGCAAACATTGCTTTGACGAGATCCTGGCAATCATCAAACGTGCCGTCAATCGCGATATTAAGCACATTGACTTCAGTGACGCTCGTCATCTGACGGCGCTGAACATCGGATGTCCGGCCATAAGGGTGCAGGATAACAATGAAAACGCGATCCCGCCCTTTGAAAGCTTCAATGGCGGCGGACCCTGTATCGCCGGATGTCGCACCTATAATGGTGACGTGCTGATCGCGCTTTTGCAGGGCGTCCTCGAAGAGATGCCCCAATAATTGCATGGCGACATCTTTAAACGCGTAGGTCGGACCGTGGAATAACTCCATGGCATATTGCTCAGGCGCGATTTCTATGAGAGGCGTGACAGAAGGGTGATCGAAACGCGCATAGGCTTTTCTGCAGAAGCCTTCCAATTCGGGGAGGGCCAGAACATTCTGCGTGAACGGGGCAATGACACGCGCGGCGAGCGCCGCATAAGAGAGGCCCCGCAGACTGCGCCAGTCATCCCGTGTCAATTGCGGCCAGATTTCGGGCACGAAGAGCCCGCCATCCTCTGCCAGCCCGCCAAGGAGAACATCGTAAAAATCCTTGCCTCGGATGGCGCCACGCGTTGATTGATAAAGCATTAAAATAACCTACCACATTCTTTTTGGTACGGGGAGGGACCGGCCATCCGGGCCATAGTTCCTATCAAGGTTGCGGATTCCGGTAAGGCGTCAAACGCAAAAGTTCCGACCCGGCAGCAACGTAAATCTCATTTGTGATGGGGTCGGCATAAGGTGTCTGCGCGTCCACAAGTCTTTGATCGGCAACCTGCATAAAAGGGTCGCGACCCGCATCAAATGAGAGCAGGCGGCCCTCACTCCGGTCGATCATATAGAGCGTGTTATCTGAGCCGATTGTGATGCCACCAATGGTCGGCGTGCGACGCCATTCCGTCAGGCTCTCCATTAATTCAACGGGAGTGAAATCAGGGTCACGCAGAAGCTCCGTTTTCAGGCGGTAGAGGGGGCCGGTCGGTGTCTGAAGATAAAGCCATGCGCCATCCCGCTGAAGCGCGAGGTGCGAAATATTGCGTTGCAGGGGACGCCCATCCGAAGCGCGTACCTCCTGCCCACCAATATTCATGAAACGCTGCCCGAGCATCGCCGGATAATGGGTGAAGAAGCGGCGCCAGATCTTTTTCTCAAGGTCATAAGTGACGAGTGCCGCATCGCCCTCATCGGCGAGATAAATCATCGGCCCATGCACTGCGATGGCGATGAAGCGGCTTGACCCGTCATAAATATTCGGGCTTGCGTCAATGCGGGACTGTAATTTTCCTGTCTCCGCATCCAGTTTCAGCAGAAATGGTTGTGCGCCCGGGCGCGCATTAACGACCCATATTGCGCCGTCATCCGCGCGTGCCAGGGCGGAAGGTGCGTCCAGCCTATCTTTGACGTGCTGCGTCATGGGGAGGGGATGGGCGCCCCCCGCCCGATCCAGTTTTATCAATGATTCTGCGCCGTCTTTCGGGGCGCGTTGCAGGATAAATCCGTCCCTGACCGCGACCACATTATGCCAGTCCGACCCTTCCGGAAGATGCGCGATGACGGTGATATCCGCCGGATGCGGGACGGGTGCCCAGGGTCGCTCCCGCGCTGCAAAACCCTGGAACGGGTAGCACAGCATAACGAACAGCAAGATCGCCTTGCGGAAATGGGAAAGGCTTGCCGTGTTTTTCATGTTTGCCCACCGGAAGATATGCGCCATGGGGTCCGACCTGATCTCACATTGTTGAGGAAGTGAGCTTATCGGCTTCCTTCCCGTGCGTCTATTGCGCGCCTCACATGATGGGCTTCTCAGTTCCGCCATCTGAGCTAAAAATAGAGTGATGCGCTTCGCTTCTCAAAAACAGAATATTGTCGATACAGGAATGGCGCTTCTGGCGTCAGGGGACTTCGAAGGCGCCGCTGCGCGCTTTCGGAAAGTTCTGGCGCAGATGCCGGACGATCACGATGCGATTTACGGCATGGCGTGCGTTGCGCGTGCGGAAGGGCGGCCTGACCGCGCCATTGCCCTGATCGGGCGGGTTCTTAAAGAGGATCTCACGGATGATAAACGGGCGCTTTACCACATCACCCTCGGACATGCGCTGTATGAGGCCGGACATCTGGAGCCCGTGCGGGCGGCATTTTCCGTCGCGACATTATTGACGCCGCAGGATTTCCGCGCCCATGCCGGTTTGGGCGGGGTGTTGATCCAGCAATCTCGATTTGAGGAAGGGGCCGAAAGTTGGAAGCGCGTCGCTGACCTCGCGGCAGAGCCGATCCCAATCTGGCAGGAATATGCTGAGCGCCTCATGTCCCTGCGGCAATTCGAGGCGGCCGCCGCGCCTTTCCGGATGATTGCGGAAGCCCTTTCTGAAAATGGGTTTGCCTGGGCCAATCTGGGTGCGGCTTTATTTGAAGCGGGCAAGATGGAGGCGGCGCTCAATAAGGCAGTGGCACTGGGCGGCGATAGCGCCTACACGCGCGTCAATCGCGCGCTCACCGCCTTGGCCCTCGGCCATTTTGATGCGGCGGAAGCCGATATGGCGCGCGCGAGATCTGGCGCCGGATGACCGGCGCATACGCAACAACGCTGCGACATTGATGCAGCAAATGGGGCAAATGGCTGACGCAGCGGCGATCTACGCAGCGTTGATGCAGGGCGACGATGCGGAAGCGCCGCGCGCGGTTTACAATCTCGCGACATTGCGCCTGGCAGAGGGCAAAATGCGCGATGGGTGGCGTTTATTTGAGGCGCGTCATGCGGTCCTCGGGCGATATTCTCCATTGCCGCCATGGGATGGGCGGGGCGGCTCAGAATGCGTTCTGATTGAGGCGGAGCAGGGGGCGGAGGATTTTATTCAGTTCCTGCGGTTTTTACTGGTGGCGCTGGCGCGTGTGCCGGTTATTCTTCAGACTGATGCGGCTTT